>NBLY01000089.1:5418-11710 GCA_002084665.1 Desulfobacteraceae bacterium 4572_35.2 | reverse complement strand
GGTACCGAAAGTGCTAACAAGACTTTTGACCTAACTGTTCAAGGGATGATCGATTACGCTAAGTCGCGTAAAGGTAAATACGGTCTGTACTTTGAAACAGGTCAAGGTGCTGACTTTACTAACGGTCATGGCCACGGTTTCGACATGGTGGTTCACGAATCACGTAAGTACGGTTTTGCTCGTGCCCTTAAGCAGTACGAACTTAGGTCTCGATATCTGCTCTACTTTGCACATGCCTGTAACATTGGATGATCTAGCTTGGTGTCAAGATCAGATCGCTCCAGCTAACCCAGCCTACTTGATGTCTCTGCCAACTCGTAACGATCCAATGCTTAGCTACTTGACAACTCAGTACCAAGATCATGTTCGTCTACGTGAGCAGTTTGACTTCAAAGTAAATGATCCAATTTGGGACTTTTTCAAAAAAATCCAAGTGATCGGTGCAGATGACAAGCCTACTAAGTACTTTGGCGACATTAAGTGGGTTTATTATCAGTTCCAACTAGAAAAAGGCGACACTCGTAGCCAACAAGCTATCTATGCTGAAGCGCAGGCAGAGATCGACACAGTTCTGAGCCACGGCGTTGATTTAGCTATGGGTTATGGCGAAAACATCTGGGATCTTAATCCTAAGCTGGATAAAAAAGTTCACGCTGTTTACGATGATGCCAAGGTAAGCCTATGGACAGAGATGTCTGAAGACTTTATCGCATCAATCCCTAATTCTGTATCGATCAAGACCACTGTTCATGATCGTGAAGATTACATCTCTGCACCATCAAAAGGTGAAATCCTCAGCAAGGAAGCGGTTGCAACCCTTGGTAAACTGCGCAACAGCTGGGGCAACAACTCTCCTGATGTTGTATTTGTTATCTCTGACGGTTTGAACTCCAAAGCTGTTATGGATGAAGGTCACTTGACACCATATCTTCAAGAGATGCGTAAGCTTCTTAAGAAGGCTGGATTTAGCGTTGCTAAAGAAAATATTGTTATCACCGGTGGCCGTGTTCGTGCAGGTTATCAAGTTGGCGAGACCATTTTCACTAACTGCGGCGATACCGGCATGGTTGTTCACATAATTGGTGAGCGTCCAGGTTCTGGTCACCACGCATTCTCTGCCTATATTGCTAACGGTGGTCAAAATGTCTGGTGTAAGGCTGGCACAATGGATCATGACTCAGTGAAAGTTGTTTCTGGTATCTCAGATACAGGTTTGGATCCTAAAGATGCAGCCCGTGAGACCGTAGCACTGATGAAAAAAATGTAAATTGTTCCACAACTTTGGTCAGCTGGAGTTTCACTCCGGCTGACCAAAGGCTTTAAGAAAAAGAATCATTTGGCCCTATCCTCCAGGAGCTTGTCGAACAATGCAGTTGCTGACTGCACTATTCAATAGTCTCGTGGATGAATTAACCGTCTATTTATCTCACGCAAGGAAGGTTTATTTATGTCAGAGACCTCTGCCGGTTCTTCCCCTTCACAGCATGCGCGCCTGTCATTAACAAGTGACCTCATATATAAAATTCAGCTATGGTTTCACGCCTTGATGACGGTTTCTTATTATCGTTATGGCGAACTGGGTACATTGCTGTTCAACATCGCTAAAAGTATCCTCGAAGGGGCGATTCTTTACAGCATGTTTAGTATGGCTGAGAGTCAATACAAAGTTCTAACCGCTTTATTCAGTTGCGTAGCTTGGTGCGCGGCATGGTGTTTGTAGCCTTCGGTGAATCATTGGGAATCATATTTTTAGTCCTATGCTATCCACCGATATTCGAGCATTGTTTTGCTGGCAACAGTTATGGCAAATATGTTTTAATCCTGCTCTATCTCCTCCATCACGTGTGCAGCGGTGCCGCTCAAATTGTTGAAGGTCGGCTGTGGTTTAAGTTGATCGAAATCAAGCTACGCAATCAATCACAAACACGCCTTGCGCAAAACTTTTGGGGTATTCATGCTATGTCACAGAATATCCATCTGGTGACGAGTATGATAATGTTGTGGGGGACCACGGCAATTTCTGGCTTGTCGGGTGTCAAATTAGACGGTCCACTGATGTTCACCATTGTCGGTGTAGCAGCTCTGATCGCGTTACCATCTAAGTTTACGTTACCGCTGGCGTGGCGGTTGCGATTGCGCCAGCAGGAGCTGAGTTAATTATGGACGATTCCATCGTTCAGATCCGTAATTTATGTTACAGCATTGGCTCCAAGCAGATCTTGGACAATATCAACGCAGATTTTGCGACAGGCCAGATACATGGCATTGTCGGCCCTAATGGTGCCGGAAAATCGACACTGATGCGAACGATCTGCCGAATATGGCAAGCCAACAGCGGAACAGTGTACATTGCAGGTCGTGATCAACGACAAATTAGCCGGCGTGAGTTAAGTCAACTGATCACACTGGTACCACAGGAATCGCGCATTGATTTTTCGATTCGAGTATTTGATTTTGTGTCGATGGGTCGTCATCCCCATCTTCATCGGTTACAATGGTTACAAAATCATGATATTGAGATCATTGAACAAGCCCTGCTGGTAACCGATACCGAACGCTTTCGTGATCGCTATATCAATCAACTCTCTGGTGGTGAAAGCCAACTGGTTAGTATCGCCCGAGCATTGGTGACTGAAGCACCGATCATCTTACTCGATGAACCAACCAGCGCACTGGACATTCAGCACAAGTTGCAAATCATGAAACTGTTAGCCCTGCTCAAGAAACAGGGCAAGACTATCTTGATGAACATTCACGATCTTGACTTAGCTCGCCGCCATTGCGACACTTTGACGATGTTGCGCCAAGGACAACTATACTATCAGGGCTGTGCCGAACAGGCATTTCGCTCAGAACATATTCGGGAGGTCTTCAATGTCGAAATTGAGGAAAGCACAACAGCACATGGCACATCATTGTTGTTCTACACACAGTAAAGGTCTATTTGTTGGCTTGAGCCTATTGATTATGTTGCTTGGTGGCGCACCATCGTTAACCATGACCGCAAGCGCTGCAGAAACAGACCCAGATTTCCCCCTTAATATGGAACAACTTTTGTCTGATCTGAGTGATGCTCATCAGCCTGAATTAAATGTCCATCAATATCCACGCTCATTAGAATACCACCATCAACGTTGGAATGTTGTCGATGATCGTCTAGTCACTGAGCAGGTCACGCTCACGGTCGATCACAAACCACAGCGCATCATCCCTCATGCCGTTGGCCTGACTGAGGTGTTATGGGCGATCACAGAGCATGAGCGGATCGCTTCCGTTCACGAAACTTGTCGTAACCCTAGCTACTCTTTTTTAGCCGATCAACTGCCTGATTCAGTACCGACCTATGGTCGCGAGGATACTGAAATTGTCATCGGTCTGTGCCCTGATTTGGTGTTGACCACCTACTACTCATCGTCTTCGTTTAAAAATCGACTGACTTTGTCGCACATCCCATTTATTGAGATGGGTTTTTTTGGTAATATTACTTCAATTGAGCGGCAGATCAATTTCATTGGCAAGTTGGTCGATGCTGAAACCAGCGCCCAGCACTTAGTAACAACCATGCAAAACAGCGTGGTAAAGATTCAAGAGATTGTCAAACAGCGCTTAGACGGCAAGCCGTTGCGGGTGCTCTATTATGATCGGATGGGATTTGTTGCTGGCGAAAATAGCACCTTTGATTCGTTGTGCAACACGCTAGGGGTCGAAAACGTGGCAACACAAAACGGCATCAAATTTTTCAAGCAAATTGGTTACGAAACCGTGCTCATGTGGGATCCCGATATCATCATTATTCCTGAAGACAGTGGTCTCGATAAACACTTACTTGGCCAGCCGATTCTTGCTAGTGCCAAGGCGGTGCGTAATAAAAATATCCGCACGATCCCCAGTGTCTACTTAATGGCTTCGTCTCAGTACACCGTTGCCAGCCTCAATTACCTTGGAGGAGTTCTCTATGAAAAATAGCCGTTTCTGGCAATATGAACGGCTACAGACGGTGATTGCACTCCTAGTGGTGCTCACGGTTCTGGTGTTCGGTGTTGTATTATCGGTAACCATTGGCCCATGGGAGATTTCACTCGCTAAAATTGGCCACATTGCGGTTGAGATGTTATTTGGCGCATCTGCTACCAACAACGATCCTTCAACGGCGATCATCTGGTATGGACGAATTCCGCGCACCCTAACCGGCGTGCTGGTCGGCTTTTCTCTCGGCTGTGCCGGGGCGATCATGCAGGGAATTTTTAAAAATCCGATGGCCAGTCCGGGAATTATTGGCACCAGTTCTGGCGCTGCTCTTGGTGCGGTATTAGCCATATATTTAGGTCTGGCTTCAGGGAGTATCTATGTGGTGCCATTATTTTCAGTGGCGATGGCCTTTTTGTCGCTGTTAGTGGTGCTCGGCATTGCCACCACGGGTGGTCTGACATCCCGCTACACTCTGTTGTTAGGCGGAATCGCATTTAACGCCATTTTTACTGCTATGACCTCAGTGGTGATTATCTTATCTACCGAACAGTTTGATATGGCGCGTAAAGTGGTGAGTTGGTTGATGGGCGACTTGAATAACCGATCATGGGAGCATGTGTTGATTATTGCAGTGATAGCGTTGGTCGCCCTACTCGGCTCACTGCTGTTTGCTCGCGATCTGAATATCATTATGGTCAGTGAGGAACAAGCGCGTAATTTTGGCGTGAACGTTGGCCTATCGCGTAATTTTTTACTGTTTTTTTCAGCATTGCTTACCGGTGGTGCCATTGCGGTAGCGGGTGGCATTGGTTTTGTCGGCCTGATAGCTCCACACATGATGCGCAGCTTCGTTGGTTCCGACAACCGAATTTTACTACCAGCATCGGGCTTGCTTGGCTCAGTGATGGTTGTTTATGCGGATTGTTTGGTGCGAATTGTTGGCAGTGGTGGTTTACGAATCGGTGTGCTAACCGCCCTGCTTGGTGGACCATTTTTCCTTTATTTGATCATTCGAGATCGCAAAAAGTTTATCTATTTCTAATGACTAACCATACTGGCCGTTGGCAAGGTGTCGTACCTGTTTAGCAGTCAAAATTAAGTGGACCGAAATTGAAACGGTCGACTCAAATGGTGAAGGGTGAAATTTAATGTCAGAGAAACAACCTCATCAATCAGAGCAACTGGACGCCACAGCGGCAACGTATTACAGCCAGTTAGAGCAGATTCGTCAACAGATTGCGACGGTGATTGTCGGCCAACAACCGATGGTGGAAGCGATGCTGTGCGCCATGCTATCGCGTGGGCATATTTTACTTGAAGGGGTTCCCGGCTTAGCAAAAAGTCTGGCCGTGGCAACTTTCTCGCGAACCATCGGTGGTGATTATAACCGCATTCAATTCACCCCCGATAAATTACCCAGCGATGTCACCGGCACCATGGTCTACGATGAAAGCCAGAGCAACTTTGTTTTTCATCCCGGTCCAGTGTTTTGCAACATCTTACTTGCCGATGAGATCAACCGGGCCTCGCCCAAGGTTCAATCGGCACTGCTCGAAGCGATGCAAGAACAGGCGGTAAGTGTCGATCGCGACAACTATCCCCTGCCTGAACTGTTTATGGTGCTGGCTACCCAAAACCCCGTTGAACAGTTGGGAACCTATCCGCTATCTGAGGCTCAGCTTGATCGTTTCATGGCCAAAATAACCATCACCTACCCGCAGTCACACCACGAAGCGGCGTTGCTAACCAGCCGCGGACAAGGAGTTCAGGCTGGCGAACAGCAGCTAGAGAAAATCCTACAACCAGAGCAAGCGGTGTTAATTCAAGACTATGTAGCCAAGCACGTTGCACTCTCTGAAGAGGTGATTCGCTACATTTTAACCCTCTGCCAGCGTACCCGTCCTGAAAACAGTACAGCACCTGCTATGGTGTCACGTTATGTGCAGGTCGGTAGTTCGCCACGTGCAGCCGAGCATTTAGTTGCTTATTGCAAAAGTTACGCATTTATTCATCATCGCAGCCATGTTTGTTTTGATGATGTCGATGCTTGCATTGTTCCGGTACTCGGTCATCGGCTAATTTTAAGCGATGCTGCAATTATTGAAGGTGTGGGGGTGAGCGATATTCTCCAAGCGGTTGTGGCAACGGTTTCCCCCTTCGCTGTCGCAGCTGAGATCGACAGCTCAAATCATTCAAGTGTTCACTAACTGTTAGCGGGGCAAAGATGAAGCCAAAATATCTTTTCAACCTGCAACTAAAATATCCACCGCGTGAAGAAACCAGTGGTGATTGGACAGGTCTAAATAAGGGCGTTGGCTACGAG
>NBLY01000089.1:0-5406 GCA_002084665.1 Desulfobacteraceae bacterium 4572_35.2 | reverse complement strand
TGTGGTCACTACGCCCTTATGAGCAGGGCGACAGCTTTCGTCATATCGATTGGAAGGCACGGGCGCGTACGGGAAACCTATATGTACGCGAATTTGCTCGTGACGCCGCCTACACTCTCATGCTGATCTGTGATATCAGTCCATCTATGCACGCCTACACTCTCATGCTGATCTGTGATATCAGTCCATCTATGCAGCAAGGCGGTAAACAAGAGTTGCAGCGAGACATTGCTATCTCAATGGCGCATGCGGCACTACGGGAGAATAATCGCTGTGGTCTATTGATATACGCCCAAGGGGTGGAGCATTACCTCCCCCCCAGTGCCGACCCGCAACAGGTTCAGCGCATTGCCCAACAATTGTCGCTGACTCACTGTACCAAGGTGCGCCGCACCTGTTTACGACCGGCACTACAGTTTATGAAACAAAAGTTACCCAGTTGTCTCGGTATCATTTTATCTGACTTCCAACATAATCTCGATGAACTACAAGGGGTCACCGAAGCAACTGCCAGCCAAAAGATTCCCGCACACGAGTTGGTGGCTATCCAACTCCTCAGTGGAATCGAAATCAACCATCAAGGTTTTCGCGGTGGTCAGTTAACGATTAAGGACGTAGAAAGTGGTCAAACGTGTTCTATCGACCTCAATCGCTGGCGTGATTATGACCTATTACAACAGCAACATCGACAACAGACGGCACAGAGTTTAGATCACAGCGGAGTCAGTTCGTTGCTAATCGACGTGAGCGCAGGCGATGTTCAACAAAAGATCAACAATCTATTTGTTCGCCGAGCGGCCTCAAGGCGCTGAGCGCATTAATTATTCACCATGACGGAGAAACACCATGGATGCTCTGATCCATTTTATCTCATCGGCCCGCTTTAAAAACGTTACTGGCCCCACCATCTCAAAGCATATCGCTATCTGCTTTAGCTGTTTGGTGCTCAGTGTTACAATATTCGGTGGTTCGGCCACAGCAGCAACTCCGCTGTGTAAGCAACCCACCCCACCTTCACAAATATCACCACCATCACCATCATCGTTAGTGGCGCACAGTGACCAACTGCGTCGTGTATGGCAGGAGAATCTAGCGGAACTGTGGTTTTACGATACTGAGGGACAACCAGTGGTGCCAACCATTGACAACAACTGGTTAGCGGTGCGCTTTACAGCAGTATTTACCACAGCCAGTGACATGCCAGAGGTGATGGTCGAATTTAACCAGCGCTACGGCGAAGCGTTGGTCGATGTTATTTACAACCCAGCCCAGCCTGACTTAGGCCTCTACCGTTTTAAACCGACCCATCGTAACGGGGTGATCAACACCATTCTCGCTAGTGGCGATTCGACGATTCGCTATATTTTACCGACCTTGAGCATAGATGGGCAAACCCAGATTCTCGGTGAACGGATCAGTGTGCGCTGGAAAAGTCAGATTCGCCCGCAACGGCGCCAGCAACTACTCCAATCGGTAGGAGCAATTAATTATTCTGCTGACCTAGTTGGCCGCGAAGAGGTTATTCAAATTGATCCCTGTCACATGTCGACTTGGCAGGCAGCCAATCGCCTTGCGGAAGATGTTCAGGTGGTGCGTGCAACTCCTGAACTTTTAGCGGTTGAAGCACCAATTACTCTTAACTTCAGCCTTGCCAGCCCGGGTGCTGTCGCTGGAGCAGCGATACCATTTAGTCTAGATATCCATTTTAACGACGACGTAAGGATAGAACTGGGGACTCTGGCCAACCTCAACCTGAAACCAACACAAGTTTTCCGCAACCTGTTTGCTATTGAGTACGATACGCCGCTCAGTGCTGTGGACATGATTACCGCCTTCAGGTGCCAGCTCAATTAGATCAAATCGTTGCGGCTAAAAATGATTCACAACCACCTCGCTCTACTCTGTTGCGAGCGCTAATCGCGATGGTGCTGTTTGTTGCTGGTATAGGTGTGATAATAAGAAGAAGATGGCAACAACGCCAGCAACAACCGCAAACATTGGTGGTTGAAACAACAGCATTACAGCAGTTGCAGCTAACTCTTGAGCCGCCACAGTCATTAGCACGAGTGGGCCAAGCGCTGCGTTATTATCTAATCGACTGGGCTGGTGCTAATGGTCTGACCACGGGTGGTGGCAGCCAACACTTTTTCGATAACTTACAGCCCTATATCAACGCCGAATATCGGTTACTGGTCCAGCAGACGCTTCAACATCTCGACAACTCTTTGGCGAGAACAGTTAGTCAGATCGAAACGAATAAATTACTCGAACAAGTTGCTCAATTAACTCTGACCCTTGAAAAACATCGTTCAACTAAGTCACTCAACCGTAACAGCGCGGTTCCTAATCCGTAATGTTTACCTCGTTGGAACTGACATATCCTTGGGCCTTGCTGCTGCTAGGGCTGCTGCCATTGATTGTGCTTGCAGGGCTGCGCTGGCGCGAAACGATACCGTTTTCACGGGTCGATAGTCGTTTTGAAACGATCGCTCCAACCTCAATCGTTCGCCATTACGAAACCCTGCTATTTGTTGCTGCGTATTTGTGTTTGGTGTTAAGCATCGTCGATATCAGTTATGCCCGTCAGGAAGTGGAAGAGTTTATCGAGTCGAAGTGGATCTTCCTCACCTTGGACATGTCTGGTTCGATGCAACGACCCATTAACCGCTTCTCTGACCAAACGCTCGACGATTTGGCACTCGATGGCATTGAGAATTTTATCGATATTCGTGGTGTTGAGGACTACATTGGACTGGTAGCATTTTCCAGCACGCCGAAACTCTTAGCACCGTTGACCTTTGATCGCCGTCTGCTACGCAATAAGATTGAACTATTGCGGCGCAAAAACCATACTCCCATCTATCGTCAACTCACCTCTGGTGGTGGCACCAACGCTTCAGAAGCGGTGTGGCTGGCGTTATCGGCGTTCTTTTCCATGCTGCCTGAAAAAAGCCGTCTAAACCTGGACGAGATTTCCGCCCTACGCAACTTTCTCCTCGGTGCACCAGGCGGACTACTCGATGTGCCGAACAAACTGCACCAGCAGCAATTTGGTACCGGCAAGGCGGTTATTCTTTTTACCGATGGCCGCATTGAACCGACGTTACGCGCACATAAACGTAAGGGCAAGGTTCCCAACCTCGTCAATGTGATTGAGTTGATGCGGGCTATCGGTATCCGCTTCTACATCATCTCTGTTGGCGGTGAGGTGGATACCGCCGTACAACGCGCTATGGATGATGTTGGTCGTGATGTCGGCCGCATTTTTGTTACCGCAAAATCACTTCAACAACAAACGATTCATGATGTCTATCAGGAGATCGATAATCTCGAAAGCAACCACAATCTAACCCGAGTCACTCAGGTGACCCGTTCCACGCGGCCATTTTTTACTGTTGCCGGTTGGTTGCTAGTTTTAATCCATGTGCTATTACGTAACCTGCCATCGTTACGCCGACTCTAAATTGTCGTTACAGAAACAAAGGTGAACTTATGACGAAACCGAGGTCAACAAACAAAAACAGATCAACATTGTACTCTGCCCTATTCTGGTTATTTATGTCAGCTTGTTTGGTGGTCGCTATCGATGGTGCCATCAGTTATCAGCGAGCGAGCCAGCGCCATGAAAATGAGCAACAGTTTTACCAGCAATTAGCACAGGCGCAACAGAACGGTGGCCAAGGTGTCGAACTTGCAACTCTGACCTTATTACAACAGCGAGCGCAATTACTTCAACTAGCAGTACCATCGCTCAATTATCAAATTCTCTATCATCAGTGGTTAGATGCTTTAATCGATTTCGACAGTTTAGCTGCTGGAGCAGAAAATCGTTATGTTTCTAGCGATCTCGAAAGTCTGCGTAACGATGTTCATCAATCATTGCTGCAATTACGCGCTAACTGCGATAAGCAACTGCACCACGGTGACATGAGCGAAGTTGAAAACAATGATCACCGTTGGCCAATCTATAATTTACGCGGTGCGGTGTCAGTGATGATGGCTTATAGCCTGATCGAATTTTCTCAAGATAGCGAAAAAAGCCGAACGTTCCTCGCTGATGCGGTAGAAGATTTTAAGCAGGCGATCCGCAGTGTTGACGAAAGTGCTGTTATGCCGACTCAACGAATGATTCCACGCTGGAATTTAGAACTGATTGTTGGCGCGGGAGAATCGGTAGTTGTCGGTCGTCAGCTTGGTGGAGATTCGGTAGAGGAGATGCGCGGACAACTTCAAGCCGTAGTGCCAAATGTCGGCGGCTATTCACCAGGGGTGCCACTTGAAACGCGGGTACGTAAATAAACGGATGATGCGATGAACTGGACACAACCTGCATACCTGTTATTGCTGCTCGCACTACCAGTAATGTTGCTGCTCACCCTTATGACAGAACGTTACTGGCAACGTGTTCGTGTCCTCTGGTCAGGGCAACGAAGGCGATTACACTGGCGCAGTCAATTGCGCCTTGCACTGGTTGCGGCGCTATTTATGCTTTTACCGCTGGCGTTAGCAGGTTTGACTGTTCCAGCCTTGGCTCCGCAGAGTATTCAGGAGCGGATGACGCTGGTGATCGGCCTCGATGTTAGCAAATCGATGTTAGCTGAAGATATACTCGAATCTCCTGCGCCGCCGCAGCTCGCTAATCGCTTAAACCTAGGTCGTTCATTTATCAATGATCTCCTCAGTAAACTCGAAAATGAACGAGTTGGATTGTTTTTCTTTGCTCGCAATGGAATTGAGATGGTACCACCAACCCGCGACCATGGTTTTATCCGCTATATCCTCCGTCATACCGATATGGGTCGTCTCACCGATTCAGGTAGTGACCTTGTCGCGGCGTTGACAACGGCTGACAACATGATGGTTAATGACCCCTGTCAGGGTAATGAAGCGGTGGTACTTATTACCGATGGTGAAGATACTGAAAACACACTTGAGCAACTGCTCAGCCACCTTCAATCACCGAACACCAAACGACGACCCGTCTATAGCGTGCGCGTTGGTAGCGATGAATCTGTTCTTATCCCGATCCGCAAACCGGGGATTCCCACCATTGAAGGGTTCTACACCGATGAACAGGGACTTATGCTACAAACCCGAGCTAGTGACTCACGATTACAACACATTACAGCGGCAACTCAAGGAGCCAACTGGCATTATCGCAGCGATACCAGCAGTGCGGCTCAACAGCTAGTTGATCAGATTCTACGCCACGCCCAACAAGCAGATACAGCTGGTGCTTCCTCACTGAGTTGGTTAGATCTCAGTAGCCTGTTTTTACTGTTTGGCTTAGCACTGTATTCTCTCTATATGATGCTGTAATCAACGCTTCAATAACTACAATCCTCATGCAAACGGTGAGCTCAGGTGCACAACTGCGACAGTTGTTTCACAATAGAACACATACTT
>NBLY01000088.1 GCA_002084665.1 Desulfobacteraceae bacterium 4572_35.2 | reverse complement strand
ATGGTTAACAAACTGACAAACTACGCTAAACAGTTACAACAGCTTGCCAGCCAGACAACGGATCTCAAGAGTTTTTTAAGCCTCAGCCGCCAACAGCTCGGCAACTGCCCGTTCCTCGACCAAAACGGCAGCTGTCAAATCTATTCAGCACGGCCATTATCCTGTCGCGCCCTACTGTCCACCAAAGAGCCGCATTATTGCAGTCTCGATTTCAGCACCTTATCGTCACAAGAGAAGCAAGACTTCATGGCCAGCCTCGATCAGGCGGTGGTCAACTTCCCCACTCACTACCTCGCCGTGCCGCAACAGATTGCCATGACAGCTGAGCAACAATGCAGCGACAGCATGATCAACACCTTTGGTTTTGCCCTCTCTGGCAGCCTACCGTATCTGGTTTTTCTTGAGCATCAACTTCAATTAAGCTGCAAGTGATCGAAAGCAACGAGCCGCAACCACTGCGATGAGGACAAAACGTAGTCTGCACTGTGCATCCGCACACAAGCGATGCGTTAATTAGCTGTCAAACTTATACGGATGTCACCGTAGGCGAAGAGAAGTTGGCCTGTTAGAGTAACAGCCATCAAGACTTGTTGTGGCAGGCAGGGCTTGATAAACCTCCTTTCTTCCTAGTTATAAATATAGACAGAGCCGATTCGGACGCCTCCTCCGGATCGGCTTTGTTGCATTTACGCCTGCCCTACTTCCCCCAATATCAACACAACAGCCGCGAACCAACCAGCAAGATTAAAAAAGCTGTTGCACTCCACCTATCATTTTACCTATTATACCTGATTATAATTTTTCACATTCACCGCACTGTATACGGTGCGGATAAATTTAATACTAAAAGGAGATCAATCCATGCCCATGTCTGAGGGTTTCAAACAACGTCTATTTAAAGCACTGCCTGAAATTGCTGCACACTACGGCACCCCTTTTCACATTTACGATGAGCAAGGTATTCGTGACACAGGTGAGCACTTGAAACAGGTTTTTTCTGGCATTGACGGTTTTCGAGAGTATTTTGCCGTTAAAGCGCTGCCGAATAAACGCATTTTAGAGATCATGAAAGAGATGGGTTTTGGCTTTGATTGCAGCTCAATCCCTGAGCTGATCATGAGTCGTGAACTCAACGCAGGCCTAGAAGAGATCATGTTCACCTCTAACAACACCAGTGACGAGGAGTTTGCTTTTGCCGAGCAGGGCGAAGGCTGTATCCTTAACCTCGACGATATTTCACTGATCGACAAAGTACCTAACTTCCCTGAGCTGATCTGCTTCCGCTACAACCCTGGGCCGCGCCGTACCGGCAACGTGATCATCGGCAACCCTGTTGAAGCCAAATATGGCGTCAGCCACGAGCAAGTTGTTGAAGCCTACCGTAAAGCGCAACAACGCGGCGCAACCCGCTTTGGCCTGCATACCATGGTTGCTTCCAACGAATTAGACTACAGCTACATGGTCGAAACCTCACGCATGGTGCTCTCCCTTGCTGAGCTGGTGAAGAGCGAACTCGGTATTGAGTTTGAATTTGTCAACATCGGTGGCGGTTTCGGCATCCCCTACCAACCCGAGCAGAGCGCTCTCGACATTGACACCATGGCCCAAGAGGTCACCGCTCTGTTCGATACGTTTAAAGCTGAGCACGGTTTTGTCCCGCGCATGTACATGGAGAGCGGTCGCTTTATGACCGGCCCCCATGGCTGCCTAGTGACCAAAGCGATCAACTTCAAAGATACCTATCGTCAATATGTGGGTGTCGATGCCTGCATGTCAGCGTTAATGCGCCCAGCACTATACGAGGCCTATCATCACATTGACGTTGTCGGTAAGCAAGACCAAGCTGCTGATACCACTTACGATGTTGTCGGCTCACTGTGCGAGAACAACGATAAGTTTGCTGTTCAGCGTCAACTACCTAAAATTGACGAGGGCGATCTGCTCGCTATTCACGATTCCGGCGCACACGGTCACGCCATGGGCTTCCAGTACAATGGTCGCCTGCGTCCACAAGAGCTATTGCTGCGCAGTAACGGTACAGTAGAACTGATCCGCCGCGCCGAGACCGAAGCAGATTACTTTGCCACGCAGAACTTCGAAAGCGATGAGTTTTCTCCTGCTAAGTAATTAGAATACAGAAGATACGACGTTGGTCAGTGGCGAACGATCACCACTGACCAACACCTTGAAACATCTCTGAATGAAATGAGAAACAAACTATGACCACGTTTGAAGTGCACTACCAACAAGGGACCGAATACGGCGAAGCACTTATTGAAGCCGAATACCCCGAACAGGCACGGCAAAAGTTTCTCCTCGAAAGTGAAGAGAAAGATTGTGTTGTTCTGTGTGTTCTGCGGCACCAACTGCCCTATTAAGAGTCGAGGAGAGAGCCATGGTTCTCCATCCGTTCCACACATCAGTAAATCGCGTTTTCAATAAAGTTGAACACGCCTTTGAGGGGACAACAGGGCAGCGCAATATCGGTAATTTGCTGGTCATTGTTTTTATCTGCGGCCTTACAGGGATCCAACTTAACCGCTTCAACCTGTTACCTGAAGCCGTTGCCGCGCTCACGCCAACCAACCACCTTGAAGCCATCGAACTGGTTTTCACCGCATTACTCGCCTTTGAGGTCCTGAGCTTGCTGTTCAGCTTAGTCTATTCCGTGTCGATTTCGGTGGGGAAACAGGTCGAGATCCTGTCGCTGGTCTTGTTGCGTGATATTTTTAAAGAGATCTCAAAGCTCCACGAACCGATCGTTTGGGACGAGATGTCCCATCTCATGGTTGATATTGGCGCGTTGGCCCTCGGCTCATTGGTGATTTTCGTAATTTTAAGTTTTTACTATCGCCAAATTGAGCAAAAAGCACTCAGAAGTGATGAACGCGACACCGCGACATTTATTGTCATAAAAAGGCTGATTGCACTGCTGATGATGGCAGGATTTTTGGTTATCCTTGGCATAAACTGGTGGTCTTCGCTGTTTCACGGCCTACCCAATAAGACCTTTGAATCCTTTTATACTATGCTGATTTTCAGCGATATTCTCATCATGCTGATCTCAATGCGCTACGGCTCGTGCTACCGCGTTGCCTTTCGCAATAGTGCCTTCGCCGTCGCCACCCTTGTCATTCGTGTTGCATTGATTTCACCACCACTCTACAGCGCCATCATTGGTGTATGTAGTGCGTTGCTGGTTCTCGGTATCCGCATGGCGTACAATAAATACACCCCCTCGGGCTATCAACAGCAACGTGAAGACCGCCGTCGCACTAAATGCACCGAGCCAAACTAAGGAGTTACCTCAGTGAACCAAACACCAGACAACAGTAATTCTCCGACACCAGAAGGTTTTTTCGGTGCCTATGGTGGTCAGGAGATTCCACCAGAGCTCAAGCAGGTGATGGATGAGATCTATCAATCCTATAACGAGATTAAAGATTCTGACGACTTCAAACACGAGTTGCACGATCTGCAACGCAACTATGTTGGTCGCCCCAGCCCTGTTTACTTCTGTCGCCGCCTCAGTGCTCAACTCGGCGGTGCTGAAATCTATCTAAAACGGGAAGACCTTAACCATACCGGCGCACATAAGATCAACCACTGCCTTGGCGAAGCGCTTTTGGCCAAGAAGATGGGCAAGACAAAAATACTCGCCGAAACAGGCGCAGGGCAACATGGCGTTGCCCTCTCAGCTGCTTGTGCGCTGGTAGGCATTGAATGTGAGATCCACATGGGCGCGGTAGATATTGCCAAACAAGCTCCAAATGTCACGCGCATGAAAATCATGGGCGCAACTGTGGTTGGCCCTCACCCCTTCCCGCAGATGGTGCGCGATTTTCAACAGATTGTTGGCATGGAAGCACGGCAGCAATTTCAACAGATGACTGGCGAGCTACCCAATACTCTCGTCGCCTGTGTGGGTGGTGGCAGTAACGCAATAGGTATACTCTCGTCGCCTGTGTGGGTGGTGGCAGTAACGCAATAGGTCTATTTACAGCATTTCTTAACGACGATGTCGAACTGGTTGGCGTTGAACCCGCAGGCCTAGGACTCGACACCCCTGATCACGCGGCAACCATGGCTCTAGGCTCTCCGGGCGTACTACACGGCATGCGTTGCTATGTATTGCAAGATGATGCTGGCGAACCTCTGCCGGTCTATTCCATCGCCTCGGGTCTTGATTACCCCGGCATTGGCCCCCAACACAGCCACCTAAAAGATAGCGGCCGTGTTAATTATCAAAGTGCCACTGATAGCGAATGCATCGCAGCATTTTTAGCTTTATCGCGTACGGAAGGGATTATTCCGGCTCTTGAAAGTGCTCATGCTGTCGCCTACGCTATGCGCGTTGCGCCACAGATGACCGGCAAAAGAATCCTGATCAACTTGAGTGGTCGCGGCGATAAGGATATCGATTTTGTTGCCGAGAAACTGAATCTTTAACATGCTATCAATTGCCGGATGGTGGCGGTATCGCCGCCTTCGACTGACAAAAAAAGAGTTGATTCTAACAGGGCAATGCCACCAATGCGGTGCGTGCTGCCGCCGGTTACAACTTCAATCGGGTAAAAAATGGTTACGGTCAAAGCGCGATTTTAAGACGCTGGTAAAAAGCCAGCCTGAATTTGGTAGATTTGAGATCAGTGGCCGCGACCCACAGCGACTACTGATCTTCAACTGCACCAAACTTGGCAGCGACAACCGCTGTCAGGACTATGAAAATCGACCTCAGCTATGTCGCGACTTCCCCAACAAGGCCATCTTCTTCTGCGGCGGCGCATTACCCGATGGCTGCGGTTACACCCTCAGCGAAGGGGTTCCATTCAGAGTGCTGCTCGATGGGAAAAAACAGCATTATCAGCGTGACACCACCAGCTAAATTCCACCGGCCAACGCGTTTGCCGTTTGACATAAATTAAGCCTTACTATAACTTTATCACTAACTCAGTGACCCTTTTAAACGGTAGTAGTCATGACTCAATTACATGAACAAGTTGAACAAAATAGCCAACCCGATTTAACAGGTGATTTACGTGGTGCAGTTCTCAATGGTATGGATTTGCGTCAGGTGAATCTTGCCGGTCGTGACCTCAGTGGAGCGCAGCTTTTTCAGGCCGATCTTCGTGGCGCAAATTTTCAGGATGCTAACCTTGAAGGGGCAGAGTTTTCAGCAGCCAACCTTGAGGAAGCCAACTTTAACTTAAATCACGCAAGTTTTTTTCAAACCAATCTTAAAGAGGCCTGTTTTTCACAAGCCAGCCTTATCGGTGCCAATCTCCATTGTGTTAATTTGAACCACAGTCGCCTACGTGAAGCTGATCTATCACACGCTGATCTATCAGAATCAGATCTTCGTTACGCCGACATCTCGATGGCAAAAGTTGTTAAAACTACCTTCCGCAATGCAGACTTGCGCCATTTACGCCTACGAATGATCCGTGGTTTTAAAACAGCCGATTGGATCGGTGTCGATATCCGTGATATTAATTTTGCTGGTGGCTATATGGTGCGCCAAGAGATTATTGACCAAAATTTCATTATGGAGTTTCGCTGTTACAGTAAGCTATCCAGCCTAATCTACTACCCATGGTACATTACTTGTGATTGTGGTCGGAGCATGTTTCGTTGGTGTTGCTGTATCGGCTTCTTACTGGCTGTCTTTTCCTATTTTTACACCTTGGTTGGCATCGATTATGGCCCCTATACCACGGCTATCTCTCCGCTTTACTTTAGCGTAGTCACCTTAACCACCCTTGGCTTTGGTGACGCCGTACCAAAAAGCTTAGCGGGGCAAATTTTGACCATGATTGAAGTATCAACAGGCTACATTATGCTCGGTGGATTGCTTTCAATTTTCTCTAATAAGCTGGCACGGCGCGGCGATTAATAGGGCTTTGATGTTTGGTTTTAACAAAAAAAAGAATTCCGATGCGCTATTAACACAATACGACATCCCTACGTTCCCCACCACGGTACTAAACATTCTCAGCAAATTACGTGACCCTGAAGTTTCAATCAATGAACTCGCCACATCTTTAGAGATTGATCCGGGTTTACATGTTCGGATACTAAGAACGGTCAATTCGGTCGCTTTTGGACTGACTCACAAGGTCAACAACATTAGCCACGCTGTTAACCTGCTCGGCCGAGGACGACTTGAATCTTTGGTGCTCTCAGTGGCGGTAAAAGATGGCCTGACAAAAAACAACCAGGTTCAATGGCTAGACATGTCAAATTTTTGGGCTATTTCGGCACGGCGTGCCGCCATGGCCCGAGGTCTGGCAAACATTCTCCACCCAAACGTGCAAAGCGACGTGTTCACCATCGGCCTACTTCAAGACATGGCGGTGCCCGTACTGGCCAATGCAGGCGGAAACCGCTACCGCGACATCTACCAGAATTGGCTCGGCTGTAATCAGTGTGACCTGACCGAACCAGAACAGGATCAACTCCACATGAACCATGCTCACCTCGGTGCTCAGATGGCCGAATATTGGGAATTTCCGCAAACACTGGTCGATGCGATCAAGAGCCACCATGCGCTATCGAACGAAGCACCGCTATCGGTGCGTATCGCAGCACTGATTAAAGGCTCATCTGAAAACGATACCAGTGAAATTATTGTAGAAAAAGCACAACGGATGTTTAATATCGACTCAACCATCACCATAGAGATGCTTGGCATGATAGAGCAAGCGGAAACAGATGGCCTGATCAGCCCAGGCGCAACCCTCGTCGAACCAACCAGTGGCAATACCGGTATCGGCCTCGCTCTGGTCAGTGCGGTCAAAGGTTACCACGTCGTGCTGGTCATGCCCGATAGCATGAGCGTTGAGCGTCGCCAGCTATTGCAGGCATATGGTGCTGAACTCATCTTGACCCCTGGCAGTGCAGGGATGGCGGGTGCCATCGCCAAAGCTGAACAACTCAGCGCTGACAACGGCTACTTTTTGATCCACCAATTCACCAATCCAGCAAATCCTGCCACCCACCAGCGCACCACTGGCCCTGAAATTTACCGCCAACTCAATGGTAAAATAGATGCATTTGTCACAGGGGTTGGCACGGGTGGAACAATCACTGGAGTCGGCCACTACCTGCGCCAACAAAATAAAGATATCCGAATCGTTGCGGTTGAACCTGAAGCTTCGGCGGTTTTATCGGGCGGCTCGGCCGGACCCCATTTAATCCAAGGTATTGGTGCTGGATTTATCCCTAGAGTTCTCGATACAACCATCTACAGTGACATCATAAAAGTCAGTAACGACGACGCGATTGCAACGACTACTGCCTTGGCAAAGCAAGGGGTTTTCTGTGGCATTTCGAGCGGCGCTAATCTTTTTGCGGCGCAACAGATTGCTTGGCTCAGGAAAACAGGTGGTCTAAGATACAGTGTTGCCCTCGGGATAGTGCTAACGCTGCTGTTCGTTGTGCCAACAACACTTTTCGCCAACCAAGCACAAACCAAGCAAGGCCGGGTAACATGGGTCAACGATGGCGACACACTTCAAGTTCAAGGGGTTGGCACTATTCGCCTTATCGGTGTTGATTGCCCAGAAAAAGAGACGACCGACCGTGATTGGAAATACCTGCGCCACGGCTGCAACGATCAGCACCAGTTACGACTTAGTGCCGCATCAACTCTGAAACGGGTGATCCAGTTATGCAAAGGGAAACAGGTTCAAGTGCAGGTTGGCGGCGACAAACGTGATCGTTATGGCCGAACTCTGGCTTATGTGTGGCTACCAGATGGTCGCATGCTGAATCAACTGTTACTTAAGGAGGGGCGAGCTATCGTCTATCGTCGTTTTGAGTTTGACCAGAAAAAAGAGTTTATCCGCCTCGAATCAATAGCAAAACGGAGCCGTGCTGGGATCTGGCAATAGCAACTACCGAGCAAGCTGTCGGCCATAACGAGCCATAACGAGAAACAGTTGACTTAAAACCAGATTTTCGACCATTCAAGAGCGAACAGTGAGCCTTTTTGTCGAAAAGGTGCGGAGATAGCGGCCAAGTTCAACTGTTTCACAGTAAGTTCTGGTAAAGTTCTACTGCCTGCTAGAGCTTTGACCGCCGCAGCATATCACCAACCTGCGCCCCGTCAGGCAACACCATCCACACCTGAGCATTCGGTTGAATGACCTCAAGCGGTTGATCATTTTTATCGACACAGGCGGGTACAGTAAAGGTGACCTGCCACATCTGCGGACCAATTATTTCAATGGAGTCACCAACAAAAAACCGGTTCCGACCTTCAATACGGGCGAGATTGTTATCAACCAACTCACGAACAATACCGATAAAATCGTAAGTTCGAATATAACTTGAATCCTGGGCGTGCACCGCTGCATCACCTACGGGGAGAAAATCAGTGGCATAAGGGCGATGACTGACCTTGTCTAGCTCCTCACGCCAAAGTGGATCACATTGATAATTGTGTGGATCAGCGAGGTAGCCATCAATGGCAGCGCGATACACCCGTGTGACTGCGGCAACGTAGTAAAGTGTTTTCATGCGACCTTCGATCTTTAAACTATTCACCCCAGAATTGATCAACTGCGGCAACTGCTCAAGCAAACACAGATCACGGCTGTTCATGATATAGCTTCCGTGTTCATCCTCCTCGATGGGAAACTGTTGTTCAGGTCGCTTCTCTTCCACAAGATGATAGTTCCATCGGCAAGGCTGGGCACAGGCCCCTTCATTGGCGCTGCGGGCGGTCAAAGCTGTTGAAAGTAAGCAGCGCCCCGAGTAGGCGACACACATTGCACCATGGACAAACACCTCTAACTCAATCTCCGTTTCCGAACGGATAGCGGCAATATCAGCCAAATCCAATTCGCGCGCTAAGTTCACCCGCTGCACCCCCTGCTGCAGCCAGAACTGGCACGCCGCAGCATTTATGGTGTTCGCCTGAGTCGAGAGATGAATCTCGCGCTGGGGGTCTCTATTCTTGATGCGACTCAATACGCCAGGATCGGAAACAATATAGCCATCGATCGCGAGAGGGGCTAACTGATCTAGGTAATGATCTAATGCTGCAAAATCATGTGGCTTCACGTAGGCATTTATGGTTAAGAAAATCTTTTTGCCAATGCGGTGCGCCACCTCAACAGCTTGCTGCAAACGTACTAAACTAAAATTGCCTGCACTAGCGCGCAAGCCAAACTGATCACCACCAACATATTTAAACCCATCTGGCTGTTCGCAGCCAACGGCTGCACTATATACTATGTGCGCTTTGACTTCGACCTTGATATTTTAATAGCGCCACTGTTCCATCTGCCTTGACGAACACAATCACGGTTTCGTCCTTGACCGAACACAATCACGGTTTCGTCCTTGACAAGGCCAGAAAAAGACTATAAAAATTAGAATGTTTTGCATTTTACTGACAGCTTGCTCGTCGGCAATTAGGGCAAACAACATTGGTAAATTCAATCCACTATCCTCAGCAAAAATTGGGGGATTTTCATCCATTACATTCAGCAGGAAGGCATGCTTGATGCGTTGCACGGTACTAATTCTCACTTGTTTATCCGCTACCCTGTTATCTGGTTGTGCGCCCCCCCCTGCACCATCACGTAGCGCGTCGATTTCATCGCGCCCCCTTGAACAAAAAGTGATGGCCCAACAACAACAACTTGTCGCTCTTGATACCACGGTTGAACAACTCTCTACAGCCTTAGCAACCACTCAAGATGAGCTGACATCACTACGCCATGAAGTTGCATTATTAAAACAACAGCCCGCGCGCCCATTACATGATCAACAAGGTGTCCCCACGATAACAAGTGCGCCAAATACCGCCAGCACCCAGCCGTCAGCAACCGATACCTACTTGCAAGCGTTCTCAGCCTATACCGCCGCCGACTATAGCGCGGCAATTTCTGGCTTCAACACATTTATTCAACGCTATCCACGTAACCCCTATATTCCAAATGCCTATTTTTGGAACGGTGAAGCGCTGGTCGCCCAAAACAACTTAGAACTGGCCGTTGCAGCGTTTTCAACCGTTGTAAAAGAATACCCCGAAGCCCATAAAGCACCGGGTGCACTGGTTAAGTTGGCACAAATCTACGCCCACCTTGGCCAAAAATCTCAAGCACAACAATTACTCCGTCAACTAGAGTTGAAATACCCAAAAAGTGCGGCACGCAAACGGATACCACAAACATTACTTGATACGTTAGCACAGTAAGATCTTTCGAAATGCACAGTCTCCGCGAGACTGAAACAGATAAATGTCACGATGTCTGGGAACAAAAAAGGAGATCACCATGAGTTTACGCAAACTGATTATTTTAGCTTGCTTACTAATTTTACCCTCTGTAGCCAGCGCTAAAGAGAACCCCCGTATCTACACCATCCAAAAGGGGGATACCTTATGGGGCATCTCACAACGATTTATTACTGATCCACTATATTGGCCAAACCTATGGGCCAACAACCCCTTCATTCGCAATCCTCACTTAATCTATCCCGGCCAAAAAGTTGCCATCTACGATGGTCGGTCATAGAACAACCAAAAGAGGAACTTCCCGTCCCCGAAGAGGTTCTCACCTTCAAGGCTTACGGTGATATCAATAGTTTTATCAGCACCGCAGCACTCGAAAAAGCCGGCAGAATTGTTGACACCGTCGATAATCGCATCATGATGACCCAAGGCGATGAGGTGTTTATTCAGATGACGGACAACACCGCTGAAGTCGGCTCTGAATACAGTGTATTTTCACTAGGAAAGATGATCACCCACCCACAGACAAATAAAAAAATTGGCTACCAAGTCACATGGCGCGGTCAAGTCCAACTCACAGCAGCGCATGAGCAGGTCTACTCTGGAACCATCACCCGCGCAGTGGGGGAAATTACTCGCGGCACAATCCTGCTAGCCATCCCCGAACAACAAACAACGATCATCCTGCAACGCGCACAGCAACCGCTTGACGGTTACATTATTGCCGCTCACCCTGAAAAGCTTACTTTCGCCCAGCACGACATTTGCTACATCGATAAAGGCAGCGATGACGGTTTAGCCATTGGCAACATGTTAACGATCGTTCGCCCACGCAATGCCAGCGACCTTGCACTTCAGGATCGCGATATTATTCTACCAGACACCTTACTCGGCCGGGCGGTGGTCATCAACACAGATCGCAGCGTTGCAACGGCTCTGATACTCAAATCGTCCGAAGCAATTCATCGTGGCGATCTGATCTATACTGAAATGAATTAACTCGCACCCAACTCACTTCACCCCACAGAAAAGGATTGAACAACTGTTCAATCCTTTTCTTTTCACCACAACATTAACAAAACCAAACCGAGGTTAAGCAATGGCAACACAACAACAGAAGGATTGGCTACGCCTCCACCTCACTCAGGGGGTAGGTCGAGCTGGAATCATTAAACTCATTGAAGCCTTTGGTGATGCCAATACAGCGCTGAATAAATCTCGTCAAGATTGGCAGCGTTACGCGGGCTTAAAATCACTCCGTATCGGCTCACCACCTGTTGAAGAAAGCAAGCAATTCACCTCGGCATGGGACAAACTGACCGAGCATCAAGGTCAAATCGTCAGCTTATGGGACGACCATTATCCCAACCAGTTACGCACTATCCACGATCCTCCTGCGCTGCTTTACGTGTGCGGCACCATCCCTAACAACATTAGCATTGCCATTGTCGGTTCGCGTAAAGCGAGCGCTGAAGGAAAAAGGTTGGCTAATGAAACAGCCACCACCTTGTCAAACTACGGTGTCACGGTGGTCAGCGGATTAGCGCGTGGCATTGATACCGCCGCCCATACGGGTGCCGTTGCCGGGCCAGGATCAACCATCGCAGTACTTGGCGGTGGCATCGACATCATCTACCCGCCAGAAAATCGCACCCTGTACGAACAGATTAAGCACCACGGTGCAATCATATCTGAGTATCCACCCGGCACCGAACCCCTGCCCGGCCACTTCCCTGCGCGCAATCGCATCATCAGCGGTCTCAGTCACGGGGTGTTTATCGCCGAGGCCACCCTGGACAGCGGTTCCCTGATCACCGCTGATTTCGCCCTAGAACAAGGGCGCGATGTCTATGCTGCACCGGGATCCGTTTTCAATAAGTACTGCCAAGGCAACCTTCAGCTACTCAAACAGGGCGCAATATTAACCACCGAGGCTGAAGATATTTTAAATTTTTGCCACATCGGCACCTACCCGCAACACATAAAACAACCGCCTAAATATGATCAATCAAAACTCAGTGCCGAGCAAAACAAAGTGTTCGACTTACTCCATGCAACACCTCTGCATCTCGACCATCTCGCGCAGGAAAGTGGCTTGACAGCTATGGAGGTTTCGGCTATCGTGCTGCACTTAGAGCTAGAAGGATTAGCTTCTTCACAACCTGGAGGCCGCTACATACGTGGTTCTGCGGCTTAAATACAAGGTCAAACAGACGATGTTCGGCCCAATGATCGTAGGTATATTTTGAACGAACGAGTACTGATTATTGTTGGCATTATTGCTCAATATTTCATGAATGAGCACGATTTTTCCAATGAACGTGAAATTGTTGAAGAACTTCTCGGTGCAGGATTTTTAGAACAAAAAAAACTCTCACTTGAAGCACAGGGATTTTTGATCGACTTACGCATGAAAGGAGTTCTCCCCAGCGAGGTAGAAGAGGAGATCATTTTTAAAGCGTGTCAGGATGATGAAGGTCAAAGCAGCTTGGAAGAGATCAAATCGATCACAATCCTCACCCTGTTTGCAAGCATACAGCATGATCACTCTCGTGAGATTGACTGCATCTTCGAAGACAAACTCGACAAATTATATCATTAAGCTCATCGTTCTGCTGGCACTGCCAGCAGAACGATGAGCTTAAATTTATTGTGCAATCACCCTTTGCACTGACTAACCACTCAAGGACCAATTCATGGCACGCTCACTGGTAATTGTGGAATCACCGGCAAAATCGAAAACCATCGAAAAATTTCTCGGCAAGGACTATAAAGTTCTAGCCTCTTATGGTCACGTGCGCGCCCTACCGAGTAAACAAGGCTCCGTTGACGTTGACGCTGGTTTTGTCCCCAACTACCAGATTATGCCTGAGAGCAAAAAGCATATTGATCTGCTCAAAAAAGAGGTGGCTCAATGTGAAGAACTGCTTCTCGCAACTGACCTCGACCGCGAAGGTGAAGCCATTGCATGGCATCTTCTCGAAGCACTAGGTGTCTCGGAAAAAGGGAAAAAACCGGTGGTAAAACGGGTGACATTTCACGAGATCACCAAGCCCGCTATCCTTGAAGCGGTTGCTAAACCACACAAAATTTCTCACGAGTTGGTCGACGCTCAACAAGCCCGAGTGATTCTCGATTACCTTGTTGGCTTTACCCTGTCACCATTCTTGTGGAAAAAAATACGCTATGGCCTCTCTGCGGGTCGCGTTCAATCGGTGGCGTTACGGCTAATCTGTGAACGTGAGAAAGAGATCAGCGCTTTTAACTCGCGCGAATATTGGAGCATTGAGAGCCAGCTAGCCAATAGCCTTGGTAAAGGCTTTGAAGCCAAACTACAGTCGGTGGATGGCGACAAGCTGACCAAATATGCCATTCCAGATAGCGACTCGGCCCAAGCCCTTGTCGATGCGATTAGCGGCCACCCTCTCAGTGTCGAATCCGTCGTTTGCAAAGAGAAAAAACGTACCCCAGCGGCCCCATTCACCACCAGCACCCTACAACAGGAAGCAAGTCGCAAACCATTGCCCAAAAGCTTTACGAAGGGATCAATATTGGCGACGGCCCAGTTGGCTTAATTACCTACATGCGTACCGACTCAGTTGCCCTATCGACACAGGCAACCGATGAAGCGCGTGAGGTGATCACCTCAATGTATGGTGAGGAATACGCCATCGACAAACCGCGGGTGTTTAAAAGCCGAGCAAAAAATGCCCAAGAGGCTCATGAGGCGGTGCGGCCAACAGCCATTATCAACCATCCTGAAAAAATAAAATCAGCTCTGAGTTCGGATCAATACAAGCTCTATCGCCTCATTTGGATGCGTACCGTTGCTTCACAGATGGCCCTCGCTCGCCTCGATGCGACGAGTGTTGACATCGTTACAAAAGGTGCCGACAAAGTTTATAGCTTTCGCGCCACAGGTCAAATTATCCGCTTCGCTGGTTTCATGAAGCTCTACATTGAAGGGACGGATGACGAAGACCAGCAAGAAGAGGTGGAGGGGATGCTACCCGCCTTGGAAGAAAACGAGGAGATCTCGTGCCAAGAGCTATGCCCGAACCAACACTTCACTCAACCGCCACCACGTTACACCGAAGCGAGCTTAGTGAAAAACCTCGAAAAACATGGCATCGGTCGGCCATCAACCTATGCCTCAATCATGAACACCCTCGTTACCCGTAAATATGTGCGCCTCGAAAAACGGGCTTTTTACACTGAGGATATCGGCATTGTTGTCAGTGATCTACTCAGCAACCACTTTACCAAATATGTAGATTACGATTTCACCGCTAAATTCGAAGAGGAACTCGATGCGGTATCTCGTGGTGAGAAAAAATGGAAACCGCTACTTAAAGAATACTGGGAACCATTTGTCGCACTGCTGCAACAAAAAGAGAAAGAGATCAACAAGGCCGATATTACTACCGAAAAAACAGACAAAATCTGCCCTGAATGCAAAAATGTGACGCACCGATGCTGATTAAAGTGGGGCGTTATGGCAAATTTCTCGCTTGTTCAGGTTATCCAGCGTGTAAAAATATTCAGCCGCTGGTTAAACCAAAAGCTCTCGATATCAATTGCCCCAATTGTGACGATGGTGAATTGATGGAGAAAAAAAGTCGCTATGGCAAAATATTCTTCTCCTGCAATCAATATCCCAAATGCAAATTTGCCCTGTGGGATAAGCCACTAGAGCAGCCATGTCCGAAATGTTCGTTCCCGTTAACGGTTGAAAAAACAACCAAACGCTTTGGCACGGTGCATAAATGTCAACAGGAGGAATGCGATTGGGAAAGTAGAGTAGTCCAATCCTTCTCGCTAGAAACCAACGCTAACGTGTGTGTCTTGACAACAAAGACACACACGTTTTTTTGTTGCACAACACCATTTATTGATCACTCAGAATAAAAACTTAACAGGGAATTATGATGCAAAAGTTAACCATCATCGGTGCCGGGCTTGCCGGCTGTGAAGCCGCATGGCAAGCCGCACAGCTTGGCATTTCCGTGACCCTTATCGAGATGAAGCCTGAGCACTATTCCGAAGCTCACCAGCTTCCTGGCCTCGCTGAGCTGGTCTGCTCTAACAGCCTACGCGGTATGGGGATGAATAATGCGGTCGGTTGTTTAAAAGAGGAGCTGCGCCGCGTTAACAGCTTGTTCATGCAGGCTGCCGATGCCACAGCCGTTCCCGCCGGCGGCGCTCTGGCGGTTGATCGTGGTGCCTTTAGCGACTTTGTCAGCCAACGGATCGAAGAGTGCCCACTAATTGAAGTCATTCACCAACAAGTCTGTCGTATCCCAGATGAGGGATCAGTCATTGTCGCCAGCGGGCCACTGACCTCCGCTCCTCTTGCCCAGCACATTGCCGAACTGACAGGTGACGACGATCTCTATTTTTATGATGCCATCGCCCCAATTGTCAGTGCCGACTCAATTGACCACAGTGTGATTTGGCGGGCATCACGCTACGATAAGGGCGATGCCGATTATCTCAATTGCCCCCTTGATGAGCAGCAATACAAACAGTTTGTCGCTGATCTGTGTGCAGCCGAAAAAGTGCCGGCGCGTAATTTTGAAAAAATGATCCACTTTGAAGGCTGTATGCCCATTGAGGAGATGGCTGCCCGTGGTGAACAAACGCTGGCCTTTGGCCCAATGAAACCCGTCGGCTTAGCTGATCCGCGCAGCGGAAAAGTTCCCCATGCGGTGATACAACTACGTCAAGACAATCGCCATGCCACCAGTTATAATATCGTCGGCTTCCAAACAAAACTGACCTACCCAGAACAACGACGCATCTTCCGTACCATTCCCGGACTCGAACAGGCCGAATTTGAACGCCTTGGCAGCGTCCACCGCAACACCTTTATCAATGCCCCCAACTGCCTCAATGGTCGCTTGCAGCTCAACAGCGAGCCACGTATCTATTTTGCCGGTCAAATAACAGGAGTTGAGGGCTATGTTGAATCGGCAGCCTGCGGCTTTCTTGCTGGTCTCATTGCCAGTTATGACCTGCTAGAGCGCGAACTAACCTTACCACCAGCGGTAACAGCTTGTGGCGCACTGTTAAACCACTTGAGCAACAAAGACCAACCTAAGGGTGGTTTTCAACCACAAAATGTCAACTACGGCCTCTTTCCACCCCTTGAAGGGGGCAAAATGAAACGGGCACTTCGTCGGCTGGCTATGGCCGATCGCGCCCTTGACGCATGGGACAGCTGGCGCACCACCCTCGCACAGGAGATCGATCATGCCTAATCAATACCCACAAATTGTCCTCGCTTCTGCATCACCTCGTCGGCGTGAGCTACTGGCTAGCGTTGGCATTGAATTTCAAGTTATTCCGAGCCATATTAATGAGATACAGCAGGCCGACGAAAAACCTGAAGCCTTCGTGCTCCGTTTAAGTCAAGAAAAAGCTGCCGAGGTCGCCCAACGATCGACCATCTCAGGCCGCTGGTTTATCGGTAGCGATACCATTGTGCTGTGCGACAATCAGATTCTCGGCAAACCAGACTCGCGTGAAGATTCTGCCACCATGTTACGCATGCTGTCAGGTCGCAGCCATCAAGTTATCTCTGGCTATGCGATCCTCGATCGCAACACCAACCAGTGGATCCGCCGTAGTATCATCACCGATGTCACCTTCCGAGCATTGACAGATCATGAGATTGATGGGTACATTGCTAGTGGCGAACCCGCTGACAAAGCAGGTTCGTATGCTATTCAAGGACTAGGGGCGTTCATGGTAACAACGATCAGCGGCAGCTATAGCAGCGTTGTTGGTCTGCCTTTAGCACAAATCGTAAACGACCTACAACAACTGGATGCCTTCGAACTGTTCGCAAAATAAGTTCAACGGCTGCTACCTTAGCGAGTACTGTTATGACAATTGATATCGCCACCAACCTCCATACCATCCAACAACGCATTGATCGTGCATGCCAGCGCTGTGGTCGTGAACCACAACAGGTCTCCCTCATTGCGGTATCAAAAAAGAAACCTGCTGACTTAATCATTCAAGCCGCCGCCGCAGGACAATCGCTATTTGGTGAAAGCTACGTTCAAGAATTTATTGATAAACATCAGCAGATCTCGACACCGGTACGCTGGCACTTTATCGGTGCCCTGCAGAGCAACAAAGTTAAATACCTGCGCGGCACAACGGAGCTCATCCATTCTGTTGATCGCTACTCCTTGGCTAAAGAGATCAATAAACAGTGGGCGGCCATTGGCCAAACTGCAAACATCCTCATTCAGGTCAATGTCGGCGCAGAACAAAGTAAAGCTGGTGCGACCCCTGAAAACGTCGAGGAGCTGGTGCGCAAAATTGCAAACTTAGCAAACATAAGAATTCAAGGACTGATGGCCCTACCACCATATCATGACGATCTTGAACAGGTACGGCCATGGTTTCGCCAGTTGCGCCAACTCGCTCAGCGGATTGAAGCGTTAGACATTCCACAGGTTAGTATGGCTACGTTGTCGATGGGGATGAGTCACGATTTTGAGATCGCCATCGAAGAGGGCGCTACCCTCATTCGCGTTGGCACGGCTATTTTTGGTGAACGGGAGTAAAAAATGGCAAAACTCATGATCGCCGAGCTGATGATTGGCCGCCACACCCGCAAAGATGCTATCGGTGCCTTCATCGCCTTAGAACATAAAAAATCATGGTGGCAAACGCCCGGCTGGATCAGTGTCGGTGCCGCCTTCATCATCAGCTCCTACTATTCCGTCGTCGCTGGCTGGACACTCGATTATATCTATCGCTCGCTCGTTGGTAGTTTTAATAATAAAACCACCGCCGTCATTGAAGGGATGTTTGACTCACTCATCGCCGATGGTTCACGGCAAACACTGTGGCATTTTATCTTCATGATTCTATGTTTAGCGATTGTTATTGGCGGCATTCAAAAAGGGATTGAACGCTGGAGCAAAATCCTGATGCCCGTTTTACTGCTGTTGCTGACCCTATTGTTCGTCAATGGCATGATGAGTCCCGGCGCACAACAAGGCTTGGCATTCATGTTTCAACCTGATTTTACCAAACTCACGCCAAGCTCTATCCTCGAAGCTATGGGCCACTCATTTTTCACCCTATCGCTCGGTATGGCCGCAATGATCACTTACGGCTCCTACCTCAAGAGTGATGAGGACCTATTTGCCGTTGGCTTACGCGTTGCTGGCCTTGACACCCTCATTGCCATAATGGCTGGTCTGGCAATCTTCCCCATCGTATTCGCTGTCGGCATGGAACCAGCTGCTGGCCCTGGCTTAATTTTCAAAACAATCCCCGTTGTATTTTCACAAATCCCCGGTGGCTCTATCTTGGCAATCTTGTTTTTTTTATTACTCGCATTTGCGGCATTAACCAGTAACATCTCCCTTATCGAGGCACAGGTCGCCTACCTGATTGATGAGCGCAAGTGGAGCCGAAAATGCGCCACCTGCACCATTGCTAGCGTGGCCTTTTTTGTCGGTATCCCCACGGCATTATCATACAATTATTTTTCCGGCTGGACCCCCATCGGTGATCTATCCTTTTTCGATTCAGCTGATCTCATTGCATCGAACTACCTACTACCCATTGCTGGCTTACTAACGGCTATCTATGTCGGCTGGTTTTGGCGCAACTCTGAAGAAAAAGAGGAGTTGATGGCGGGCGGTGCTGGCTGGGTTTTTCCTCTCTGGCACTGGCTTATCCGCTTTGTTGCCCCAGTTGCCGTCACCATCGTTCTTTATTATAAAGTTCAAGAGACGGGATTATTCCACTACTTCGCCGGATTATTCTCCTAGCATGGATATTCAAGCCTTTTTATTTGACCTCGATGGCACCTTAATCAATTCAGCACACGACTTGGCCAGTGCCGTGAACCGGTTACGCCACCACCTCGACCTGCCACCTCTCGATCAGCATACGGCATTAAGTTTTGTTGGCGATGGTGCCACAAAACTGGTGCAACGCGCGCTACCTGAGGGGATCTATCAAGCTGAGCATCTTACCCTTTTTTTACACCTGTATGAGCAGCACCTCGTTGAACAAAGTCGTTGTTATCACGGTATCCGTGAATTCTTGCATCATCACCGCGCCCTACCGCTTGCCGTAGTCAGCAATAAACCACACCACCTCGCCGTGGCACTGCTGGAACAACTCGATCTGATCAAACCGTTTTCATTGATCCTCGGTGGCGACAGCCTGAGTGAGAAGAAACCGCACCCGCTACCGATTTTATACGCAGCAAAGCAACTCAACATTGATCCGCAACACTGCGTCATGATCGGTGATCATCATACTGATCTCTATAGTGCTCAAGCGGCAGGCTGTGCCAGTTGTTTTTGTCATTACGGCTTTGGCCAAGCTGCGGCTGCGCCGATGACATGGAGCGTGAATAACGCCGACGAATTATTAACGTTGTTCCCATGACCAACACGCCAACAAAACCAACCATCACCCTTGCCGAGATCAGCCTATTTTTCTTCCCGCTACTGCTCAATGTTCAACTGATGAGCGTTTCGCACTCCATCATCAACGCCGCCCTCGCCCGTGTTGATGATTACGTCGTCGCCCTCGCCTCATTTTCAGTGGCCATGGTGGTTCACCTGCTCTTTGCTTCGCCATCCTATCAAAACCACACTATCACCATCGCTATTGTCCGTGGCAAAGGCTCGCTACGCGGCATGGTGATTTGTGTCATTCTTATCGCTTGCTATGTTTCCATCATGCTCAACTTGATCGCTTACACCTTTGTCGGCGATTTCCTGCTGCAAACAATTCTCGGAGTATCAGAACCTATCGCCAAGGGGGCACAACGAGTATTAATGCTGCTCGGGCTACTGCCATTCTTCACCGGCTTTCGCGGACTATTTCAAGGATTAGTCATTAAAGCGCGGCGAACCAACCTGGTCTCCATTGCCACGGCGGTGCGGATCGTCGCCCTACTCGGTTGGCTCTATGCTGGACAACGCTGGTTTAATGGCCCCGAGCTAGGTGCCTTTGCGCTACTGATGTGCATCATTGTTGAAACAACCCTCATGGGATTTTTTGCCTGGCGCTATCATATTCTCCCTAGGGCAAACACCGCTGTCGATGAAAAAACACCTAGCGAAATTCTCCGCTTTGCCCTGCCCGTTGCATTCTCTTCAGGGCTACAACAAACTATCCCAGTGGTTATTAATGCCATCATCAGCCGACTACCTGACGCGAACTTGGCCTTAGCATCATTTGGCGTCATCCGCGCGCTGCTATTTATGCTTTCTGGGCCGATGAGAAACCTCCAACAGGTGTATCTCACCCTCATTGAAACCGCTGAAGACTACCGTGTCCTGTTACGTTTTTTTTGGTGGACCAGTCTGGGCATGGCAATATCAACTCTGGCCATCGCTCTACCCGGAAACCAACTGATTTTTGAAGGCATTTTTGGTTTAGCCAATGAGTTGCGCGACTACATTGTCCTACCGCTGAGCCTGTGTGCCATCTATCCGCTCATCTACGGTGGCACCAACTTACTGCGCGCTTATTTCACCACCAACCATCACACGGTAGTTTTAGGTCAGGCGACCCTAGTGAAGTTCTCCTATCTCCTCATCTGCTGGCTGCTAAGCCTACTCATTTCAGTGCCTATTTCAGGAATCATTCTAGCAATATTTCTCCTTATCAGCAGTGAACTTGCCGAGGGTTGGTATTTGCGAACAAAACGATTTAAATATCTACCCCATTAGCCATTGCTCTCATACTGACAATTTTGTATAATGATAACTCTTTTGTAAATTAGTTTTCCCCACACGAAAATTACATGTAAAGTGTTCTCATATGGTTAATAATGTCCTTACTTCATATAAAACTGAAGCGATCTCAAGCGCACGCTTTCTCATTCTGTGCTTCATCGTTATTGCTCTATTTGTCACTCTCACTGGCGGAGCATTTTACCACTACCAAAAGCGGGCCACCATCTCCGCAGCACGAACAAACCTTCTCATGCTTGCTGACCTTAAAGCGCGACAAATTGGTCATTGGCGCCAAGAACGAATTGCGCATGCGCGATTACTCTCATCAAACAGCTACCTTAACGAGCAGATCACACGTTATTTAGATGAGCAAAACCTCGCAGCAAAAGAAAAAATTACAACTACCCTAATGCCCGCCTTAAATGAATCGGAAGACCATGCGATCTTCCTTGTCGACACTGAGGGAAAAGAACAACTAAGCTTTGGCGATGTTACCAATATCGCCGAACATATTGATCAACAACAACTCACATCAGCACTACAACAGCAGCAAATGGTTTTTGGCAAAGTTCGTCATGGTCATGGCGTAGCAACTAGACTGGTGAACCCTTACGACAACCACCTGCACATGAACCTCATCACCCCCGTTTACCGTAACAACGATTCCAGCGGAGAACTTCTCGGCGCCATAATTTTCGTTATTGACCCTAATCACTTTCTCCTTCCCCTTATGACATCGTGGCCAGTGCCAAGTGAAAGTGCTGAGTCTGTTCTTGTGCGTAAAATGGGCGAAGAGATTCAACGTCTTACCCCTATACGCGATATGGCAAACCAAAAAACTCTCGAACAAGTACACCCACCTGAAGGTGTCACCACACCAGGGAATTTTCTCAAACAGGGCAAAGAGGGTTTTCTGTCAGGATATGACTACCGTCGTATTGCTATTTTTGCGGTGGTCAAAAAAGTACCCGACTCATCGTGGACACTAGTCGCGAAAGTGGCACAAAGTGAGATCTTTCAACCTCTCAAAAAACTACAACTCATCATCTATATGGTGACGATGATCATTCTATCGATCACCGCCATCATTTTAAGATTGTGGTGGCAACAACAACAGGCTCAAAACCAAGCAATCTATTACCAAAATGAACTACAGTCGCGTACCATTATCACCCGCTTTAATAATCTGACCCGTTTTGCCAACGATATTATCCTGCTGTGCGATGAGGAGGGGACAATTATTGAAGCAAATGAACGGGCGATTGAAGCGTATGGCCAACCCCTGACTGAACTGAGAAAAAAAACATTGCGCTCAATCTGTGACATGGGTGATGAGGAGTGTAGTTTGCTGTGGCAGCCAAGCTCTGGCAAAAGGGGTTCGCAACAACAGCAAAACAGCAATATTACTGCTCGATATTGATCGCTTTAAAAACATCAACGACACCCTCGGCCACACCATTGGCGACAAACTGCTAACAACCTTAGCGCAGCGGATAAACAAGACCTTGCGCGACACCGACACCGTTGCGCGCTTTGGCGGCGATGAGTTTGTCGTACTGGTAGAGGAGTTTCAGAAGATTTCTAATTTAGCAATCTTAGCAACAAAACTTTCAAAGGCCATCTGCAGTCCTATTTTTATTGACAATCAAGAGATGTATGTCACCACAAGTATTGGTATCAGTGTCGCTCCTGACGATGCAACACATTCTGATCAACTTATCCAATTTGCCGATACGGCCATGTATCGCGCTAAGGATCTTGGTCGCAACAACTTCCAGTTTTTCACCTCAGACATGAATGCCCGCAGCCAAGAGCGGTTGCATCTTGAAACCAGTTTACGCAAAGCCCTTAATCGTAACGAACTTGTTGTCTACTACCAACCTCAGTTCGATCTCAACACTCAACAGATCGTCGGTAGCGAAGCTCTCATTCGCTGGCAGCACCCTGAACGAGGGCTTGTGCCCCCCAACGACTTTATCCCCCTCGCTGAGGAGACAGGATTAATTGACCAAATTGGCCAATGGGTTCTCGAACAAGCGTGTAAACAAAATAAGATTTGGCAGCTGAATGGATTTACAGAATTGACTATTGCAGTCAATCTATCGGCACGCCAATTTTTAAATAAAAACCTGTCAAACGATGTCTTTAACACACTGGCTGGAGCAGGACTTGCCCCCCAATATTTAGAACTGGAACTCACAGAGAGTCTGTTGATGTACGATGTTGAGTCGTCAATAAAACTCATGAACACTCTGAGTAGCAAAGGGATCAGTCTCGCTATTGATGATTTTGGCACCGGCTACTCATCGTTAAGTTATCTCCACCGGTTCCCAATAGATAAGTTGAAAATCGATCGCTCTTTTGTTAGACCCATCGGTGCAAGCAATGACACCATTATTGCCCGTACCATCATTGCTCTGGCCCAAGAGATGCAGCTCAAAATTATCGCTGAGGGGATTGAAACTGAAGAACAGTTATATTTCCTCCGTCAATCTAATTGCCATACCGGTCAGGGCTACCTCTTTAGTCGTCCGATTCCAGCTCAAGAGTTTACAGCGTTATTGCAAAAACAAAAAAAACTGTCTGAGCTATAATATTTATCAGCACGGGTGTCGATAAGTGCGTCAGGCGCTGTAATCTACTATATTTGCTAAAATCAGGACCAATTAATGGCAGAAACCTCTGAACCAGACAACAACACCTTCCCATCAGCTTCGGGAGATATTGTTTACGAAGAAGACCTAAACGAATATAAAGTTCAGCTCGTCATCAGCGATGATGAGCTGTCTGCCAGCTTAAGTCTCTACCCCAAAAAATCAAATGAAGCACTTATTGACGCTCAAGGCGTTATCAATATCCTCGATAAAAATGGTGTTGTCGATGGCTACCAGATGGAAGCGATTAACACTTTTTGCGCCTTTGCCTGCAAAGGGAAAAAACAAGACAATATCATTGTTGCCGCCACCTACCCACCTGTTCCGGGTAAAGATGGCTGGATTGAACCCCTTATCCGTACCGAGGATGACGCTGCTTCTGAATTTAATGAAAAAGAGGATGGCAAGCTCGACCTCTATACCCTTGAATTATTCACCTGTGTCGAACCTGAGCAAAAAATTGCTATTCTACATCCACCTGAAACCGGCGAACCATCCAGTACCGTAACAGGGAAGGTTCTACCGCCGCTAGTCGGTAAAGAGTTAGAACTTCGCTTAGGTACTGGCGTGCGACTTGACGGTGATGGTTGTAATTTCATTTCAGAAATTGCAGGTCGCGCTGAACTAAGTGAAAACACCCTATCGGTCAGTGAAGACTACATCGTTCACGGTGATGTCGACCTACGTGTCGGCAACATTAAGTTTCCCGGCTTTACACAGATCAGTGGCGATGTCCTCGACAACTTTGATATCTGCGCCCTAAAGGGGATAGAGGTGACGGGAACCGTTGGTAGTTGCCACCTGATATCGGATGGCGATGTTTCTCTTGGCAGCATGACAGGCAATGGCGACGGCTTGATTCGTTGCGGCGGTAACCTGACAGCAAACTATCTCAATGGCGTAACAGTCGAATGTATGGGCACGGTAACGATTAAATACGAAGTACGTAACTGCATCATTAAGTCAGCAGAGAAGATTATTGTCACCAATGGTGTCATCAGTGGTGGCCAGGCCATTGCACTACAGGGAATTGAAGCAAAAGATATTGGTGCCGAAGCAGGTGTAGCAACGCTATTACATTCAGGAATATATTTTCCCGAAGAGGATCAGCTGCAAATGCTCAAGACCCAGCAAAAAAGCATTGCCATTCAAAACAAATTCATCAAAAAAACCCTTGGCCCGCTAAACAACCAGCAAAAAAAAGATACCAGCGCAACAGGAGCCATTCAAAAACGCCTTGAGATCCTGCAACAACGGCTCGAACTCCTCACCGTTATGCAAAAAGAGGTCAAACAACAGTTGAATGCCTTTGTTTTTGGTGAGCATGAAGGTAACGCCAAAATCAATGTTCACCAGCGCTTAAAAGAGAAGGTGATAATCTCATTAGATACGGTCACTGAAGAGATACGCCTTGAGCATCAGGGGCCACTTTCTGTTGTTGCTGACTCAGCAAACGGTATCCTACGTTTTTGTGACATGACGGCCTTAACTGTCAATGCCGAAGAGATGGAGCTCGACGAGGTGGCGAATGACACCGACGTTGAAACCTCTGAATTCATAGAATAACATAGCGCACGCTGAAGTGTTGCGACCTGCACGGCAAGCCGCAGCATTCAACAGTTAACCGAGTTCACGTGAGCGCTTTGTTGAACAGTGAACCGCTTCAATTAATGCGGCGCGCACACCACCCTGCTCTAACGCTCTGACTGCGGCAATCGTCGTCCCCGCAGGGCTACAAACTCGATCACGCAATACAGCGGGATGATCATCACCATCCAAGACCATCTGCGCCGCGCCGGCGACAGTTTGAGCTGCTAGCATCAACGCGGTATCACGCGGTAAACCTTCAAGAACACCACCATCAGCTAACGCTTCAATCATCAAATATACATAGGCTGGCCCAGAGCCAGAAAGCCCTGTTACCGCATCCAGCAGTGATTCTTTAACAACCTGAGCAACACCGACACATTCAAACAGAGAACATGCCGCAGCGAGATCATCGGCGCTGGCATTCGCCCCCGCACACAGCCCTGCAGCTCCCGCACCAATGAGCGCTGGTGTGTTTGGCATAACACGGATCACCCGCTTCCCCCTACCAAGGATCGCTTCAATCTTCGCTGTTGAAACTCCAGCAAGAATTGAGATCAAACATTTATCGTCACCCAAAAGAGCTGCAATCGGTTGCAATGCAGCTTCGACAACCTGTGGTTTTACCGCCAGAATGATAGCTGAATGTTCAGCAACCACATCACGGCTGCTTTGTGTTGTTACAACACCATAGGTGTGTTCTAAAAATAACCGCCGTTGCGGCATCAACTCGGCAACGGTGATCCGAGCAGGGGAAACACCACTGGCAACTAAACCACGGATAAGGGCTTCCGCCATATTTCCGCCACCGATAAAGCCAATTTCCTCGATCTTTGCCATTGCCGTTAACCTTTCAGCATCTATGGTTTAAGTACCAATCAATTTGGTCCGTAGTTGTCTATATAACTGAATTAGTAGTCTCTTCGTGAGACAATTCAATAAAGCGCTGAAAATGTCAAGGTTCGAGTGCTCTAGCAACGCTAACAATACAATGTTGACGTGGGTGACCTTAGATCAAAGGCATTCTCACA
>NBLY01000087.1 GCA_002084665.1 Desulfobacteraceae bacterium 4572_35.2 | reverse complement strand
TATGGTGCCCAGACATGGAATCGAACCAAGGACACGAGGATTTTCAGTCCTCTGCTCTACCGACTGAGCTATCTGGGCATTGCGAAGAGAGTTATAACTCTCTGGTGTAGTTGTGTCAAGGGGAAATCTCTCTTTTGTTTCAGCGGTGTGATATTTTTGTTGCAAGGCGTATCAAGCTGATCTAAAGTGAGCTCTCTTGATCGACTACCAAACAGGAATTTACAAACTTATGTGTCATAATTTTTCCAGCTTTTTTAACTTCAACTTTTGGTGCGACTCGTTTTTGTCGTCTGCCCGTGGTGGAGGTTTGCTGGTTTAACCATAAGCAAATTTTCAAAAATAGACCACGGACAGACGTCAGGTTTTCCGTGGTCTATTTTTTTTACACTTATCAATGGGGTGTGAACATGAATAGAAAAAGGCCGTCGGAAATTCTGACGGCCTTTTTGTTTTTACAAAAAGCGGGGATGGCCCAGTTCCGTGGCAGACTTTAATTCATGCAGGAAAATAGGAGAAGATAATGATTATTGTAATGAAGCAGAAGATCTCGAAGGAACTGACTGAGGCTGTTGAGGCGCGTGTTCGTGAGCTGGGTTATGAGCCACATGTGATTCATGGTGAAAAGCGTGACGTGGTGGGCGCCGTTGGTGACGAGCGCGGTAAGATGGTGTTGCAATCGATAGAGTCGATGTCGGGTGTTGAGAAGGTGGTGCCGATTTTGAAACCGTATAAGCTAGCAAGTTTAGAGGTGTGCCCCGAGCCGAGTAAGGTGGAGCTGGCACCCGGGTTATTCATTGGTGGCGAAGAGCTGATTGTGATGGCTGGCCCCTGTGCTGTGGAGAATGAAGAGCAGATTATTGAGACGGCTAAGGCGGTTAAGCTTGCTGGGGCGAAAGTTCTACGCGGCGGGGCATTTAAGCCACGTACCAGTCCCTATTCTTTTCAGGGCCTCGAAGAGGAGGGTCTTAAGTTGCTGTGTAAGGCGCGTGAGATAACAGGTCTGCCGATTATCACCGAGGTGGTTAATCCACGCGATGTCGAGTTGGTGGCACAGTATGCCGATATCTTACAGGTGGGTGCGCGCAACATGCAAAACTTTGCCTTGTTGAAGATGTTAGGTAAATTGGATAAGCCGATTCTTCTCAAGCGTGGTATGTCGGCGACCATCCAAGAGTTTTTGATGAGTGCTGAATATATTTTGGCTGAGGGTAACCGCCGCGTGGTGCTGTGCGAGCGTGGTATTCGTACCTTTGAAACCGCGACACGCAACACCTTAGACCTCTCGGCTGTGCCAGTACTTAAAGGCCAGACTCACTTGCCGGTGGTGATTGATCCATCTCATGCGACAGGTCATGTCAGCTTGGTGCCATCTATGAGTTACGCTTCGGTTGCCGCCGGATGTGATGGTTTAATTATTGAGGTCCATCCTGATCCTGAAAAAGCAGCCAGCGATGGCCCGCAGTCGTTGCGTCCAGAGGCGTTTGCCGATATGATGAAGAAATTAAAAGCATTTGCTGAGGTGGCGGATCGTACGTTGCCGAACGCTTAATTATCGTTGAGGGGTTGTTATGTATTTTGTACCATTGTCGCAGTTAGAGAGTGTCGAGTTGATGGTCCACGCCTTGCGTGCCGCTTCGGGTGAGGTGGATTGTAAGCAGTGCCCAGTACGTCAAGTGTGTATGAAGCAGTGTTTAACCATTGCCGATTCGGTGCAAGCGATGATCGATAACGGTACATTACCGGCGCTGGATACTGAGCCAGAACCTGAGCAACATGCGCCGTTTCATGATGATCCCGCACCTGCGCCGAACAATAATCCAGCGAAAAAACCGCCGGTAAGAAAAGGTCATCTCGCCGTGGTGAAATGATTTGAGGAACAAAAGAAGTCCGACAGCCTGCTGCCGACGGCTTTGTTGTTTAATCATTGTCTTATGTAATACTGACAATTGACACAACGAAGGTAATCAATTTAGAATGCGCCGTTAACTGTTTTTTAGTGGTACGGCAGCTGTATTTTACTACACTCCGGTCAGTTTGGCTGGGAAGGAGCAACCATGAAGGTTATTATTACTGACGAGATCTCAGAGGTGGGACTACAAGCACTGCATGAGGATGAACGTATTGAGGTTGATGTAAAACTTGGAATGACTGTTTCGGAGCTGCACCAAGTGATTGGTGGTTATGACGCGATCATTACCCGTAGTGGTACTTCTGTCGATGCCGCGTTGGTCGATTGTGCCACTAACCTGAAAATGGTCGCCCGTGCGGGTGTTGGCATCGATAATGTCGATGTCGACTATGCCAGCAGTAAGGGGATCATTGTTGTCAATGCTCCGCTGGGTAACACCAACTCTGCTGCCGAACACACCCTAGCGCTGTTGTTGTCGCTATGCCGCAATGTTCCTGTCGCCAATGCTAGCCTTAAGAGTGGCGCGTGGCAACGGGCTCCTTTTACTGGCCGTGAACTAAAACATAAAACTCTGGGTGTGATTGGTCTGGGTAAAGTTGGTGGTCGTGTTGCACTACGTGGTAAAGCGTTTGAGATGGACGTGATTGCCTATGACCCATATATCTCTGAAAAACGGGGTAGCGATCTTGGCGTTAAACTGGTGAGCTTGGAAGAGTTGATCCGTTATGCCGATGTTCTCACCGTACACACACCGCTGAATGATGAAACGCGTGGTATGATCACCGCCGATCATTTTAGCCAGATGAAAGATGATATCATCGTTATCAACTGTGCGCGTGGTGGCATTATTGAAGAACAAGCGATGCTGCAAGCATTGGAAAGCGGTAAGGCCGCTGGTGCTGGATTTGATGTGTGGAGTGCTGAGCCCCCCGCAAGTGACACCCTTAAAGCGTTGATTGCCCATCCGAAGATGGTGGTCACCCCCCACCTTGGTGCCAACACCTTTGAAGCGCAAAAGAATGTTGCGGTGGATGTCAGCCGTGAAATTATTAACTATATCGATGGTAAGCCGCTGGAAAATGCGGTTAATATCCCTAAGTTCGATCCCGATCTGATGGAGCAAATGAAGCCATTTGTTGAGTTGGTTGGCAAACTGGGCGAATTTATCAGCCAGCTTGCGCCAGCAAACCCCGAAAAAATCACTTTTGAATACAACGGTAAGCTGGCTCGTTTCGATTGCGCTCCGCTGACCGTCTGTGGTTTGGCCGCGTTGTTGAATCGTCAGACTGAAGTTGATGTCAACATGGTCAACGCTCGCCTGACGGCGCGTAACATGGGCATTGCGGTGGAAGAGACGCGCACCACTGAGTCGAATTCATTCTCAAACTTGGTCACCATCACCCTGTCATCGGCTGCGAGTACCCGCACTATTGCTGGAACCATGTTTGATGGCACTGCTAAGATTGTTAAAATGCGCGATTATACCACCGATTTTCAGCCCGAAACACATATGTTGGTGATCAATTACGAAGATCGCCCTGGTATGCTGGGTAAGATCGGTACTATTCTCGGTGAGGCCAATGTTAATATCGGTAACATGAACCTTGGTCGGCGTGAAAAAGCGGGCGAAGCGATGGTGGTATTCTCCGTTGATACCCCTGTTGAGGACGCGACGCTTGAAAAAATTACCACGGCTTGTGATGCCCTGTTTATCAAGGCGATCCGTATGTAATGTCACGGTACGTGGTTTACATGTTCAATAAAAAGGCGACCTGCTATGATGCGGGTCGCCTTTTTGGTTCAATAAGGGTGAAACTATGCAGGAAGGTCACCCTCAAAGGTGTTAAGAATTTCCTCTTTAAAGGCATCGAAACCCATTTTATTAATGAATTTACCTAAACGCCCCTTTTTGTCGTTTTTGACAAACCATTTTACAATATGATCTACCAAAGCTGTCGCTTGCTGTTGGTCAAGTTTGTCAGCTAAAACCATAGAGATACGGGGAGCTGCACCGCCGTTACCGCCAACGCGAACGCTCCACCCTTTTGGTGTGCCGATGAGGCCAACGTCTTTGATGCACACTTCAGAGCAGTCATTGGCACAGCCAGAAACACCCATCTTGAATTTCCAAGGTAGTTCCATACCGTGATATTGCTTATCCATCTCTAAACCAACGGTAACCGAATCTTGTTTGCCACGCTTACAAAAGGTGGTACCCGGACAAATTTTGATTGAGCGAACACACATGCCGATGGCTGCGCCTTTTGGCTCATCTAGGTCTGTCCAGATCTCATCAAGTTGCTCCTCATTGATGCCGACAATAGCAATACGTTGAGCACTGGTTAACTTGAGAGCTTGAGCGTTATACTTGTCGGCTACATCTGCAATTTTGCGTAATTGATCTGCTGAGGTGAGACCTCCTGGAATATGGGGTGCAACGGCATAGGTTTCTTGGTCACGCTGTAAAATGGCACCTTTTGTTAGAATATCTTTTTTCATAACGTTCTCACTTTCATCATAGTTGCATAAATTAATAGGTTTGCTTTTCTCATACACTGAGTACGATTGTCAAGTTCATGGCTGTGCATTTGATATTGTTTTTGGCTGTTCTTGAGCTAAATAGTCACAGTTTATTCAGTTTATGTGTGGAATAGCGGTAATGAACAGGGTGGAATTAGTCGTTGTTTTTCAGCGCGGCCTAACAGCTCTTGTACTGCAGCAATCCCCTCATCGCCGAGATCAATTGAGAATGAATTGACATAAAGCTGAATGTGGTCGTGGGTGACGCTGTCAGATAATTCTTGAGCGTGGTTACGGATATATTGGTCCGCAGCATCTGGATGCTGTTGGGCATAGCGTACGCCCTGTGAGCTGTTCCCACCATTGACCAAGATCGAGAACTTGATGTAGCCCTTGTTGTTGATAGGTGAAACGAGATTCATGGATAATAACCCCAGCATCTGCTTCATCGCGATCTAGCGCAGGGATGATTTGGTCGAAGGGTAGACTTTTTACCTGCTTAAAGCCCTCACCATGAAGTTGTAGCAGCAGATGGGCTGTCGTTAGTTCGCCGGGGATAAGGATGGTTTTGTCACGTAGTTGTTCAATAGAGCAAGGTTGCTTGGCTACCAGTAGTGGTCCGCAGCCGCGACCGAGTGCCCCACCAGAATGGAGCAGAACGTAGCGATCACGTAAATGGCCTAACGCATGATACGAAATTTTGGTCAGATCAAGAGCACCATCCATCGCCAACCGATTGAGGGTCTCAACATCCTCAAGTCGTTCGTTAAAGGTGATCCCGTCGCAAGGGACGAGGCCATGAATTAAGGCATTAAATATAAACGTATCATTAGGGCAAGGGGAGTAGCCGAGGGTCAACGTAGTGTCGGTCATGGTGGGTTACTCTTTTTCTGCTGTAAAGCAATGGATTACTTGAAGAGCGGCATGCTGAGCACGAGTCATAGCACCGGTAAGATCCCACTGATCCATGTTGCGGTCTTCAACCATATTCGATATGACGCGTAATTCGCTAAACGGAATCTGGTATTGAGCGCACATTTGCGCCACTGCTGCGCCCTCCATGTTTTCGATGATCCCCTGTGTGCGTTGGTAGAGTTGCTGACCAATTAGGGCCGTGCCGCTACAGGTAGAGACGGTGACAAAGCTGCCTGTTTTACATTGGAGAGAGTGCTGCTGTGCGTAGGGTGTAAGAACCGCATTGAACCGCTCAACCATTGTGTCGGTTGTCGGAAAGCGGTTGAAAAAGCGTTGTTCACCACATTGAACGATGGCAAAGCCGAGTTGCTCCATGTCGAGAAAACCGTTTGAAGTCAAAACACCCTCATCGCCCATGATCTCATCACTGGCAATGGCGATATCGCCGACGGTCAATCCCCCTTCAAGGTATGCGCCAGCGCAACCGACCATCAATACATGGCTCAGCGTGAATTTGTTAATTAGCAAAACTGTCGCGGCCGCAGCCGCAGCTTTGCCGATACCGCAGCATGCAATAGCAAGATTCTGTGAGTCAATGAGGCCAGTGTAGACGGTAAGGTGGCCGCATTGAATCGTTTGTGGCTGATGGAGGGCGCTGATAAGCTGATCGCTCTCGGCGGCAACTGCTGTCAGGATTAGCAGTTTCGATTCTGTGGTTATTTCCATCATCATTTGGTTGCAAACCAGCCGCTGCGAATCAGGTCACGGCGAAGAGTGGCACCCTGTTTGCGGGTTACGCCCCAGCGCCAAAAGATTTGATCTGATCGTGTTTCTGCCGAACTTTCGGGGATGTGGCGTGCTGTTTCTACCAGTTGATGTTTGAAAATCGTATCGGCACCATCAATAAACTTCAACAGTTTGGTACGAATAGTCTTCTCCGATTTGTCGGTCACGGTGGCGATAATATCGCGAACCTTTAATCCCGATTCGTAATCCTCAAGTGTGCCATCAAAGCCTTGATTACACTCTTTGACAAACTCTTTCCAATCGAGGAGCAGATGGATAAATTCATCGTCGCTTGACCAGTTCAGTTCAGGTTGCTGCTCAAGGAGGTCTGAAATATAATCTTGCTCTTTGGCTGACAAGTAGAACTCCTCACCTGAAGTGGTGCATTGCATCTCAAATAGCTCCACTAGGTCGCCGCAGTAGTTGACATAGTCAAGTTCGTTGCGGCTAAACCCTTGTAGCTCATGGGGTAGTTGGCGAGAGTTGAGGCTAATGAGGGAGAAGTGGTCATGAGCAAAATCGGCAGGAAACAGCAGCTGCTCTTTAAAGCGTAAACCATGTTGAGTAAAGATGTTCATGGCCCGAATGTGGTTAGCCGTAAAACAGGTAAATGCTTTCTCTTCCGAGTAGAACAGTTCCGCCCCTTGGCGGCTATTGGCGAGGCCAAAACCGACAAAGCCATCGTGGATCAAGCGGCTTAAGTAGGGAGCGAGAATCTCAAGAATCTCAGCTGTTTCCATATATGGTGAATAGAAGATTGTTGGTTCTGCCGGAGTATCATCATCGACGTTGGTTATTTTGTCGGGATAATATTCAAGAACAAAAAAACTCTCATCGGTTAACAGGGCTGCACAAGAGTTAATGAGGTCGGGCAACTTCTTGATGTCGATCAACGCGGCAAAGCGAAATGCATCTTTGCACTCCTCAACGCGAGAATAGCAAAAGCCTTGCTGAATATTGTATTCAGCCCTAATTTTTTCAGACTCCCAAACGCGTAAACCGCTGGGTTGTGGGAAAGATAATAGTGCCACTTAAGTGTCTCAATCTATAAAATAAAATGTGTCGTTATTGTTTAAGTGATAAGGAACAAATTCCATGGGTCAAGATAAGTCATTACGCAGTTGAAAGTCAACACAGTGGCTTGGTCTATTGAGTAATCTGATAGGTGTGTGCGACATCGTGATGTATACATGTTTCAATTGAGGGATAAGGGGTATGGTTAAGCTAGTGTTACAAATGTTATGCGCCGAATTATTTAAATTTATGTTTGTAGGATGTTTTTTT
>NBLY01000086.1 GCA_002084665.1 Desulfobacteraceae bacterium 4572_35.2 | reverse complement strand
CACCGACTGGTATCTTCAGCCCCGCTTGGTTGACTTCCGCCAAGAAGCGGCCACGAAAGACTCGGGCTAGAGCGAACTCGTTAAAATTACGTTTTTAATGGATGTGACGCTATGTCCAGTGCAAACCGTCATCATATTACCGGCCTCGTCATCGACATAATCCGCTGGCTGATCAAATGGTCTCAATAATTGGCAGTTTGGCTGTAAAGCAATAAACAAAGAAAAAGCAATAAACAAAGAATGTCACCTTGAGGTTCTTGCCTGAATGACCTTAATTCAATAGGTATATGCATGTCCAATTGTTTTCGTGTGCTGTGAAAGTGTTGAAGAAATGATCTGTCAGTACCTATGGTCATGGTCAGTACCTATGGTCATGCTTGGACTTGCCTTAAAGTGAAACTCCCCTTTTTTTATCAATTGTAATTATTGAATCATTACTGCTCATGGTGTAGGTTCCCTTGCTTATTTAATTTGCAATGGAGTGAAGAGATGATGGTTAGTCTAATGAATGAATTAAGTGGCAACGCTGGCCGCTTTGCACGCTACTGTGTTGAGCAGTGTTCCATTGCCGATCTAGTCGCTTCTGCCCGTGGTGGTGTCAATTATGATACGTGTTGTCAATGGGGCATCACTGGTGAGCAGTGGCAAGATGCGATCTTTGCGGCACTGGAAGAGTTGAGGCACAGGTATTAGCTGTCCTGACTGTTTTTGGTGCTAAATTTGGCAGCCTGCCAGTTCACGTTTTTTTTGATGGAGTTGCTATTTGGCCTGTTCAGCGCGCAATGCTTGGCGTGCATGGCGATCAACAAGGGTGAAAATCTGATCAAGATGTTGTTTGTTTTTTGTAGATTGGTGACCGCGAACTTTAATTAATTTAAGGTTGGTGAGGTCAAATTGGCGAAAAAGTTGTTGATATAGGTCGCCGTTTTTAAGAGGGATATTTTTTTTGGAACAGTAGTTGTTTTGTTCTAAGCGTTGTCGCCGAGTTGGCAAGTTGATGATGGTTTGGCAGTCAGTATAGACGGTGAGATGGTCGCGCTGTGTTTGTAGTTGTCCGGTGCCTTTTAATTCATGAATCGCCCACAGTAGTGTTTGGATCTCCAGCCGTGTTGAGGTGGTTTCGGTAAATCGTTTACTTACCGCCCTCCCCGTAAGTTGGTCACAGGGAGGGAGGGGAGTTGTTGCGACCAAGTAGGCACCATAGCCGATCTTTGAGAGCGGATTGATACTGCCGTCGGTAAATAGGCTTAGTTCGGCCACGCTTGAATTATCTGCCTCGACGGGTGTGGGTAATGCCGCGATTCGATGTTTGCTTGCCACGCCGTGGTTTTGAGGGTTTTTGAGCTGCCTTGCCTTTTTTTACTTGTTTTGCTGGCTTTGGCTGCGCTTTATTGGATTTTGTCGTGGTTTTCTTTGATTTGTGGCCACCCTTCTTCTTTTTAGGCTTAAGTCGTCCGCCACGGTTAACTGGTAGGGCAGGGAAGTCGGCAACGGTTTGAACCGTAATGCCGTATTCAAGCAGCTCTTCAATCGCCTTTAAGCGGGGTAACTCGGCAGGGCAAACCAGTGACAAGGCAATACCCTCTTCGCCAGCACGACCAGTACGGCCAATGCGGTGAACGTAGTCTTCAGCAACCTGAGGTAGCTCGTAGTTAACAACATGGGGAAGTTGGGCAATGTCAAGACCTCGTGCGGCAACATCGGTCGCCACCAAAACGCGGATCTCCCCTTTTTTGAACTCAGCGAGGGTTCTGGTGCGGACCGACTGACTTTTATTGCTGTGGATGGCTGCGGCATTAATACTATCGTACATCAGCTCTTCGGTCAGTTTGTCGGCACCGTAGCGGGTACGGGTAAACACCAGTATTTGGCTCCACTCCCCTTTGCGAATGAGGTGTGACAGCATTTCACGTTTTCGGCTGCGCTCGACATGGTAGATGGCTTGTTTGACCGCGTCGGCGGCAATATTGGTTCGAGCCACCTCAATGCGTCGAGGTTGATTGAGTAATTCGTCAGCTAGTTTTTTGATGTTGTACGAGTAGGTGGCTGAAAATAACAGGTTTTGCCGTTTCACCGGCAGGTATTCGGTTATCTTTTTGATCTCATCGATGAAACCAAGATCCAGCATCCGATCTGCTTCATCTAATACTAAAAATTCGATGCGTGACAGATCGATGGTTTCCCGTTCCGCATGATCAAGAAGTCGTCCAGGAGTGGCGACGACAATGTCAACACCGCGATCTAGGCGTTCAATTTGTGCTTGTATATTGACTCCGCCATAGATCATGGTAGCGCGCAACGATAAACGTCGACCATAGTTTTTCATCTGGTCACTCACCTGAGCTGCTAGTTCACGGGTCGGTACCAGTACTAGAACGCGCGGCGAGCGACGTTTATTTTTCAGGGTTCGTTGGCTTAACATCTGCACCAGCGGTAACGCAAATGCTGCTGTTTTTCCTGTTCCTGTTTGAGCACCAGCCAACAGGTCACAACCCTCTAAGATGGCAGGAATTGCTTCAGTTTGAATTGGCGTTGGGGTGGTGTAACCTTGAGTGGTGATAGCACTCATTAGTTCGGGGCACAGGCCAAGAGAGTCAAAAGACATGGTGTGTTTCCTTAAAAAAGATGATCCGCTGTTAGTAGCGGGAGGGCAGTCGCATCGAGGCGCTGCTGTAGATCGTGTTGTTGTTGTGTTGACATCGCCGACGTGGGGATGAAAAAGAACGCATGGCGGTCATGATACAAAGCAAAACCGAGGTCGAAATGGCGATAACCGGTGAAGTTATCCCATGGTTGGCTATATCCTTTTTGATCACTGCGAACAGTTATTTCATGTTCGTTAATGGTTACTGTTAATTGTTGGTTGAAAAAGGGATGGCAACTAGCTTTGTGTACGGCAATAAAAATAAGTAACTGCTTGGTCGATAAGCCAAATAATCCTGTCGCTAATAATAGATTGGCAGCCAGTTGCGACGGGTAGAGCCCCACAAGGCCGATCAGGCTTGTGGTAATGCAGAGGGCTCCAAGTATGGCACACCACTTGATGCCACTATCGTTCTTATAGTGGGCGACAAAAAATTGTCGCCATAGGGTGCGACTGAGTGGATAGGTGAGTTGGATCGATTCAGGCATCGCACAAATTCCAATAATATAAATGTAAAAAAGGAGACGTGTTTCTTTTACCGTAAGAGTAACGATTTGTCTCGGAATTAATCCTTCATAGCCAAGGTAATGTGCGAATACTGAGCTGGGGGTCATATTGTGATTGTTATAGATATGAAATGGCGGTATAGGTGTCAAGCATCGAGACGAAAGTATTTGTCGGGCTCCTGAAGTTCTCAACGAGTTGGTGAAGTAGGTTGATGATAACGGTATTCGTGCTGACTCTCAGAGTTTCTGGATCGCATATGGTGAAGATGCGCTGTTGGTTCGGTTTGATGGTAATAAACACTTTACATGGTGTTCGATGCTGTGTACTATTTGCCGCTGGTGTGGAGAGGTGACCGAGCGGCCGAAGGTGCTCGCCTGGAAAGCGGGTGTACTGCAAGGTACCGAGGGTTCGAATCCCTCCCTCTCCGCCATTATTAAGTAGTTAAGCGTCAGCGAGTAGTAGTTTGCTCATGATGTTGGTTAGTTTGATGTGTGGAATAACTGATTGCCGTTAGAAGCGGCAACCAGGTCCCGCGCAACGGACGGTCGCGAACTCCGTCAGGCCCGGAAGGGAGCAGCGGTAACGATGCAGTCTGTGTGCCGTGGGGGTGCCTGGTTGCCACTTGTAACGGCAATTTTTGTTTGTGTGGTCTATCCTCCTTTTGTTAGCGTTGATGGCGTTTTTTTTAATGCGCCGAGCGTTGATTTTTCAGCTGTAAAACTTCATACTGCGATAATTACTCTATTTTATAGAGTACGTTTCAGCACCTCATGTGGAGGCTCGGCCTTTCAATGTCCTATCTGGTATTAGCGCGAAAATGGCGACCACAGCTTTTTGCTGACTTAATTGGTCAAGAGCATGTTAGTCGTACTTTGGCTAATGCGATCACTAGCGGTCGTGTTCATCACGCTTTTTTGTTTACGGGTGCTCGTGGTGTTGGTAAGACCTCTGCCGCACGGATTTTAGCAAAGGCGCTGAATTGTGAGCAAGACAACGCTGTTGAGCCTTGTAATGTCTGTCGCTCTTGCGTTGAGATCACTGAGGGCCATAGCGTTGATGTGTTTGAGATTGATGGCGCATCAAACAACGGTGTCGACGATGTGCGTGAGTTACGTGAAACTCTGCGTTACATGCCCGCTCAGTCGCGCTATAAGGTCTTCATCATTGATGAAGTTCATATGTTGTCAATTAATGCGTTTAATGCGTTGCTGAAAACCCTCGAAGAGCCTCCTGAACACGTGAAATTTATTTTCGCGACCACGGAACCGCACAAAATCCCAGTAACTATCCTGTCGCGCTGTCAGCGTTTCGATTTTCGTAAAATTCCTGCACCTAAGGTTGTCGCCCAGTTGCGGCGTATTGTTGATGCTGAAAAGATTGAGATCTCAGATCGCTCCCTCGCTCTCATTGCACAACGCGGTGGCGGCAGTATGCGTGATTGCTTATCGACTCTCGATCAGGTGGTCGCTTTTTGTTCGGAAAATGTTTCCGATGATGATGTGCAAGGGCTGCTGGGGATGGTGGATCAGCGTTTGTTGTTCGATGCCCTAGAGGGCTGCATGCAGCAAAACTGTTCGATGGTTCTTGAAGTGATTCGTCGTGTCGATGATCTTGGCCACTCGTTTCGGCAATTTTCACAAGAGCTTGTTGAGACGGTACGCTTGATTATTTTGTGTGAACTCGTTGCTGACCCTCAGGAGGAGCTCGGCTTGTTTGGTGACGAATTACAGGCGTTAAGGCATTTAGCCGCTTTGGCCTGTCAGGATGATTGGCAGCGGTTGTTAAGTTTGTTGATTAAAACTGAATCGGAGCTTGCCGGTTCTGTTTATCCAAAATTGCTGGTTGAGATGAGTTTGATTCGCGCCGCCAGTTTGCCGCCCTCTTGCCGCGACGCACCCCCGTAGCGCAACGGGTGGCCCCTGTCTCCGCGCCAGTCGTAGCTCCTGTCTCTGCGCTAGCCGAGGCTCCTGCTGCTCCGGTTGTTACTCAATCTGTTCCGCCTGCCGCTGTCCCTGTTCAAGCAGTTGACGTTGTATGCTGGTTGCCGGTGTGGCTCCTTCTGAAGCGCGTGGCTGGATGGAGTTTGTCCAGTTTGTTAAGGTTGAGCGACCACGGATTGGTTCCTTGCTTGAGCACGGTAGTTTGTTGGCTCTTGAGTTGCCGTTGCTGCGCGTTGGTGTGACTGCGGGTTCTTTTTTGATGCAGCAATTGGGTGATGCTGAGACAAAAGAGCGCCTTGATGCTGTAGCGCAGCAGTTTTTTGGTCAAGACGTTCAGGTGAAGATTGAACCGTTGTCGCAGCAAAAAAAAGCACCACTGTCATTGGTCGCAGAAGAGGAAAAAAAAGAGAGTGATCGTGGTCGCCGATTGCGTGAAGATGCCTTGGCGCACCCTTTAGTTCAGAAAGCCGTTGAGGTTTTTTCTGGTAAAATTGAATCGGTTAAGCCGATTGATAAAGGGTTTGTATAAAGAGGTTCTGTTGAGCTTAGCTAAGTGTATTGCGGTTAGAGAGGTCTATCGTTTTATTATAATATCGATTTAAGGAGAGTTCCGATGGCTAAAGGTTTAGGCAACATGATGAAGCAGGCGCAACAGATGCAAAAGAAGATGGCGCTGGTTCAAGAAGAGATGGAAAAGCGAGAGGTTGAGGCAAGTGCTGGCGGTGGTATGGTGACAGCGGTTGTTAATGGCAAACAACAGATTTTATCCGTTAAGATCGACCCGAGTGCTGTTGATCCGCAGGATGTTGAGATGTTGCAGGATCTGATTTTGGTTGCCACTAATGAGGCGATTCGTCAAAGTCAAGAGATGATGCAGCAAGAGATGTCGAAGTTGACGGGTGGTATGAATATCCCGGGCTTGTTTTAACGCGATGGTGTTTTTACCCAGAAATTGATTGTTAAA
>NBLY01000085.1 GCA_002084665.1 Desulfobacteraceae bacterium 4572_35.2 | reverse complement strand
ACCCATCCCAGCAACTAACCCAGTTAAATATTCGACGGCTTACGATAGTGTCTTTGAGCAACAGTTGCAATCGATATACGATGACGTTGTTGGTCGGACTAATGGTGGATTGTTTTGCCTGTGTGTCGATAGGAATGGTTACGCGCCAACGCATAATAGTTTTTATTCACAGCGTTTAACGGGAAATCCTGAGCAAGATCTTGTCAATAGCCGTGATAAGCGGATGTTCGATGATCCTGTTGGTCTGACTGCTGCGCGAAACCAGAAAAGCTTTGTGTTGCAGACCTATTGCCGCGATACGGGGCAGGTGGTCAGTGACTTGTCGTTGCCAATTATGATAAATGATCGACATTGGGGTGGTTTTCGAGTCGGACTTGATCCGCAAGGATTACTCGGTCGCTAGGAGAGATGTGGTTGACTGGGGAAGTTGGTAAAGGGATGCGTCCTGTTATGGCTGCTAAAATTTATGAGACGGTATCCACATTAATGAAAACGTTACCAGCGCTGATAAAGACTGGTTGTTTCAGTGCGGGACAATTGTTATTTGACTATCTGAGCTTGAGTGACCTGAGCACGTAAATTCTTTAGTTCTTTAAGCGGCCCAATGCCCGTTGTTATTATTATGCTACGCTCGCCTGCAAGTTGCTGAGTTATTTGTTGCTGAATTCGACGGGTTTTACCTTTTTGATCGGTAAATTGGATAGCAATGATTGTTTGTTCTATTGTGAGGGCGGTCGCGTTGACCACTTGAAGCTGTAGGGTATCGTAACGGTTCCGTAGTAGTTTTACGTGAATGTACTTGTGTGGATTATCTGGAAGATCTAATTTAATTAATGCACGGTTGGCTTGTTGGCCCGCGGCGGAATTTGAACCAGCTGCGGCGCTAAAATAGTTTTTTGCACTACTGCGATCACCTTGTACAAGGGCTATTTGGCCTAGGGCGTTGAGGGCAGGAGCGGTCGGCAGCAGATCCAGACTTCTCTTTAGGTCGCTATTGGCTTGAGTGGTTTGATTTAACTCAAGGTTGGCAAGGCCGCGTTGCAGATAGTAGTGGAAATAGTTGTTGTTGTGCTGTAGGGCTCGATTGTAGTTAATGATGGCATCGTGATAGCGTTGCTGTTTAAAGCGAATGTCGCCTCGCAGAGAATGAAATAGGGCTTCGCGTGGTTGAAGCTTGAGCGCTTTTTTAGCCAGTGCCAGAGCGAGAGCAGTATCACCATCGTTAAGGGCTTTGCGCCCGGTGTCAAGCGCTTGGTAAGCTTCTTGGTCATTGCGTAACGGAGTCATGGCAGCTAGATAGCGATCGCGGCCGATCTCACCGCCAGCAGGTAAATTAGCGGCAGTCTTGCGGTTGGCCTCAACGCGTTCTGGTGATGGCGGATGGCTGGCAAATAAGCCGTTGATCCACCCTGATTCACGCCCTTCGGAGAGGCGGACAAATGTTTGTTGAAGTTTGATGGCAGCACGAGGATCGTAGCCCGCTTTAGCCATATACTTCATGCCGTAAAAATCTGATTCAAGTTCCGCTGATCGTCCGTACTTAGTGGTGATCAGTTGCGCAGCGACTCCGGCACCGCCGACGGCTAATGTCGAGTATTCACTGTTCTGAGAAGCGACTCCGGCAGCGAGGACCGCTCCCTGAAGAAGGATGCCACGCTCCATCCCCTTCGCACCGTGGCGTGCGGCGGCGTGAATAATTTCGTGGCCGAGAACGGCAGCGAGCTCAGCTTCACTATTAAGTTCGGTTAGCAATCCACGGTTGATGGCAATTTTGCCACCAGGTAGTGCCCATGCATTGGGGGTCGAATCGTTAATCACGTTGAATTCGTATGGTAATTGACGATCGCTGACTGCGGCGAGACGGTTGCCAACCTGTTGCACATACCGAACAACCTCGGGGTTGACGTTGTAATCGCCACCCTGCATCTGTCTGCTGGGTAGATATTGCTTGTTGCCGATGCTAATTTCAGCAGACTCAGACATCAGTGCAACTTCGTTTTTACCCGTAACGGCATTAACGGCACAACCGCTAAGCCATAGCGATAGAATAAGGTGTAGGATGATCAAGCGAATTGTCATTGTTCCCTTAACTCATTTAATGGGTGTGAGTGATTGTTTATGGCAACGATGTGATGTTGGCGTTTCCGTTACCGAAATCATTAATTGTAATGGTTATGTTATGTTTGCATAATGATATTAACAAAACATTTGGCTTATGACAAGTAGCGTTATTGTTGTCTGGCCGTGTAACTTGTTGTTTCTAAAGGGTTTGTTTGTGGTGTGGGTATGGTTGATCTGTTTTTAACGTCGCTGCTCGCGTTTTTAATGATAGTTGTATTTTTTGTGGTCATGAGGTGTTTCATTGGTAGCGATTGTAGCACAAATTAAACGATGGAAAAAACAGTTGGGTGGTTCAGGTTTTAGACTGTTGTTCCTCGCTGCCCTTGTTGGTGTTGTTGCTGGCGCAGGTGCATTGGCCTTTTATTTTGCCACCAATGCCGTCGACCAGCAAATGCTCCATAATATTGGCCATTATCACCCTCCCGTCGAAGGTGTTGCCGTTAAGACGATAGCCCCTTATATCGATACTCTTCAAATGGATACCAGTTGGTATCTTTATGTGTTGCCGATGCTCGGTGGCCTGTTTAGTGGTTGGTTGGTGTACACTTATGCTCCTGAAGCTGAGGGCCATGGAACCGATGGTGCTCTCGAAGCATTTCATCAGCGCGGTGGTTTAATCCGCGCTCGGGTGCCTATTGTTAAATCTATTGCCTCTATTGCCACTATCGGTACTGGCGGATCAGCAGGGCGAGAAGGGCCGATTGCCCAGATCGGTGCTGGATTTGGGTCCTTTGTCGCTACGCGGTTGGGCTTAAGTGTGGCGGATCGACGTATCCTGTTGCTAGCTGGTATGGCTGGTGGTGTTGGCGCAACTTTCCGCTCCCCTTTGGGGGGTGCACTGTTTGCAGTCGAAGTACTGTACCGCGACCCTGAATTCGAACATGAAGGGTTGATCCCATGTATTATCTCCTCCATCATCGCCTATTCTTTGTTTGGCTCCGTTACTGGTTGGGAGCCGCTCCTTGCCACACCCCATTTTCATTTTGAACAACCGAGTGAATTGTTGATCTTTCTTGTTTTGGGTGTTGTTTGTGCGCTGCTTGGTGTCGGTTATGTCAAAGTGTTCTATGGCATGCGCAATCTATTTAAACGCCTAGCGCTACCTGATTGGTTAAAACCAGCTGTAGGGGGGTTACTTCTTGGCTTGTTAGCGATGGCCGTACCGCAAGTATTGGGTTCTGGTTATGGTTGGGTACAGTCAGCACTGTATGGTAATGTGGCATTGTGGGTGATGCTAGTGATAGCCTTTGCTAAAATATTGGCAACAAGTTTAACCATCTCTTCGGGTGGCTCAGGGGGTGTTTTTGCGCCAAGTTTAGTGATTGGTGCCATGCTAGGCGGTGCGTTTGGTGCCACGGCACAGATGCTGTTGCCAACGTTAACGCAAGATCCCCAAGCCTATGTGTTAGTGGGGATGGCAGGTTTTTTCGCTGGGGTCGCCAATGCGCCAATTGCGACACTGATTATGGTCAGCGAACTAACTGGTAATTATGGTTTGCTCGCCCCGCTGATGTTGGTGTGCGTGGTGGCTATGATCGCCATGCGCCATAATAGTATCTATGAAAAGCAAGTGCCTGCTCGTATCGATTCGCCCGCTCATTTTGGTGATTTTGTTATCGACGTACTCGAGGGGATCACCGTCTCCGAGTTGGCAACCAAAGGACGTAGCCCAACACTTATCCCCGCTGAAATGACGTTGCCAAATGTGCTAAATAAAATTTCTGCCGCTAAAAATGCGTACTTTCCTGTCGTTAACCCCAGTCAGAAGATGGTGGGAATTTTTTCGCTCAATGATATTCGCCGCATCCTCAATGAGGAGATCCCACCTGGGTTAGTCGTTGCTGGAGATATTGCCACCAGTCAGGTGATTTACGCCACACCGCAGGATCATCTGACGGACGTGATGAGAAAAATCACCGCACGAAATCTTGAAGAGATTCCAGTGGTTGACCCTCTCCATCCTGACCAAGTGCTATACATGTTGTCACGCCGCGCTGTTTTAGCTCATTATGCCGAGCAGGTGGAAAAGACTAAGAGTGCTTATCTGCAGTAGGATGGGTTGCTAGCTTTTTTGTTTTAATGTGTTATGCTCCTTAACGTGTTGTATTGATGTATGTTTTGTGAGGATTTTTTTATTGAAAGGTTAGGGCATGAGTCTAAAAGTGTCGGTGTTTATCTCAACGAGTTTGGATGGTTACATTGCCAGAAAAAACGGTGAACTTGATTGGCTTGATGCTGCGAATGCCAATGTCTCTGACGGCGAAGATTTCGGCTTTATCCAATTTATGCAATCCGTTGATTCCATTGTGATGGGGCGCAATACTTACGAGAAAGTATTGTCCTTTGGCGGTTGGCCATACGGCACAGCTTCAGTCATTGTTTTGAGCCGTACACCGATCGAATTTCCTGATGATCCAGATCACAATGTTGTCTCTAGCGCAGAATCTCTCAAAGATTTATGTCTCCGTTTGGAGAATGGGGGCGCTAAGCGTCTTTGCGTTGATGGTGGTATCACCATTCAACGCTTTCTCGCCGATGGCCTTATTACCGATATGACCATAAATGTTGTCCCAGTAGTTCTTGGTAGCGGAATCTCGTTGTTTGGCAGTGTTGAAAAAGATATTACCCTTAAACACGTTGCCACTAAATCGTTTGATGTCGGCTTTGTCCAGTCAACGTATAATGTAAAATCTGTGTAACATCTGCCCTGATGTCGGCTTTGTCCAGTCAACGTATAATGAACCCGTGCTGTTGTTGACTTCCTTGCAAAGTGCCACTTATGAAGACTGAAATAGTAACAACATTAAAAAGAGAAGCGACTAGGATTTTGGCTGAATTGCGCAAGGATCATGAGCCGGTGTTGATTACTGAGCATGGTAAACCATCTGCTTATCTTATTGATGCCGATGATTATGAAATGATGCAAAACCGGATGATTCTTTTGGAAGGGATTGCTCGGGGCGAGAGAGCTATTTTGGAGGAAAAAGTTATTTCACATTCAAATGCTAAATTGCGTATGGAAAAATGGCTCAAATAGTTTGGACCGAACCCGCTCTGAATGATCTGCAAGAGATAGCAGAGTACATTGAACTTGATGACTCTTCTGCTGCCAAAAAACTAGTGAAGAATGTTTTTGATGTTGTGGAGCGGTTAGGCGATTTTCCTGATTCAGGCAGACGAACTCCTGAATTGAAAAAAACACAGTACCGAGAAAAAGTTGTCGGCCCGTGCAGAATCTTTTATCGTGTTGATAAAACTTAAGTTTTTATTCTGTACATTTTGCGTAGTGAGCGAAATCTCCGAAAATATCTACTCGATGAACGGCAAAAAAATATCCGCTAGTAAGGTCTTGGCATCTGTTTATAAAAGCGAATGAAATAAGGACAGGTTTATTGTTTCTCTGGCCCCTTTCGCTGAAGTCATTGTATATAGTAGAGCCTTCATTGGCACAAAATGAAAAAGCGCCGCCTTGATTTGTCAAAGCGGCGCTTTTTTGCGTAACAGGTAAATTGCTGCTGCTACTTATCTTTATTCAACTCTTCGCGACGTTCGTCCATCACCTTAACGGCACATAGATCACCGCACATGGTGCATGCACCGTGCTCATCGGCAGCAACGTTTGAGCCACGACGCTCGCGGGCTTTTGCTGGGTCGAGTGCGGAACCTGCTTAACAATGTCGGCAGCGTGGGCGGCAATCCGGCTGGCGATAACCCCTTCATGGACATCCTTCACATCGGGTAAGCACAGGTGCTCACTCGGGGTGACGTAGCACAAAAAGTCAGCTCCGGCTGAGGCGGCAATGGCACCACCGATGGCGCAGGTGATGTGGTCGTAACCTGCACCGAGGTCAGTTACCAGAGGGCCGAGAACGTAGAACGGTGCACCATGGCACACTTGTTTTTGCAGCTCAATATTGGCCTTAACTTGATCAAGAGGCATGTGGCCTGGACCTTCGATCATCACTTGAATTCCGGCATCCCAAGCGCGATTTGTTAGTTCGCCAAGAATGAGCAGCTCTTGAATTTGTGCGCGATCAGTGGCATCGCTGAGGCAACCGGGACGAAAACCATCACCGAGCGATAATACAGCATCGTATGGACGAACCAGTTCGAGCAGGCGGTCGTAATGCTCATAAAGGGGGTTTTCAGCTTTGTTGTAAGCCATCCATTTAGCGGTAAAGGAGCCGCCGCGTGAAACAACGTCCATGATGCGCCCCTCTTGATCCATACGGTCAAGAGTCAGTTGCGTGACGCCGCAGTGTACGGTGATGAAGTCAACGCCATCATCGAGATGTTTTTTGATGCCGTCAAAGATCTCATCAACAGTCATCTGGACCATCGCTTTTTTCTTTTTAGCAACGGTATCAACAGCCGCTTGGTAGATGGGAACGCTACCGATGCAAGCATCGGTTTCGGCAATGATCGCCGCACGAATCTCATCAATAGGTCCACCTGTTGACAAATCCATTAGAGCGTGTGCGCCCGCAGCTACCGCAACGCGAGCTTTTTCCATCTCGTTATCGATGCTGGTATCGTCCTTACTGGTGCCAATGTTAGCATTGACCTTGGTTGACATCCCTTTGCCAACAGCGAGCGGGATACCGTTTTTGCGTTTTACGTTGTGACAGATGCAGGCTGTGCCTTCAGCAACGAGAGCGCGAAGCTGTTCAGCGTCAACACCCTCTGCTTCTGCAGCTTGGCGTAACGTATCAGTTATGATCCCTTGACGGGCAGATTCCATTAATGTCATGACAGTGGTTCCTTGTTGGTTGCGACCTGTTGCTGGCCGACATGGTTAAGTGAAGCGCTATAATGATTGATTGGTCCATGACCTTGGCCTAACTGGGGGGCGGTCATGATCGCGTGAGTGATAAATTTTTTGCTCTGCTCGACGGCGCAGTAAAGTGACGTCCCTTGAGCTAACAGGGTGGCAATGACTGAAGCTGTGGTGCATCCAGTTCCGTGAGTGTGCGGGGTGTCAATGCGAGCACCACTGAAGTGGTAACACGTATCGCCCTGTAACAGTAGATCGATGGGGTCACCCTTGAGATGCCCCCCTTTAAGGAGAACATTACGTGCGCCCATCGCTTGAAGCTGACGTGCCGCCTTTTCCATTGAGTTGAGTTCGTTGATAGCAATTCCCGTTAACGCTTCGGCTTCGGGTACGTTCGGGGTCAATAGGTAGGCTTTGGATAAGAGCCGCTGGATGAAGGCATCAATTGCTGATTGTTGGAGTAGGTTTGAACCACCCTTGGCAATCATCACTGGGTCGATAACGCACAGTAGCGTGTCATCGTTTAGGGTGTCAGCGATGGTTTCGATGATTTCAGCACTGTATAGCATGCCTGTTTTGATGATATCGGTGCCGATATCGCTGAGTACTGCTTGTAGTTGTTGTTGAACAAACTCAGCTGGTGGGGCGTGAATGGCACTAACGCCGAGGGTGTTTTGCGCCGTCAGTGCGGTGATAACACTGCTACCGTAGCAGCCAAGAAGGCTAATCGCTTTTAGATCGGCTTGAATACCAGCACCGCCACTGCTGTCTGAGCCGGCAATGGTGAGAACTCGTCCGTGAGGACGGCGCTTGGTGATGTTGAACTGTAGGCTCATCTCTTTTGCGGCAACGCTCGGTTGTGGATCATTCATAATCGCTGAGACGACGGCTGCGGCATCTGCGCCAGCAGCGATCACCTCAGCAAGAGCTGTGGTGTTAATGCCGCCGATGGCAACGATAGGTAGATGCACGGCGGCGCGGATTGCTGTTAAACCAGTTAAGCCAATGTGGACAGCGTCGAGTTTTGTCCCCGTTGGGTAAACACTACCGACACCAATGTAGTCGGCACCCTGTTTCTCGGCGGTTGTTGCCATATCAACGCTACGGGTGGACACACCGATAATGGCATTATTGCCAAGAATCTGGCGTGCATCGGCTATGCTGCCATCTTTTTGACCGAGGTGGACGCCATCGGCACCACAAGTGCGAGCGAGTTCAACGCTGTCATTGATGATAAACAGAGCTTGGTAGCGCTGGCAAAGTTCACGCAAGGTGATAGCTAATTGCAGTTTTTCGCTGCTGTTGCGAACCTTGTCGCGATACTGAACAATGCGCACACCGCCACGTAATGCCAGCTCAACATGGCTGACCAATTGTTGGGCTTCACGGTCGTCGGTAATTAAATACACACCGCGAATCGCCCTTCGAGTTGTTTTTAAGTCTAATGTATGAGTCATAAATAAAAAACCGCAGCCGGAATGGGTGCGGTCAAAACACCAGGATTGGTGTTTGTGTGGTCGCTTCCCTACGCCGGCATCATCCGGATCAGGTTCCAAGGGTCGCCCTATCAATTAGAGCTCTCAGTGTGTCACTCCCCCAGCAGCCATCTCGTTGTTAATAAAAGTAGTGAGTATGGGTGACCGAGCGTAGTGGATTCGAAAACTCATGTCAATGTTCTTCTTGCAATAATTTGTTGGTTGTTGGTGGGCCAAATACCTTGTTTAGCTGATTACTGTTACTTATGGTATGGGCAATAGCATAAAAAATGATGTGATCTCAATTTGATACCTAACATTTGTGGCTGTTTTGGTCATTTGAGGGCAAAGTTCTGGTTGAAGAGGCAGCTTGTTGATGACTCTTCAGGGGGTGTTTTGGAATACGCAGGCTTAGTAGAGAATAGCAATGATTTAATTCAAGTTGTCGGTTTTGATGGCTATGTGATCTACGTCAACCGCATGTGGCGCGAGACTCTCGGTTACGATATGGCTGATGTGGCGGGGTTGAATTTTTTTGATCTGCTCCACGAAGATTTTCACTGTGATTGTCAGTTGAGAATTCAGGTGCTTCTTGAGGGGCAAAGTATCCCCTGCTTTGAAGTTGTATTCAGGGCTAAAGATGGCCGTAAGGTGATCGCCGAAGGAAGTATCTCGTTATATATAGAAGATGATGAGCCTAAGGGGATTCAGGGTATCTTTCGTGATATTACGGCTCGTAAAGAGACTGAGTTAGCCCTGCAAACGTCCGAATCGAGATTTCGCACCATTTTTGAATCATCTGTTGCTGGGATTGCAATGCTGGCTCCCGATGGTACATTTTTACAAGCGAATCCAGCTTTTTGTCAGTTTTTGGGTTATGTAGAAAAAGAGCTACTGAAACTTAAAATTACCGATATTACCCATCCAGATGATATTGAGGAGACGCTCTCGCGCCGTAATATTGCCTTAGCCAATAAATCACGTTCCATTGTCTGTGAAAAACGCTACCTGTGTAAAGATGGCACGGAGTTTTGGGCACAATTGTCGTCAACGTGGTTTTTTGATGAACAAGGCAAACCCCTTTATACCGTTCCAGTTATTCAAAACATTACTCGAAGTAAAGAGGCAGAGTTGAAAATTCGCGAGCTGGCGTATTACGATAGTTTGACTCGTTTGCCTAATCGCAGCCTGTTTAACGATCGCTTAGAGCAGGCGCTGGCTAATGCTCATCGGCTTGAGAAACCGTTGGCCTTGATGTTCTTGGATTTGGATCGATTTAAAGGGGTCAATGATAACTTAGGTCATGCCGTTGGTGATGAAATGTTGCGTCAGGCTGCCGATCGCTTGCGACACTGTTTGCGTGAAAACGATACCGTAGCTCGCCTTGGTGGCGATGAATTTGTTGTGATTCTGTCCGATTATAAAAACGATGACAACGTGTCGCAAGTTGCGACAAAAATTCTTGAAGCGTTGTCGTGTCCATTTGATCTGGCGGTGCGAGAAGTGTTCAGTTCAACCAGTATCGGTATTGCTGTGTCACCCGAGGATGGTGACAATTCAGCTGATCTTCTTCGCCATGCGGATATGGCTATGTATGCAGCCAAGGGTGCAGGTGGTGATACTTTCAGGTTTTATTCGGAAGAGATGAATGCCAAGGCTGTGTCGCGCATGGACTTAGAAGCGAACTTACGCCGTGGGTTAGATAAAAAAGAATTTTTTGTCGAATATCAGCCGCAAATTGATTTGCAGACCAACCAAATTGCTGGTGTTGAAGCGTTAGTGCGCTGGCAACACCCAAGCCTTGGTATTATTCCCCCTGACCAATTTATATCGTTGGCTGAAGAGACAAATTTGATACTGCCGCTGGGTGTGTGGGTGATGCGAACGGTATTTGAGCAGTGCGTTATCTGGGCGCAGAGCGGTTGGGTGCCGTTTCGTGTTGGTATCAATGTATCTGGACGACAGTTTACTCAAGATGATTTTGTCGAAGAGGTTTGTGATCTTATTGAGGAAACAGGAGTTGATCCAAGCTTGCTTGAGTTTGAGATCACTGAAAGCGTGGTGATGCACGATGTTGAGGCGGCAGTTGTTACTTTAACTCGATTGCGTGATTTAGGTATCCGTATGGCCATTGATGATTTTGGCACGGGTTATTCCTCGTTAAGCTGTTTAAAAAACTTGCCTGTTAGTCGCTTGAAGATTGATAAATCTTTTATTGCTGATCTGAGCAGTAATCCTGATGATCGAGCGATCGTTGAAGCGACCATCGCCATGGCCAAGCGGTTAGGCTTAGATGTTACGGCTGAAGGGGTTGAAACCGCAGAACAGTTTGGTTTTGTTCAGGGTCGTGAGTGTGACGAAGTTCAGGGCTTCTATTTTAGTAAGCCCCTTTCAGCTAATGATGTTGCTTCGACGTGGCTGGTTAGCGAAGGTAAAGATTCTGACTGATCATATTTAGAGGTGGATCGCTCTTTACAGTTGCTGTTCGCCATGATATTGAAATACACCAATAATAGTTAGAGAAAGAGGCCGCTTAGCGGCCTTTTTCTGTCACGCTAATTAAATCGTCTCTTTAGCCTTTAAGTGAAGACCTTCGAATTGACTATGACTATCCAGCGACCAACGCATGTGGAGATTGATCTGACCGCCCTTCAGCACAATTATCAGATGATCCGCCAAGGGCTGTCTGCAAGCTTTGGTGTGTTAGCTGTGGTGAAGGCTGATGCCTATGGTCATGGCGCGGCAGAGGTCGCTAAGGTGTTGCAGCGGCTTGGCGCTAATCTTCTAGGCGTAGCGATTGCGGAAGAGGGGGTTGAGCTTCGCGATTCGGGCATCGCGATGCCGATTCTGGTGTTGGGTGGTCCCTGGCCTGGGCAGGAAGACCTTATTATTCGCCAAAACTTGCAGGTGACTGTGTTCGAGGCGGAGCAGTTGCAACGGTTAGAGCAGGCGGCAAGCAGAGCAGGCTGTCGTTGCTGTTGCCATTTAAAAATTGACACCGGAATGGGTCGCTTGGGTGTTTTGCCTGCCAATCTTGAAACAATTTTAGCGCAGTTTAAGTGTTCTGATCATCTTGTTGTCGATGGCGTGATGACTCATTTTGCTGTGGCTGACTCAGAGAGTCATCCGTATACTGAACAGCAGTTGAAACTGTTTTTGCAATGTGTTCAACAGGTACGTGATGCGGGATTCTCGCCACGTTATATTCATGCTGCGAACAGTGCGGCAACGTTTAGCCAGATGACCGATGGCTGTAATCTTGTCCGCCCGGGGATTGCTCTTTATGGTGGTCAGCCCTTTAGCGAACACGCATTAGCACTGCGTCCGGTCATGAGTTTACGCACTAAGATTGCCCACCTCAAAACATTGCCTGCTGGGTGTGGCGTTTCCTATGGTCTCCATTTTGTCACCAAGCGCCCCTCAGTCATTGCCGCAATACCTGTTGGTTATGCCGATGGCTATAATCGTCTGTTGTCCAATGGTGGTAGTGCCTTAGTGCGTGGACAGCGGGTAGCCGTTGCTGGAACGGTGTGTATGGACTGGACCCTGCTCGACGTGACCGATATCGATGGGGTATGCGCCGGAGATGAGGTGACACTGCTGGGTTGTGATGGCGATGAGTGTGTTTCGGCCGAGCAGTGGGCCGAGCAGATTGGTACTATCTCCTACGAGGTGTTCTGTCAGATCAGTAAGCGGGTGCCTCGTTATTATCATACTGAGACAGTGCCTAGTGTTACTCATAATGAGAGTGGGTGAGCATGGCCAATGAATTGTTGTTAGCTTTGGATCTAGGTACTACCACCCTTGCGGGACGTTTGTTTAGCATCGATGGTGAGCTCTGTGCCGAAGCGACTCTGTTTAATCCACAGGGGGTATTTGGTGCCGATGTTCTACGGCGAATGGAGGCATCACTGGCGGGAGAAGCTACTGCTCTACAGCTTGCCTTGCAGTGCGGTATAGATGAACTGGTAACCTTGCTACTCGATCAGTGTCACGCTTCACGCGCACAGATTGTTCGTGCTGCTGGTGCAGGGAACCCAGCCATAAGTTGTATGTTGCAAGGATTGGCCGTTGAAACTTTGCTGTATCCACCGCATCGTCCCCCGTCAGGTTTATCCGTATGGCTCCAACTTGATTGTTTACCTGTGCCACTTTTTCTTTTTCCCCTTGTCAGTGGTTATGTTGGTGGTGACCTTGTTGCTGTGCTGTATGCTTTTGCACCCTGCGCCGATAAGACGTTTTTT
>NBLY01000084.1 GCA_002084665.1 Desulfobacteraceae bacterium 4572_35.2 | reverse complement strand
CGTGAGTCATTGCTCGATGGTATCAAGCGCGCTACCGACGTTATGATTGCTGGTAAAAAATGTGTTGTTTTAGGTTACGGCGATGTTGGTAAGGGCTGTGCTCAAGCATTTCGCGGTATGGGAGCCAGAGTTTCCGTTACCGAAATTGATCCAATTTGTGCCCTGCAAGCTTGCATGGAAGGGTTGGACGTTGTCGATATGAATGAGGCGTGTGAGTGGGGCGATATTTTCGTAACCACCACAGGTAATGTCGATGTTATTACCCGCGAACACATGAACAAGATGAAACATGAATCTATCGTGTGTAATATCGGTCATTTTGATTCAGAGATTCAGGTTGAATCGGTATTTAGTGATCCTGCATTGACTGTGCATGAAATTAAGCCACAGGTCGATCAAATTGAGTGGCCCGACGGTAAGCGGGTAACAATTCTTGCCCGTGGTCGTTTGGTTAATCTCGGTTGTGCCACAGGGCATCCAAGCTTTGTTATGAGTAACAGTTTTGCCAACCAAGTGTTAGCTCAAGTCGAGTTGTGGCAAAATAACGATCAGTACGAGAACAAAGTCTATGTATTGCCGAAGATTTTAGATGAGAAAGTGGCGATGCTTCACCTCGGCAAGTTAGGTGCTAAATTGACCACTTTGAGTCAAAAGCAAGCAGATTACCTCGACCTAAAGGTCGAAGGTCCTTATAAACCAGAGCATTATCGTTACTAGGTTTGTCGCGTTGATAAGTAAAAACAACAAAGCCCGCATCCAATAGATGTGGGCTTTGTTGTTTTATATATGGGCTGTGAATAACTTATTTTGGCTGAAGACCAACATCAGCAGCCAACTTTTTCCAAGCAGGTAGACTGCGCTCAATCATCTGCTTGTCAATGCAGTAGGCGATGCGGAAATAGCCTGGTGCGCCAAAGCCTTTGCCAGGAACCAGTAAAATATTGTATTTTTGTGCCCGTTGAACAAACTCAACATCGTCAGCTAGGGGTGATTTGGGGAATAGATAGAAGCCACCTTGGGGCTTAACCACCTCAAAGCCAAGAGCGATAAGCTCTTGATAAAAAAGATCTCTCTTCTCTTCGTACTCACTGATATCAACACTTACATGTTGGAGTTTGGTCACCAAGCGTTGTGCTAGCGCTGGGGCATTAACAAAGCCGAGTACCCGATTACTGAAGACGGCACCGTCTATGAACACTTGGCCATCACACATGGCTGGATTGATAGCCAGATAACCGATCCGCTCACCCGGTAGAGCTAAGTCTTTCGAGTGCGATGTGACGATGACTGAATTGTCAATGCAATTGAAAATACATGGCACGTCGAGGTTGTCGTAAGATAAGCGTGCATACGGTTCATCAGAGATCACATAAATTGTCGAGTTGAACTGCTGTTGTTTGCGTTGCAACAATTCATTGAGTGCGCTCAAATCTTCAGCAGGGTAGATCACCCCAGTGGGGTTGTTTGGTGAGTTGACGATGATCGCCTTGGTGTTGGCATTAATCGCCTGCTCAATCGCATTGAGGTCGAGTTGGAAATTATCAGCATTCGTTTCAACAACCGTTGATTTTCCCGCATGATTATCGATATAAAACTTGTACTCAACAAAATACGGGGCGAGGATGATCACCTCTTCATCTGCGTTTAGAATCGTTTTTAATACGACATTTAACGCACCGCCAGCACCGCAAGTCATAATCACTTGACCTGCACTAACATTGAGGCTACTGCGTTGTGATAAAAAATCAGCCACAGCAGCACGGGTTTCATCATAACCGGCATTACTCATATAGCGATGCATGCCTAGCTCAGGATTGTTGGCGATTTTTTTAAGTTCATCGTGAAACGCTTGCGGTGGTTCAACCGATGGATTACCAATGGTAAAATCAAAGACATTTTCGGCACCAAACTTTTGGCGAAGCTGTGCCCCCTGTTCAAACATTTTTCGAATCCAAGAAGATTGTTCGATGCAGTTTTGGATCTTGGTTGAGATAGCCATAAAAAGCTCCTTTTTTAATAATATAACGTTGTGCCACGGCTCATTTTAGCGCTGAAAAAGGTTCTCTTGAGCGCGGTTAAAACGATATAAAAACAATCAATTACTGCCCGGTGCGAGTCTAACCACGGTGGCGTTTACGGTCAAGGATAAAGGGCTTCAAGCGATCAAATTGACCTCAATTGTGAACTGTGTTAGCGTCTTTTAGGTAATGTAGATGTCCACTGTATTTGAAGCTGTTTTAAGTTGGTGCTAACTTGTCTGTGAGAACTCAAGAATAGATGTTAAAGCTGATCGCAAATATAGATAAAGGTCGTTGTTCTATTCTGTTGCGCACTGTTGCGTTGCTTGTGTTACCTCTATTGATTGGCAGTTGTAGTTCGTTGCAGAATTCACTCTCTTCGGCTAAGACACCAGCAGCAACGGCAGCGAGTGCGGCACAACATAAACATAGTTATTCCGATTATATCCAAGCGCGGCTACTGGTTGCCGATGGTGAAGTTGATCTGGCTCACGTTGCGCTTGAGCGAGCGATTGCAGGCGACCCCGAAGAGGTGTATCTCTATTCGGCGCAGGCTTCGCTCTATTTAGATCACGATAAAAGCGAGCAAGCATATCCACTGTTGATGGCAGCTCTGATGAAAAGCCCCGATGATTTAACATCACAACTGTTGCTCGCTGATCTGTTGCACAGTCGTGGCAGTTCTGAAGATGTCGCGCGGGCGATGACTTTGTTTCATCGTGTGTTACAGCAGAATCCAGATATGGATAAACTGTATATTCATTTGACCCGTTTGCACCTTCAGGGCGATGACTTTGCTCAAGCGACTGCAATCTTGAATCAGTATCTCCAGCGCCAACCAGATGCCTTGCTGGGGTTGATGGAGTTTGCCCGTCTTCACCGTCTGCAAGGGGAGTGGCTATTGGCCGATGAGGGATACCGTAAGGTGATTACCCTTTATCCTGAACATCGTCGTGCTTATGTATTGTTGGGGCAATTGCTAGAGCAACGCAAACGGATCGACGAGGCGCTAGATATCTATCAACAAGGGCGCGAAGCAACGGGTGATCATTTTTATTTCGATCATTTGATCTCCACGTTCTTAATCCAATATCAGCGTAACGATGAAGCCGATATTGTTCTTGCTCGCTTGCTCGCTAACGATCCGTTAGATGCCGATGCCCTCAGTAAACGCGGCTTGATCTATTTTGAAGCACAAAAATGGTCACAAGCTGAAGCTGTTTTTCGTCTCGCTGTTTCACGCCAACCGGCATCACAACTGTATTATTGGTTAGCCTACAGCCTCGAACAGCAACAGCAGTGGCAAGAATCCGTTGGCTTTTATCAACGTGTTGAGGAACCTGTCGCCCTGCAATATCAAGCCCTTGAGCGTTTGAGTCAGGTGTACGCGCAACTCGGTGAGTATGATCTCGCCGCCACAACCCTCGAAACTCTGCTAAAACACAGTGGCCAAGGACGATTAAATGCCCAGCCGCAGGCTTATTTGCAGTTGGCCCTGTTTTACCACTATCAGCAGCAGAAACAGCAGGTGCTCGAAGCGATACAGTGGGGGATTAAGCAGTATCCAAAAAATGCTTCACTCGCTTTTGCTTTGGGTGTTTATTATCAACAATATGATGAATTGATGTTGATGGAACAGGCGATGCGCCATACCATCACCTTGAAAAATGACCATGCTGGTGCTCTGAACCACTTGGCTTATACCTATGCTGAAGCAGGAAGAGATCTTGATGAAGCGTTAGAGATGTCATTAAAGGCGGTGGATGTGTTGACACAACAGCATGGCAGTGCTGATGGTGCCACCTACGATACCTTAGGTTGGGTCTATTATAAGCTCGGTCAATATGATCAAGCGCGTACAGTATTAGAGCAGGCCGTTGAAGAAATGCCCGACGATCTGTATATTCAAGAGCATCTTGCTGATACCTATCAGGCCTTGGGGTTAAATCATTTGGCGGAAGAGATTTATCGCGCTATTTTACACCAAGAACCCGATACTGAATCGGTTGTTGAAAAACTGAAAGAGATTCATCCATGAGCTTAACCAGACTACCTAGTTTTGTTTTTATCGCCTTGCTATGTGCTGTATCTCTATGTGTGTTACCCAGTTGTATTAAACAGCCGTCGCAACCGCCAGTATCGGTGATCGATAATACTCAGATGTTGCAATGGTTGCAGGCGCGCCAGTATCGGCATCACAGCTTATGCGCCCTCGCTCAAGTTAAGATGACTCAAAATGGCAAGAGTTGGTCGACGACACAGGCGTTGCTCGTTGCAACGCCCAATCGGCTGCGAATTGATATGATCAATTTCTTTGGTCAACTGTTGGTTCAGTTGTCGGTTGATGGGCCACAGTTAAACGCCTACGTTCCGCGTGATAAAACTCACTATTTTGGCATGCCTACCCTCGATAATATTAAACGTTTTACTGGGCTACCATTGCCGATAACGGATCTGGTCGCCTTACTTTTAGGCAAAATGCCCCTCGGCGTTCTCGAAACAGCGCAAGTGACAGCATGGGAGAAAGGGCTTATTTTTTCTACCGCTGCTGGGGTTGATTATCGGGTCGAATTTGATGGTAAAAGAGTGGTTGATCTGCTTTATAGTGTTAATAACTATACCGTTTATCACGTTAAATATGGCCCCTATGTTGGCGATAATAATTATCCCCAACAACTAATATTACAGGCACCAATGAATGATGTTGGCGTTGTGGTGAAATTTGATGAGTTAGAGTTAAATTCGACGCTATCCAAACAACAATTTAAGTTAGTGTTGCCTGAAAATACCTTAAGTCGCTCCCTTTCTCAAAGTGAGGAGACCCTGTGAATCTGATCCGTATCGCTGTTGTCCGCTGCGCAGGTTTACAACGGCTTAATTCGCTATGATAAAGACCTCAATTTTGAAGGTGATTTAGCCGAATCGTGGCAGATATCTGACGACGGTTTAACCATCACTTTTCATTTGCGTCACGGGGTAACATGGCATGACGGAGCACCATTGACCTCGGCTGATGTGTTGTTCACCTACCAATTACTGATCGATCCCAACACCCCTACCGCCTATTCTGAACGCTATAAGCAGGTGGTCGAAGCCAGTGCGCCCGATCCATACACCTTTATTGTTCGCTACGATAAACCTCTCGCTTCAGCCCTCATTAGTTGGGGGATGGCGATCCATCCTAAGCATCTGCTCGAAGGGGCCGATCTCGACAGTACGCCACTGGCTCGCGCACC
>NBLY01000083.1 GCA_002084665.1 Desulfobacteraceae bacterium 4572_35.2 | reverse complement strand
GGCAAGATTTGCATTAAAACTGTAGGTTGTAAACTTACCAAAAAACCGCGTTTGCCACCATTGATATATATGTTCCCGCACTCAAGGATTGATTGTTCGACATAAACGGCCAGAGGCTTCAACAAGCCAAATGGTGAGGTGCCACCTACTTGATAACCCGTATGCTTTTGCGCTATTTGCGGCGTGCATGGAGTGATCCGCTTAACGTTGAGGGTGCGGGCAAGTTCTTTTGTTGAAACTTCACAGTTGCCGTGCATTAAAATGATTAATGGTTTTTTGTTTTCATCCTCCATCACTAAGGTCTTGATCACGCAGCTTTCATCAACCCCAAGTTGTGCAGAGGAAACGCGGGTACCGCCTTTTTCCTCGTAAGGATAGAGGTGTGGTGTGTAGTTTACTTTGTACTGTTTAAGCTGGCGTATGGCCGCGGTTGTCGGATATTTTTCTTTTGCCATGAGGAGCCCCTAGCGAAACCAGCTTAATACGAGCAGGCCGATACTGCCGATAATAGCAAGACCACTGAATACTGCTAGGGTATTGGTTAGCGGAGCGAGGGTCCTACGTGTGCGTAAGGCGATGGGGAACACTAAGCCAAAGGCCGCGCCGCTGACGGCACCACCAAGGTGAGCAGCATTATCAGCACCGACAATAAAGCCAAAGATAAAAGCAAAGAATGCCCAGCGTAGCATGAAGTCACGTTGCGCAATAGCATGGTGGCCACCGATACGGTGAAAGTAGCTGATGGAGAAGCCAATCATACCAAACAGTGCCCCTGAGGCTCCAACGACAACTGTCATCGGATGCCAGAAGTAACCGAGAGCGGTGGCAGCGAGGGCGGTGATGACATATAGAGTCAGAAAGCCGCTGGGGCCGATCTCCTCCTCAAGTTGCGGGCCAACCTGATAAAGGACCATCATATTGAAACCGAGATGAATGATACCACCATGGGTGAAGGCGTAGGTGATGCAACGCCACCATTCACCGTTTTGCACCACTAGCGGCCACCATTGACCACCGGAAACAACGAGCAGTTCTCCACCTGGGCGCATCAATGTCGACATGCCAAGACCAGCCGCTGCACCGCGCAGAATCATCACTGAAAACAGGGCGAGATTCATTATTAAGAGTATTTTGCTCAGGGTGATCGTCGAGTTGGGGACCCGTTCACCGCGAGATACCTGCTTTATTTGGCGCTGCCAGCGCATAATCCGCCATTGCCAGCGAGTTCCATTCATGCCTAAATTATCGAAAAAATGTTTCCAGTCCACACCATTCTCCTTGGATGATTTCGTTACCTGCTCTGGACTATTACAGAATTTTTCGCAATGGGCAATAGCGATTGCCTTTAAACTTTTTCGAACTCATCACTTCTTTACTTGTTTTTGTGTATACAATTGGGCAAGATTCTAGTTTGGTTATCTTTTGCACTAGCGTTTTTCCTGCAGGCAGTCGGTTCATGGCCCGTTAGGCTGTTGCTATTTAGCTGGTAGAGAGGTGGACAATGGCGATTATTATTACAGTAAAATTAGTTGGTGTGTTTCGCATTGATCGCTTTAAGGAGCAGAGCTACCCATTGCCCTGCGGAAGTCGAGCCGTCGATGTGATAGAGGCACTTAACTTGTCGCGGCGACTGTTGGGTATTATCTTGATTAATGGAGCACATGCCAGTGAGAACGATCAACTTCAGAGTGGGGATTGTTTGACTCTAATGCCGTTAATTGAGGGGGGCTAGTTAGTGCCCGAGTGGGCGATCCAAATAATGTCGATAATTTTTGGCACATCGTCCAGCGTACGACTTTTTATATCGATACTTTATTTTTATGTTAGTAGGGGGAGGGAATTTAGATGAAAATGAATACCACCGATCCAGCGGCGCACCCAGAACAGGTGTTGTATAGCCGCTGTACTGTTGATTTAAGTAATGGACAACAAACCATTGAAGATGTTCCTTGTCGCAATCTTGAGGATGTTCTTGGTGGTTTTGGCCGTTCGTTTCAGGATCTGGCTCAACGTCGGATCGAAAGCGCCTACTGTGATGAAAATCCACTCATTGTTAATACGGGGCTGTTGACTGGTAGCACTGCCATGACTGGGATGCGCACCTATTTTTCGAGTTATAGTCCTATCAAGGGATCAAAGAAAGGCTTACCTGCGGCGATGTGGTCGGCGGGTAGTGGTAAGTTTGGCGCAAAGTTCAAGTGGACGGGGTTGGATGAACTGGTGATTGAAAATCGTTCACCACAGCCTGTTTATGTAGTGATTACGGCAACCGATACAGGGCCTCAAATTGAATTGAGATCGGCGGAGCATCTGCTCGGTCTTTCTACCCATGATAAAATCATGGCGTTGTCCAAAGAGTATGACAATGCCCATTTTGCTGTGATTGGTCAGGCCGGTGAAAATTGGGAAAATGTTTATATGGGTGCCGTGGCGCTGAGTACTGAAAACCAGCTAAAATCAGGCGAAGATAAGTGCCGTTTTGCTGGTCGCGGTGGCATGGGTAGCATCATGGGCTATAAGAATGTGGTTGCGCTGGTGGCTCAGTGTAACGACAAGATCAAGCCGGTATCCGCTGAGGTGAAAAAGGTCAACCTCAATGTGATTAAGGGCGGCGGTGCTGCGCGTTTGCAACCGATTCGCCGTGGTGGCGGTGGTGGAACTTGGGCCGCCTATGATGTCCTTCAAGCTTTCCATGCTGTGCCAGTGAATAATTTTCGCCCGCAGGGCAACGATATCCCTGAAAAATTATTCCGTGAAAATGTTGAAAAAGATTATTTTATTGAGTCTCAAGCCTGTTATCGCTGTGGCATCACTTGCCATAATAATATTTCAGAAAAAAACGCCGATGGCAGTCGAGGCGAGTTTTTAGCTAAGTTCGACTATGAACCTCTCAATCTACTCGGCACCAATATTGGTATCCATGAAGCGGGGCAGGCGGCTCGTTTAATTCAACTTAGCGATAATTACGGTATGGATGCTATTTCGTTGGGGGTAACTATCTCCTATGCGCTCGCCTATAACGAACGTCATGGTGATCAGCCGATCCTCAACGGGGCGCAATTTGGTGATTACGAAAAGATACGCCAGCTGATTATTCAGGCGGGTGAGGGGCGATTGCCAGAGATTGGTTGTGGGTCAATGCGGTTGTCGCAGCAGATGGGAGAAACGGACTATGCTTACCATGTTAAGGGGTTAGAGCTGGCAGCGTACCAGCCCGAAAGCAATCCAGGGTATGCGTGGGCGATTGCTGGTGGTCATATGTCGATGGGAACCTATGGATTGTTAACCCGTGAAGGCAAGACCGATGTTGATTCGTGGGTAAAAGGGATCACCGAGGATAAATTGCACATCGTTGGTTTCGATATGATTGGCTTGTGTAAGTTCTTCGACATTAACAATGGTATTGGTACTCAGATGGTCGTTGACTGCTTACGCAGTGAGTTTGGTTTTGAGATCGATGCGCAATCAATACGTGCCGCAGTGCGGCGGGCTTTTCTCCTTGGCTTGGCTCTTGAGTTACGTCAGGGCTATGAAAAGAATGAGTTTGCCCTGCCCGCGGAGGTTCACAAAAACCCAAATCCTCATATTAAGTTGTCCAATATTACTTCCGAACAATTTTTTGCTCAGCTAGAGCAGCGAGTGTGGGAAATTTTTGATCCAGAACTTGAAGAGTTGCTCAAATAATTAATTGCAAAAAAAGAGCGCTGATATTTTAAATGTCAGCGCTCTTTTTTTGTTCGGCATATCGAACCGTGTAAAATAACACAATCTCGGCTTGTGGCAGGGGGGTTGTTAACGTGGTCACCACCATAATAAAGCGCATTGATTGGCCATTAATTGGTGATGTGTTCACATGCTGGACTGAAGTAATCATCTACTTTGGTGGTTAAGCGGATAATAATCGATTGAACTTCAGTGGTGGTATAACTTTTTTTCTCTGTCGTTCCCCATACTACATTTGGCCAACAGTAATCATCTTCATAGCGACCGACAACATGAATATGGAGCTGGCGGACAATGTTACCGATGGCAGCGGTGTTCACTTTATCAGTGTTAAATTCGCGATCGACAAAGCGACCGAGTTGGTTGATCTCATCGAATAAAATGGTCTGCTCATCTGGTTTCATGTCGAAGATTTCACATGCCTCTGTTTCAGGGACGAGGATAAACCATGGTACTAACGAGTTGTTAAACAATAACAGTTGGCTGCGGCCAAATGTGCCAAGGGCTATACAATCGTGATCAAGTTGTTGATTGAGGCTAAATGTCGTCATAGTTATGATCCTCTGTTGAACGGTTGTTATTTAAATAACCCTCTGATCAAGGTGTCTGCTGCTTCTTCTAGTTCTGAATTGCTGCCTTCAGGGAGATCGAGGTCGTCTATGAGTTTTTTTGCTGCGCGGTTGGCTTCGACTGTGGCCGCATCTATCGCACCTGCTTTAATACCATCAATACTCGCAAGGTCACCTTTGAGCATACTGGCGAGAGCTGGAGAGAGACTGCCTGAGCTTTTGGCGACGGCGTCGATCAACTCGGTGACGATATATTCCACCAGTTCAGCCATCATCATGCCACCCTGCTGTTGGCCGATGTTAGTTAATTCGATACGAGGTACGGTGAGGCTGATATCACTCACTTTCGTGCCGAGTGCTTGAATTTTAGCGCTAACGCCGATCTGATCAAGGATCAAGCGTTCGACAACAAATTTTTTGCCACTTTGACTTGAAGAGCTTGATGCTGGCGCATCAGATTGTGCTGCAGGTGTCGATGGTTTTGATTGTGGAACATTGCCGAGCAGCGCTTTGACATTGGAGCTTTGGCCACTTTGTTCAAGGCTGAGGTGGAGACCGACAAAGGAGATCTCTGAAATATGGATGGTCTCTGACATCAATACCGAATTCAATCGCTTTTTTGGCAATGGTATCGAGATAAAACGTTGCCGCACCAATAACCACTGCTGCAACAACGACAATGAGCATAAAGAGCTTAATAATAAATTTCATCGTGGACTCCTGAAAAGATAAGTGGTGCAGGCCATTTATTTTGCGTCGAGACGCAAAGTTGACGGTCTATGCACTAAGAGTAGACTAAAACCTGAAAGTCATTGTGTTAGATCTTTGTTAAAATAGCAGTTACCAACCATCAGCTCAAGTAAGAACCGCTAACCTGTCAATTGCTTGATGGTGGAGCGATTACCACCTTGCAGCGACTTAGGTGATGCGATATATTGCGCCAGTTAATTCATTTTGTGAAATCAGCAGGCTGTCGGTCTTGACGAGCAGTAGCGAGAAACAGCTGGCTTGAGACCAGATTTTCGATCATTTGAGAGCGAATAGTAAGCCTATTTGTCGAAAATGGACGGGAATATGGGCCAAGTCCAGCTGATTCGTAGTAGGTTCTTGTCAAGTCCGACCGACTGCTACCACTCTTAAATAGGTCAACCTCAAGGAGAGAGAATAATGATTACGGCAATCAGCCCAATTGATGGGCGCTATGCGTCAAAAGTTTCTGTTTTAACCGACTGTTTTTCAGAATATGCTCTCATGCGCAATCGGGTGAAGGTTGAAGTTTTGTGGCTGTTGGAGTTGTGTGCAGAAGCTGGTATTGCTCAGTGCCGCGCTTTAAGCAGCGATGAGCAAGCAACCTTGCGGGCCATTGTCGATAACTTTACCCCTGAGCAAGCCCAAATTGTTAAAGACATTGAAAGTGAAACCAATCACGATGTCAAAGCGATTGAGTATTACTTGAAGCGCCAGCTTGACGTGACCACGATGGCGGATATTACCGAATTTATCCATTTTTCTTGTACCTCTGAAGATATCAACAATATGTCACATGCGTTGATGTTGAAAGATGGCTTGAGCGCTTTAGTTCCTCTTCAGCAACAGATTGAGGAGCAAGTGGCTCAGTTGGCCCATGAGTTCCGTGCGGTATCGATGCTGGCTCGTACCCATGGTCAAACGGCTTCACCGACCACGATTGGTAAAGAGCTGGCGGTGTTTGTTGCCCGTTTGAAACGGCAAAGTACCTGTATCGCAACCGTTGATATTTTGGGTAAGCTTAACGGTGCCGTGGGTAACTTTAATGCTCATTTGTCGGCATATCCAGATGTCGATTGGCCAGCATTGGCGCAACGAGTCATTGAGGATGGTCTAGGTTTGAAGCAAAACCTATTTACCACCCAAATTGAGCCGCATGATTATATGGCTGAGTTGTTTGATGCTATGGCGCGTTGGAATACCATTTTGACCGATATGAATCGCGACATGTGGACTTATATCTCAATGGGTTATTTTGGTCAAAAAACCATTAAAGGTGAGATCGGTTCTTCTACCATGCCACACAAAGTTAACCCCATCGATTTTGAGAACTCTGAGGGTAACAGTGGCCTTGCTAATGCGATGTTTGGTCATCTGGCGAGCAAGTTACCTATTTCCCGTTTGCAACGTGATCTGACTGACTCAACGGTATTACGCAATATGGGCGTTGGTTTTGGTTACAGCATGATCGCTTATCATTCGGTGTTGAAAGGGTTGAGCAAGTTGAAGCTGAACGAGCACAAGCTTGCTGCTGATTTAGATCAGGCGTGGGAAGTGTTGGCTGAGCCAATTCAAACGGTGATGCGTAAGGCTGGTATCGAAAATCCGTATGAAAAGCTTAAAGAGTTGACTCGCGGCCAGAAGATTACTCAAGAGATCATTCGTGATTTCGTTGAAGGTCTTGATCTCCCTGCCGACGATAAGAAGCGCCTGACAGAGATGACTCCTGCTAGCTATATTGGTATGGCGCCAGAGATCGCGGATCTGCTGTAATTGTTTCGCTAAATAAAACGACAAAGGGCCACTTCTTACGAGGTGGCCCTTTGTCGTAGAGTTAATATCTCTATTTAACCAGCACCGTCCATAACACACCTGCGCTAATGGCCGAACCGATGACACCGGCAACATTAGGCGCCATGGCATGCATGAGGAGAAAGTTGGTAGGGTCCTCTTTCTGGGCAACGGTGTGAACCACGCGGGCTGAATCGGGGACTGCCGAAACGCCAGCAGCGCCGACGAGAGGGTTGATTTTATCCTTTAGGAATAGATTCATGAATTTAGCGAACAGTATCCCCCCTGCGGTGGCAATGCAAAAAGAGATGGCTCCGAGAGCGAAGATCAAAATAGATTGCGGTGTCAGGAAGTGATCGGCACTGGTACTGGCGCCAACAGAAAGTCCAAGCAAAATAGTGACAATGTCGATCATGGCGTTACGCGCGGTATTGGCTAAACGGTCGGTGACTAAGCTCTCTTTGAGTAGGTTGCCGAAGAACAACATGCCGATGAGTACCATGGAACCGGGAGCGATGAGGGCGCAGATTAAAAATGCAGCAATTGGAAAGATCACCCGTTCACGGCGGCTGACATGCCGCGGCGGCTTCATGTGGATCAGCCGTTCCTCCTTGCTGGTTAAGAGCATCATGATCGGCGGTTGGATCACTGGAACCAAAGCCATGTAGGAATAAGCGGCAATGGCGATGGAGCCGAGTAGGTGCGGTGCGAGTTTTGACGATAGGAATATCGCTGTCGGTCCGTCAGCGCCGCCGATGATGCCGATTGCACCAGCTTCTTGCGAAGTAAAGCCGAGGGCTAGTGCGCCCATGAGGGTTAGGAATATGCCCACCTGAGCCGCCGCACCAAGGAGTATCAATTTCGGGTTGGAGAGCATGGCTGAAAAGTCAGTCATAGCACCGATGCCGAGAAAAATAAGCGGTGGAAAAACACCCTGACTGACACCAAAGTAGATGTATTGCAGTACGCTGCCGTCATCGTAGACACTGAGTGCCATTCCTGCGACAGGGGGGATGTTACCGACGAGGATACCAAAACCGATGGGGACCAGTAACAGCGGTTCGTAATCTTTGACAATCGCTAAGGTGATAAACACCATGCCGATCACGATCATTAAGGTGTTGCCCCAGCTCATGGCGACAAAGCCCGTACCGGCGAAGAATTGACTAAAGGTATTCATTGAGCACTCCTTCGCTGTTATTGATCCGATTGACGGCGTTTATGTTCCGCTGGGCTAACGTGAATCAACTCTTGCCCCTGCGCGACCTGTTGATCTCGTTTTCCATCTTCATCGCCTCCATTTTGAATAGCGGCTGCCCCGCTTTAACGCTGTCGCCAACCTTTACATACAGGGCGAGAATGGAACCGGGGATCGGTGCGCACAAGACTCCATCGCTGTTGCCAGTTTGACTGGCTGCGGGCGCTGGTGATGCGGTCGGGGCTGGGTTTGCTAAGCTGCGCGGCGGTGTTTGTTCGATGCTATCTCTATCTTGACTAATGGCATCAATGGTGATGCGGTAGTTGGTTCCATCTACCTCCACTTCAGCAGCCTCAGCAGTTAGTTCGCGAAGGTTGACTGTTATTTGCTTATCGTTAATGGTGAGCTGATATTTACGCATAAGGGCTCCTGTTGGAGAGGCTGCGCATTTTTCCCGCAGTGTGCCAAAACGATCCAGAAGATGGGCGTTTTGCCATGGTGATACGTTGAAGATCGCCGCCACGACGTTCTAGTTCAATATGGATCGCCAGAGAGATCGCCGCCATGATTTCCCCCTCTGTCGGTGGAGACGGCGGCGACAGTGTTTCGGTGACTGGATCCCCATTAGCTATCAAGCTGTCAAGCAGGGCAAGCATGCGTGGCAGTAGAATGATGAACAGGCTGATAAGCAATAACCCACTAAAAACAATCGTCATGCCCGTGAGGGTGATTTCATAGCCATTGCCAGCACTAATATTTTCAAATTTAAACATTATGTCAGCCTACCCTATAGAGGAATGTTACCGTGTTTACGAGGTGGATTGGTATCGTGCTTATCCGCCAGCATCGTTAGGGCTTTGCAGATTCGTAACCGAGTCCGTTCAGGTAAGATGACATCGTCGATATAGCCACGCTGCGCTGCGGCGTAAGGGGTGGCAAAGGTTTCGTTGTAGTGGGTCTCTTTTTCCTGCATCAGTTGCTGGTCGTTGGCTATCTCTTTGCCATAGAGTAGTTCAACGGCTCCCTTAGCACCCATGACGGCAATCTCAGCCGATGGCCATGCGTAGTTGATGTCGCCCCTTAGGTGTTTGGAACTCATAACACAGTAGGCACCGCCGTATGCTTTGCGAGTGGTGATGGTGACTTTTGGTACGGTAGCCTCGGCATAGGCGTAGAGGATCTTTGCTCCATTGCGGATAATGCCACCGTACTCTTGCACGGTTCCCGGCATAAACCCTGGCACATCGACGAGGGTGACGATGGGGATATTAAAGGCATCGCAACAACGGACAAAGCGCGCCCCTTTGATCGAGGAGTTGTTGTCAAGAACACCGGCCATATGGTTTGGCTGGTTGGCGACTAATCCTACCGCTATACCATTGAAGTGAGCAAAGCCGATGATGATGTTTTGAGCATAATCGGGCTGAATCTCAAAAAATATCCCATCATCGGTGATCAGTTCAATGATATGCTTCATGTCATAAGGACGATTGCTGTCACTCGGGATGAGGCCGTTGAGTTGAGTAATGTTGCGCGCTGGTGGATCATCGGTTTCTTTGATTGGTGGTGGAACCATATTGTTCTGGGGCAGGTAGGAGAGCAATTGTTGTAATGCGCTGATCGCCATCCGTTCATTATCAACAGCAAGGTGAGCCACACCACTACGGGTGGTATGAACCTCAGCGCCACCAAGTGTTTCAACATCAACATCTTCGTGAGTCACAGTTTTAACCACTTTGGGGCCAGTCAAAAACATGTAACTGTGCTCACGTACCATCAAGGTGAAGTCGGTTAACGCTGGGCTGTACACCGCACCACCTGCGCAGGGGCCCATAATGGCAGAGAGTTGCGGAATTACTCCTGAACACATGACGTTACGCTGGAAAATTTCAGCATAGCCGGCAAGGCTTTCGATCCCTTCCTGAATACGAGCACCACCCGAATCATTTAAGCCGATAATTGGCGCACCATTCTTGAGCGCCATATCCATCACTTTGCAAATTTTCTCGGCATGTGTTTCAGACAGTGATCCACCGACAACGGTAAAGTCCTGAGAGAAAACATAGATGAGCCGTCCGTCGATGGTGCCATAGCCAGTAATTACACCATCACCTGGGAACTGTTTTTGTTCCATGCCGAATTGGGTGCAACGATGCGTTTTAAAGAGATCAAACTCTTCAAAGCTGCCGTCATCAAGTAAGAGTTCGATCCGCTCACGAGCGTTTAAACGGCCACTTTTATGGCGTTTTTTCTGACGGTCGATGCCGCCACCTTGAAGAGCTTGTTGGCGAAGAGCCAGAAGTGTGTCTATCTTGTTCTGCATATGATTTCTCACTTTGAATAATGATTTCTGTCACTTCGCATCAGTTGTTACTGGATTGATGGTTGGTGATCAAATTGAGCTCATGTTGGTGCAGTGAACGGCCGAATGTTGTCAGCCGTTGTAGTAAATTTGATAAAGAGTTTCTGTGCCCAATATTTGATCGACCTCCATCTGTAGCGATAGTCGCTCTTGGTTGTTCAACCAATGGTTCCAGTTTTCAATTGATTTCCACGCACTGATGACGATGCGTTCGTTTGGATTGTCAAAATTGATGAGGGTTTCACCCGAGATATAACCCGATTGGGCATGGGCTAACGAGCGCATCTTAAGTAGCAGGGGGCGGATCTCAGGTTCTTTTTCTTGTGGAACTTGGCGGATAATGATGATCTTTACGGCCATAATAGGTCTCCAGCAAGTTGTGAATGGGTATTATATCTCTCTTTGTGCGATTTCGGTTAAAAAGTGAGCTAAAGAGTTTTTGTCTTGGCAAAAAAAACCACGTAAGGCGGGTTTTTTTTGTTCGATATGTATTATGAAGTACCGCATAGAGCGTTACGCTCTTTCATGTTGGGTGCGTAGTGATGATGCATTGATCCAGTATTGGTCAAATAGATTTTATTAATGGTCTTATTATCTACTTTTTCGGCCATAGCACAATAGTCTCTTTCGAGTTGTTGAATAAATTGTATAGAATTTCAAATCTTGATGCAACTGTATTTACAGCAGGTCTTTTAACCAGCCAAAGGCCACAAAGGTTCCAATTGCTGATCCTAGTGAGGAGAGGAAAAAGACCAGTAATACCCGGGTAACGCGGTTGCGCCACCAGCCACTTGTGGTGGCAATGTCATCAGCAACCTGTTCCATATCTTTTACTGTCGGTGGCGCAACAAAGGCTTGTACTAGCCCCGTAACCATCCCGGCACCAATGGTTGGATTGAGTGAGGTAAGGGGTGCGGCTATAAAGGCTGCAATAATTGTCAAGGGATGTCCACAGGCGATGATTGCGCCAATGGCTGACAGGGTGCCATTGGCGATAACCCATGCGCTGGCAGCATCGAGAAGGCGACTGCGGTCGCCAAAAAAGAAGCCAACAATGAACATGGCGATAACAACACCGGGGATGAGCCACGGCATCACTTTGGAGATGGTAGGCTTTGGGGGGATGATCCCCATCTCGTCGATTTTTTCTGACGCGACGGGATTTTGTAGGCAGCGTTTAATCCCAGGGATATGTGCCGCACCGACCACCGCAAGGATCTTATCCCCTGAAGCCTGCTGGATATGGTGAGACATCCACGCGTCGCGTTCGTCGACAAGAATCTCTTTTACCTCAGGCAACAGCTCTCCCATCTCTTCGAGCATTGATGATAGGTTGTCGCTTTGGCGCAGGTTCGCGAGTTCCTGTTCGTCAAGTTCCGTTTTCTCAAACATTCCAGCAAATAGCGTCGCCACAAGATTGAGTTTTTTCCACAAACCTGTTTTACGCCATGCTCTTAGCAGGGTGATACGAATATTGCGATCAACTAAAGCAACCTCAATGCCGTTGTCTTCGGCCGTTTGGGCCGCCGCCGCAAGCTCTTCACCGGGCTTAACGCCTGTTTGTAGTCCCATCCTTTTTTGGAATGAGGCGAGTGCGAGATTGGCCATTAAAAAGGGCACTTGGCCCGCTTTAACAATTTGAATGATGTTGAGTTTTTCCCAGCGGTTTGGGTCTTTAAGTGCTTGGTAACGCTGCTCATCAAGTTCAACACACACACAGTCAGGTTGGTGTTGTTCAATTGCGCGGGTGACTGTTTCGACATCTTCTTCTGCTGCGGCTACTTGCTGTAAAGGCATGGTGTGAACCGTTAAAGGGTAAGGGGTTAATACTGGAAGAGGTTGACTGTTTTTGCTGTTATTCTTGTTATACGTAAAAAAGGCATCGGGAAAAAATCCTGATGCCTTTTTATTTGAGAGCTCTCCACGTCAACCGTGCATCTGTAGCCTCACTACGAGGGACATTAGGTGGGGTTCTCGGGAAACGCATCAGGCGTCCCTCTGCAAAAGGAGGGCTTGCACACCGCATTTCGAAAAAAAACCCCAGTGAAAAATTATTCCGCGTGGGCATCAAGATGTCACCTGTTGAGCAGAGAGCAATTTTCGTAAAGTCAGTATAGGAAAAAGTGGAATGAGTAGCAAGGAGAAAAGCGATTATTTTTTATGGAATAGGCAAGCAAGGTGGGTTGCGCTTTTGTTGGATTCGGTAACTAACCATGTTAGAGTGCGATTTTATTTGTACTGTTACACTGCTTGGCTGGTGTTGGTTTGTAGTTTTACATGAAAGGATGTTGTCTGAATGGTTGCTGCTGCAAAAGGTATTCGTGGATTTGTTCTAGGTTTTTTTTCATTGTGGAATGCGTTTCTCTTTGTCGGTAAAAATCCTAGCTTATATAAATATATTGCTATTCCATTTGCCATTAATGTTGTTGTCTTTTGTGGTTCTGTGTATTGGGGCTTCGATCTTTTTGGTGATTTTGTTGGTCAGTACCTCGCTCCTTATGATACGTGGTATTGGCACATTGTTGCCGCCGCAGTTAAGTTGCTCGTAGCGCTGATCACTTTGGTGGTGGTGTTCTTTACCTTTACCGTCGTTGGCAATCTCATTGCGGCTCCTTTTAATGATCTTCTGTCCGAACGAACTGAGGGGTTGTTGACTGGTCGCACACATGATGAACCATTTTCATTACGTCAAATTGGTGCTGATTTCTGGCGAGTGATGAAAGATGAAATTCGTAAGATATCGATTTTTATCGTGTTGATGATCTTGATCCTCGGTTTTAATCTGTTGCCAGGAATTGGTTCGGCGCTGTATGCAGCGTGCTCGGTGGTGTTAACCGTGTTTTTTTTGATTGTTGAATATACGGGGTATATCTATAGTCGCAAGCATCTTGGTTTTAAGGAGCAACGGCAGTTTATTTTTACTCACAAGATGAGTACACTTGGTTTTGGTCTTGCGGTGATGTGTATGCTTTTTATCCCGTTTGTCCAATTTTTAACGATCCCGTTGGCGGTCGTTGCCGCTACACAGATCTGTTGTATTGATCAATGTTGATCTAACGAATTTTTCGTATTTTATATTAGGGAGATTATTTTATGGGTGAGCCAGGAACAACTAAATTTCAAACGGATTTACGCCGCCATTTGCGTCAGCGAGGTGTTGAGAGAAATTTAATCAGGATTATTTGTGAGATCTCTGAAGCGTCGAAATATATCATCAACTCCATTCGTACTGGAGATCTTGGCGTTGCGGGTACTTCAAACCTGTACGGTGAGGAGCAGTTAGCCCTCGATGTTTTATCTGACCGAATTTTGCAGAAGAGGCTAAAGAATTCTGGTGTTTGTGCCAGCATGGTTTCGGAAGAAAATAATGATATTATTCGTTTTGAGTGTGGCGGTGGCGATTGCTACTCTGTGGCCTATGATCCTCTCGATGGTTCGTCACTGGTCGATGTGAATTTAGCCGTTGGCACCATTATCTCAATCTACAAAGGGGATAATGTGCTCTTAAGGGGGCGTGAGCAAGTTGCAGCCATGTATATTCTATACGGGCCGCGAACGACCCTTGTTTATTCAACGGGTGATGGTGTTCATGAATTCGGTATGAATCAGTTGATGGAATATACTCTCGTACAGGAAAATGTCACTATTGATGGTGTGGGGGGGATTTACTCGCCGGGCGGTCAGCGAAATCTCTATACCTCTGGAACTGAAAAATATGTTCTAAGTTTGGAGGAGAGCGGCCATAAACTTCGCTACAGTGGCGGCTTTGTCCCCGATATTAATCAAATATTGATGAAGGGGCGTGGTATTTTTATGTATCCGCACCTAAAAGGTCGGCCCCAGGGAAAATTACGTTTGCTCTATGAGTTGAACCCGATGGCTTTTCTTGTTGAGCAAGCGGGTGGCGCGGCATCAAATGGATTGATGCCGATTCTCGATATTGAGCCTGATGGAATTGAGATGTGTGCGCCTGTTTTTATTGGTTGTTGCGAGGATGTTGCGACGGCAGAAAAATTTATCGCTGAGGAATCAGTATAAAAGAACGTGTTTATTCGCCTCTTCTGTAGAGTCTTAGGCGCCGAGCCATATTGATAACGGCGTCCTTTGATATGGAGGAACGGCGGTGGTAATTGAACAAAAAACGGGCCTCGAAAGGGCCCGTTTTTTGTTGCAAGAATGGGTTACTTGGTATTATGGTCGTGACGTCCCTAACCATACAGCACCTTCTGTCGTTGCATTACTTACATCAATCGTACCCGTGAGTGCGCTATTTTGTAGCCAATCGATGGAGTCAAAAATC
>NBLY01000082.1:8576-13622 GCA_002084665.1 Desulfobacteraceae bacterium 4572_35.2 | reverse complement strand
GCGCAAATTTCGGGCCTGTTTTGACTTTAATATTTGCCACAGATAGATTAATGTTAATGACGTAAATACTTGACTAATATATGGACTTGTTTAGATATTGTTTACGTTGTTAGATAACTTTAGGGTGTGGGGGTTGCTTTATGCAGATAAAAAAAATTCGGACAAAATTATTATTACCCGTTTTTATTGTATTGATCCTCGTTTCAATTTTGGGTGTTTGGGCGTTAAATGGTGGGGTAAGTGCGCTGGTTGTTGATCAGTTGACAACCACTCAGGATATTATGAACCGTACTCTTGAAGAGAACACCGCGGCAAAAGTTCAAGATATTAATGGTAATATCCAACGAATGGCAAATAAAGCCTTAGAACAAGCAGTGGTTTTATCTAATATGCCTGGGGTGTTAGAGGCTTACCAGTTAGCGCATCAGGGTGATTTGGATGCTGAAAATGATCTTTTTTCCCAGCAGGCTCGTGAAAATTTACGCCAGATCTTTAATCCTGTCGTGGAACGCTATAAAACAGTAACAGGTGTTAAAGAGTTAAAGCTTCATTTTCATTTGCCTAGCGGTCGAAGTTTGGTTCGGTTGTGGCGTGACGGCTGGCAGACCAAGCGTGATGGTAAAAAGATAGATATCTCAGATGATCTGCGTGGTTTTCGTCGCACCGTGGTCGAAATTAATCAAGGCTCGCATGGCCCATTAAAGGGCGTTGAAGTTGGCCGTGGTGGTTTTGCTATTCGTGGGCTAACAGCGATTGCTGATGCTCAGGGCAATCATCTTGGCTCTGCTGAAATATTATTACCGTTCAATGCGTTGATTGAAATTTCGAAGACCTCCGCTGCGCAAAATTATGCTGTTTATATGAATGCTGATCTGCTGACCATTGCAACAAAATTTCAAGATGCAGCTAAATATCCTGTGCTCAATGGTCGTTATGTCTTGTGTGCGACGACAGATGCAGCGGTAACACAACCTGTGGTTGATTCTGGATTTTTAGCTCAAGGAGCCAGAGCGCTGGTGTCTAAGCAGGTAGATGATGTCTATGTAAGTGCCTTTCCTATAGATGATTATTCTGGTAAACAAGCTGGTGTGTTAGTTGTGGTGCAGGATATTACTCAAACTCTTGCGAGTTTGCACCATATTCAAGTGACTGGAGAGCAATCGATTGATGAGATGAAACGCCATGCATTGATTGGGGCATTGTTTTTATTTGTACTCATTGGTGGCATTGTGTTTGTTGTCACTAGCTCCTTTACGACCACTCTTCAAAAAGCGGTAGCGGTAACGGCAGCTATTGCTGGGGGTGATTTGGATCAGCGATTGCAAATTTATCGCGACGATGAGATGGGTGATCTGGCTAAATCACTTAACACTATGAGTGATAGTTTGGCTGATAAAGTTAAGGTAGCCAAAATGATTGCCGATGGTGATTTAACCGCCAAGGTTCATCTCGCTTCTAATCATGATGAATTTGGCGCGGCATTGCAAAATATGGTTAGCGAGCTTAGTGGCTTGGTTACTGAAGTCAGTGGGGCGAGTAGTCAAATCGTATCAGGAGCAGCGCAGGTGTCTGATGTCAGTCAATCACTCTCGCAAGGGGCAACAGAGCAAGCAGCAGCGATGGAAGAGATTGCCAGTTCGATGGCACAGATCGAATCGCAAACAAAGCAAAGTGCTGAAAATACCAATGTTGCGCTAACCCTATCAAGAGATGCCATTCAGTCAGCCGAAGAGGGTAATGCGAACATGTCTGACATGGTTGGAGCGATGGATGAGATCAATGTCGCAGGGCAGGGGATCTCAAAAATTATTAAAGTGATTGATGAAATCGCTTTCCAGACGAACTTATTGGCGCTCAATGCCGCAGTTGAGGCAGCGCGTGCTGGTCAGCATGGTAAGGGGTTTGCTGTGGTTGCCGAAGAGGTGCGTAATCTTGCGGCACGAAGTGCCAAGGCCGCGCAAGAGACGGCGGTTCTGATTGAAGGGTCGGTGGTTAAGGCCAAAAATGGTACTAAGATTGCAGAGACAACAGCGAGCTCACTACAGGAGATCATGACATCTGTCACTAAGATGTCAGATCTTGTTGCGGAGATCTCTACCTCCGCCAATGAACAGTCTGAGGGGATCTCTCAGGTTAATATTGGTTTAAATCAAATCGACACCGTCACCCAACAAAATACTGCTAGCGCCGAAGAGGGCGCTGCCGCTGCCGAAGAGTTGTCGAGCCAAGCGGAACAATTACGCAATATGTTGGCTCAGTTTAAAGTGGAATCAAGCGGGATTACCCCTGCTAATCAACGTGTGTCACCATCTGCACCAGCGCAGATTGGTTGGTAATTCAACCTCTCTTGGCGTGGGTGCGATCTGTTTTTAGTGTTTCAATAATAAAAGCTACGGTCTTAGGATCGTGGCTTTTGTTGTTAATAAGCAATAGCGTTGAACCGAGCCCTTAAAATGTGCTATTTAACAGGGTCATCTTTACGATTTAGATATTGCATTTACGCTACGCTAGCGACAGTGATCGCTTTGAATACGTTTCAGGAGGAACATCAATGAAAATAACCCGCGCTGAAGTTGAAAAAGTGGCACGATTGTCCCGTTTGGCTCTGAATGAAGAGGAGATCGGCACAATTATTGGACAGATGGATGCCATCTTGGGTCATGTGGAGCAGTTGAACGAATTGGATACCGATGGTGTCACACCGATGGCTCACGCAGTGCCGTTGGAAAATGCCTTCCGTTGTGATGAAGTGACGGCATCACTCGGTGCCGAAAAGGCTCTAGCTAATGCGCCCAATGAGGTCGATGGCTGCTTTGGCGTACCGAAGGTGATCGAGTAGGTAGCCGACAGAATATCCTTTGAGAATGGGCGCAAGATACCGTCCTGCTAGGGATTTATTTTATATTTAAGCTGACCTTTGATGGTCAGCACCTGGAGTTGAAATGGCTTTAATTGATTTAACCATTCATGAGATGCAACAGCAGTTAGCCGCTGGTAGCACAACAGCTGTGGCTCTGACTGAAGCATTCCTACAACAGATCAAAGCAACCGATGAGCAGATCAATGCTTTCATCACCGTTTGCGACCAGCAAGCGTTAGCCGCTGCCCGCGAGGCCGATGAGCAACGCGCCGCAGGTAATGTTCAACCGCTAACGGGAATTCCGGTAGCCCTTAAAGATATTTTCGTCACTGAGGGCATTCGCACCACCTGCGCCTCAAAAATATTGGGAGACTACCTTCCCCCTTATGATGGCACAGCAGTACGCAAGCTGAAAGAGCAGGGCGCGGTGATTGTCGGTAAGCTCAATATGGATGAGTTTGCTATGGGCAGTTCCAATGAAAATAGTGCCTTTGGTGCTGTGCGTAACCCGTGGAATACCGATTGCGTTCCCGGTGGTTCATCTGGCGGCTCCGCTGCCTGTGTGTCGGCGCGTCAATCCGCAGCAACCCTCGGTACCGATACTGGTGGTTCGATCCGTCAGCCCGCTTCCCATTGTGGTGTTGTCGGCTTAAAGCCCAGTTATGGCCGTGTTTCCCGTTATGGTGTGATCGCTTACGCTTCATCTCTCGATCAGGTTGGACCTTTAACACGCGATGTTCGTGATTGTGCCATCATGCTTGGCGCCGTTGCTGGTTACGACTGTGCCGATTCAACCTCCGTCGATCTACCGGTACCCGATTATTTAGCGACTCTTGAGCAGGGCGTTGCCGGTAAAAAAATTGGTTTACCAAAAGAGTATTTTATTGATGGCTTGGATGATGATGTCAAGCAAGCGATTGATGCCAGCGTGGCAAAATATAAAGAACTTGGCGCTGAAATTGTCGAGATAAGTTTGCCGCACACCAAATATGCTGTGGCGTGTTATTACGTGGTTGCTACCGCTGAAGCATCGAGTAATCTCGCTCGTTTTGATGGTGTCCGTTATTGCCAGCGTGTCGATGAGGGCACCGGCTTGGCCGATATGTATTCGCAAACTCGTGCCGCAGGTTTTGGTGATGAGGTCAAGCGGCGGATCATGCTTGGTACCTATGCGCTGTCGTCGGGTTATTATGATGCCTACTATATCAAGGCGCAAAAAGTTCGCGCTTTGATTCAGCAAGACTTCACCAAGGCCTTTGAGCAGGTCGATTGTATTTTAACCCCTGTTGCGCCGACTGCTGCATTTGGTCTTGGCGATAAAACCTCCGATCCATTACAGATGTACTTGTCCGATATCTTCACCTTGTCAGCCAACTTAGCTGGTATTTGCGGTATGAGTCTGCCGTGTGGCATCTCGCAAAAAGGGCTACCTATCGGGGTTCAATTGTTGGCTAAAGCATTTGGTGAAGCAGAACTGTTGCAAACAGCGTATGCGTTTGAGCAAGCAACGGATTGGCACAGTCAACAGCCAGAGCTATAAGTCGCTGTTTGAAAGGTTGATACAAAATGAGAGAAAAATACGAAGTCGTTATTGGGCTTGAAGTTCACGTCCAGTTAACCACCAATACTAAGATTTTTTGTGGTTGCTCCATTGAGTTTGGCAACACGCCGAACTCGCAAACCTGCCCAGTGTGCCTAGGCTTACCGGGGGCGTTGCCAGTGCTCAACCGCCAAGTGGTTGAAAATGCCATCAAGGCTGGTTTGGCTACTAATTGTCAGATCGCACCACGCTCGATTTTTGCCCGTAAAAATTATTTTTATCCTGACCTGCCCAAGGGTTATCAAATTTCACAAATGGAATTGCCCATTTGCGAGCATGGTTTTTTAGATGTCGAAACCACAGGACGTGGTGCGCAGAGAATCGGGATCACCCGTATTCATATGGAGGAAGACGCTGGTAAACTACTCCATAGTGATGATGTCGCAACAGGCTCACGAGTTGACTTAAACCGTGCCTGCACCCCACTGCTAGAAGTAGTTTCAGAGCCAGATATGCGTAGCAGTGACGAGGCGATCGCTTATCTAAAAAAACTCCATCAAATCGTCATGTATCTCGGCATTTGCGATGGCAATCTCGAAGAGGGTTCCTTCCGTTGTGATGCCAACGTCTCGGTTCGCCCTTGGGG
>NBLY01000082.1:0-8566 GCA_002084665.1 Desulfobacteraceae bacterium 4572_35.2 | reverse complement strand
GAGTTGGGTACTCGCGCTGAATTGAAAAACATCAACTCGTTCCGTTTTATCAAAGAGGGCATTGAATTTGAGATCGACCGTCAAATTGACCTTATTGAAGATGGCGGCAAAGTAGTTCAGGAGACGCGTTTATACGATAGCAATAGCGGCTTAACACGGTCGATGCGCGGTAAAGAGGACGCTCACGATTATCGTTACTTCCCCGATCCCGACTTGGTTCCATTGGTGATCGATGATGAGCCGTGGGTAGCACGTGTTCAAAGTGAGCTGCCTGAGCTACCAGAAGCGAAAAAAGCCCGTTTTATGGAGCAGTTCAGTTTGTCTGTTAAAGACACTGAAATCCTAACCGCAGAGCAAGCTCTGGCCGATTACTTTGATGCCTGTGCAGAGTTGCATAAAGATGCTAAGGCTTGTGCCAACTGGGTGATGGGTGATGTCCAACGTCGGCGCAACGAAGAGGTCCTCAGCGTTGCTCAAATTCCAGTGACCCCTAAAATGTTGTCAGCAATGTTAGATCGTATTGGCGATAAAACCATCTCAGGTAAAATCGCTAAAACTGTTTTCGACGAGATGTGGAACAGCGGAAAATCGGCCGATACCATTATTGAAGAAAAAGGGCTGAAGCAGGTCACCGATACCGGAGCCATTGAAGCGATGGTCGATGAGGTTATTGCAGCTAACCCAGGTCAAGCGCAAGAGTTTAGTGAAGGGAAAGACAAGCTGCTCGGTTTCTTTGTTGGTCAAGTGATGAAGGCCAGTAAGGGCAAAGCGAACCCCGCCATGGTTAACGAACTGTTGTGTAAGAAATTACGCGGTTAAATTTACTAAAGGGGAAGTTATGGCGATCAAGCCAATTTTATATGAAGACGACGTTTGTCGTATGATCGACCAACGCTTATTGCCGGCACAAGAGGTGTGGCTCGATTACACCACCTATCAAGGCGTTGCTGAGGCGATCTATACCATGGTGGTTCGTGGTGCTCCTGCTATTGGTGTCGCCGCAGCGTTTGGTGCCTCCTTTGCTGCCAGCGCCATTGATGCGACCGACTATGACGATTTTGAACGGCAGTTTATCCCCTGTTGTGACGTTCTTGCCGCTACCCGACCCACAGCCGTAAATCTTTTTTGGGCTTTGGATCGAATGAAAAAGGTCGCTCGTGCTCATCAAGGGTTGCCGCTGGCGGAGTTGCAACAACGGTTACGTGATGAGGCGATCGAAATTGCCGCTGAGGATGTGCGGATCAATATGGCGATGGGCCAACATGGTCAGGTGTTGTTTGGTCAGCAGGCGCAAGTTTTGACCCACTGTAATGCGGGAGCACTCGCCACCGGTGGTTACGGTACCGCATTAGGGGTGATTCGCGCCGCCGTTGAGGCGGGTAAAAAGATCGAAGTGTATGCTGATGAAACGCGCCCCTTCTGGCAGGGTGCACGCTTAACAGCGTGGGAACTACAGCAGGATCAAATCCCGGTGACGGTCATTTGCGATAATATGGCAGGCTACTTGATGCAGCAGGGCAAGATTGATGCGGTGATTGTCGGTGCCGATCGCATCACCGCCAACGGCGATGTCGCCAATAAAATTGGCACCTATACCGTTGCCGTTCTAGCTAAAGAGCATGGTATCCCATTTTATGTCGCCGCGCCGCTGTCGACCATCGATCTCAACTTAGCCGATGGCAGTCAAATCCCTATTGAACAACGTGATGCCCGTGAAGTTACCCATTGTGGAGATCAGCAATTAGCCCCTGCTGGTGTTGGCGTTTACAATCCCGCCTTTGATGTAACTCCAGCGCGCTTGGTGACGGCAATTATTACAGAGCAAGGGATTGGCCAAGGGGATTATTTGACCCAATTGGCTCAGTTGGTTGCAAAAGGCGCTCAATAGCGATATTTACGATCGACGAGGTAATTATGGTAGAGGTTGGAACGGTTCTACTCCCTTTTTTAAGTGGTTGTCAGCAAGATCAAAATGGGTCATTTGAACATGCTTTAGCCGAGCTTGGCTTCAATGAGCCGAGTAAAACCGTGACCAACTTAACTTTGCTTGTTGAGGTTTTGAATGATCCTGCTTTGGTAGTAGGTCTTGCTAACGTTGCCCTCGATTGCTCCGATCCAGATATGGCCCTCAACAACCTCGAACGCTGTAGCGACGTGGTTGATTCCGCTCAATTTCTCTCATCTGTTACCGAACCTCAGCATTGTCGTCAATTGATGCTGATGCTCGGTGCCTCAAGCTTCTTAACTGGTATTCTGTGCCGTAATGCAAATTATTTGTATGAGTTGTTTGCTAAAGGCGAGGTGGATCGTGGCAAGAATACTGCGATCATGCACGCTGAGTTGTTACAACAACTCCCCGTTGATGCTGATTTTGAACAACTACAAACCTGTCTACGTCATTATAAATACCGCGAAGTTTTACGTATTAGCGCGCGTGATCTCAGTGGGGTCGCTGATCTTGTTGAGGTAACCGCCGAGCTGTCGAGTTTAGCTGCCGCAACATTGCAGGTCGCCTGCCGCCACTGTGAACAGTTGATGCAGGCCGAATATGGCTTGCCGTTGGTTGATATGGAGAAAAATGATCCTGACAACTCTGCTGCTGAACAAGCAACTTTCACTGTTCTTGGGATGGGTAAGTTCGGAGGTTGGGAGCTTAATTTTTCCTCCGATATTGATCTGATCTATTTCTATTCGTCATCACATGGAACCACCACTGGCGTGGTTGACCCGACGGGGGCGGTTAAAAATAAAATCGAACTGCATAGCTATTTTGTCAAGTTAGGAGAGCGGCTGACCCGCGCAATCGGCCAAATAACGGCGGATGGTTTTGTTTTCCGTGTTGATTTAGATCTGCGACCTGAGGGGCGTAGTGGCGAGATGGTGTGTTCTCTCGACGCAGCCGAAGGTTATTACGAAAGCTGGGGGCAAAACTGGGAACGCTCGGCGATGATGAAAGCGCGGCCTGTCGCCGGCAGTCTTGAGTTGGGAGAGCAATTGCTCAGAGCCTTGCAACCCTTCATCTATCGGCGCTATCTCGATTACGGCATGGTCGATGATCTCAAGCAGATGAAGAAGAAGATCGATAGTCATCAAGCGCAACATAAAGAGTGTGAAAGTAACCTGAAACTCGGCAAGGGTGGCATTCGCGAGATTGAATTCTTCACCCAAGCGCTACAACTGGTTTATGCGGGTAAAAACCCGCTGGTGCGCGAACGCAGTACGTTACGGGCGTTGTGTTTATTGCGCGATGAAGGGCACGTTCCCGCCGAAGATGCCCAAACCTTACGCCAAGCGTATATCTTTTTGCGTACTGTTGAACATCGTATCCAAGTGGTTCAGGAGCGCCAAACACATAATTTGCCGACCAACGAAGCGGAGTTGTTGAATCTCGCCCGCCGTTGTGGTTTTAAAGATTATCTAACCTTTAAGCAGGTATTAGATGAGCACCGAGAACAGGTGACCCGCATCTATCGTGGTCTGTTTTACGTCAGCGAAGATGAGTCGGTTGATGAAGTTAAGCCAGTTATCTGTTTTTTATTGGATGAAGAGAGCGATAGCGATCTCGTTAAGGATGTATTGGAGGAGAACGGCTTTCGCCAGCCCGATACGGCTTATGAGACTCTGCTGCGTTTTCGCGAAGGCAAGTTCGGTAGCCACATGACCCGTCGGGTGCGCCGTTATTACGGGCGTGTGCTGCCACTTATTATTCAGGCTATTATTGATTCACCTGAACCTGATATGGCATTTAACAATTTTGAAGATTTTTTGTTACGTGCCCGTGGATATGGAACCCTTTATGCGTTGTTGGCCGAAAATGTTGCCATTATCCAGCTGTTGGTCTCGCTGTTTAGTACCAGTACCTTTTTGTCACGTATTTTCATTCAGCGACCTGAAATTTTAGACTCATTGGTGTCTAGTTGCCATGTGGTGGGTGCTAAGTCACTGGAAGTGTTACGCGATGAGTTGGCGGCACAGATGGCCGACACCCTCGATTACGAAGATCGGCTTGATACCTTGCGCCGGTTCCGAAATGAAGAGTTTTTACGCATTGCCCTCAATGACCTGCGTGGTGAAGAGTTGCAAGGGCGTAGTTTAATGCAGTTAAGCAACCTAGCTTTGGTTTGTTTAGACTCAGCGGTAAATATGGCTCGAACTGAATTGATCACCCGTTTTGGTCTGCCGTTTTGTCAAAGTGAATCAGGAAGCTGGAGCGAGGCTGAGTTTGCGGTGTTGGGTATGGGCAAACTCGGCGGTATGGAGATCAATTACCACTCTGATCTCGATATTATTTTCATGTACAGCGGTCAGGGGAAAACCAAAGCGGTGACGGGAACCGATGCCGATCGCTTTAAGCAGCTGAGTAATCAAGAGTACTTTTCCAAACTCGCCCAGCGCATTATCTCGGTGCTAACCCTCGCTACCCGTGAGGGCCGTGTTTATGAAATTGGCTGAGCTGCAAGCGGAGATCTATCGACTACGACAGCGGATGGAGAAAGAGATTGCTCGCGAAGGCACGAACCAGTTTAATATTAAAACAGGCCGTGGTGGTATGGTTGACGTTGAATTCTTAGTACAATATTTACAATTGCTGCATGGTGGTTCGGTGAAAGAGGTGCGGGTGTGTAACACCCTTGGTGCGTTGTCTGCATTGAAAATGCAACATTTTTTGCCAGCTGCTGAGGTTGAACTTTTAGCGGATGGTTATAGATTTTTACGCCGCCTTGAAAATAAATTGCGCTTGGTCCATGATCAATCGTTTAATCAAATTGATACCGATACTGCCAGCTTGAGAAAATTAGCTCGGCGTTTGGGCTATCACGGTGAGACTGCCTTACCTGAGGAGCAGTTTCTGGCAGATTATAAGCAAGTTACCGAACAAATTCGGACAATTTTTAATTCTCACCTTTGTCCAGAACAGTGATCGTAATATTGTGCTGTGATGGGCCAGTTTTTTAGTAGGAGTGTATCGGTATGACGTTTGGCAAATTGTATGTAGCATGTGTGATGGTAATGTTTTTTTTAACAGGATGTGGCTGTCTTGATATCCCGCTTATCCCGTGTCTTTAGTAATATCAATAAGCAGATTAGTCATCCTTTGAGGTGATTTTTCTGTCAAGTAAGTGGCGTGGTTGAATATTCGCCATGGCCTTGAGTAAACTTTTTTTCAATAATGGATTATCTTGGTGTAGCTCAGCAATCATGGCTTTGATCTTTTGCCGTTTTTGATCACGGCGTGCCAGTTGGCAGTGTTTCAATGTGATCATCGAGATGGTGCCCCAAAGCCACCTTATTACAGCCGAGCTTGGTTGCTGTGGCATAGAGAGCGCCACGCCGCAAGCGCGCGCAAAAAGCACAATACGATGTGCCAGCTTTTAGGTGGGCGTTGATACGCTCTTTTGCGTTGGTTTTTTCGATATGACCGTTGAAGCCGAGTTCGTTGAGGTGCTGGCTGATGGTTACGCTATCGAAGCCGGCGAAACCTGGATCAATGGTTACTGGTATAAGTTTATAGTTGATGGGTGCCCTGCGACGTAGTTCTGTTAACAGGTGGAGCATAGCCCATGAATCCTTGCCACCGGAGATGGCGACCAAGATGCGGTCGTTGTTTTCGATCAGATTAAAATCGCCAACAGCTTGGCGTTGCCAGTTGTCAGCTAGTTACGATTTCTATTGGGTTTCCCTTTAGTTCCAAATGGTTAGTTTTGCAATATTTCAATGATTGTAGTGATATCGCTTAGCTGCGAGTCATTTGACGTTGCTTATGAATTAACGGTGGCAAATACTACGCGCGGTAAGTGGTAACTATTACTCTTTTTAGCCTTTGGCATTGTTTGTGCTAGTAACTTATTGATCTGGCGAATATTTTTATAAATATAATATTATCTCACGATAGTAATCTGTCGGATAGTTGTAGGGAGATATAGGCGTATTTAGCATATCTGACCCTAATACCAGCACTACACTTTTAGAAGAGGGAGAGAATTATGGGGGATCGACTATTGTATGGAGTGGTTGTATTACTGGCCACTTGTTTAAGCGTTGGCAGTGTTAGTCCGGCTGCTGCCGTTGAAGACTTGAATCAGTATATAACATCAAGTGACGATGAACGAAAGGGGGGATATATCCCCTCTGATGATCATGGTATTACCGTTATGCGTGTAGACGCTGAAGATACTGTTCAACAGTATAGTGTTACTCGTGCAACCAAATCAGTCAGTGTGATGGATGCCGCCACCAGTGCCGATTTGTCGCAGTGGTTACCTCCGGTCGCTAATCAGGGTAACAGTATGTCTTGCATTGGCTGGGCGTGGGGGTACTACTACAAGTCAGCTCAGGAAAATATGGAAGCTGATCGTGTTGAACTAGCTGAGCGTAGCGATCCTGCCAATATTTGCTCGCCAGCTTTTATTTATAACATGATCAATATATCCAAAGATTCTGGTTCTATGCCTGAACCCGCTTTTCAAGTGCTAAACGATTTTGGTTGTGCTTCGCTAAAAGAGATGCCTTATGATGAGGATGATGCCAACACCTGGCCCACTGAGGAAGCCTATGACCATGCCATCAAAAATCGTACTGCGGTAAGCGGTAGTGGTGATTACTACGAAATTGATACTAGCACCGATGATGGTATTAATCAGGCCAAGCAACTACTGCTTAACGAAAAAATGTTGCTGTTTGGTATTGGTATCTACCAAAATATGCTCGATATTGACCAGTATGACAATATCTTATCGTTGAGAGATCGGGATGGTCAAAATAAGGGTGGTCATGCCCAGTGCATCGTCGGTTTTGATGACAATAAAAAAACCCCAGATGGTAACGGAGCCTTCAAGGTTGTTAACTCATGGGGCGAGGATTGGGGTGAGGATGGATTTTACTGGTTAAGCTATGAGGCTGCAAAAAGCACCGATTACATGATGGAGCTGAAAGTGATGTGGGTAGATGATCTTGTTGATTATAGCTGCGACGATAAAGCAGTTTTTCAGCTTTCCTCTGCTGACTACAAGACCACCTCGACGAAAATTAGCACTGGCAACAGTTCCATTAGTTTTTTCGATTTTAACTATGGAGCTAGCTCTAACCAGTTGGCTAATGTTGCCTATCCCGATAGTAGTATCGTCGTTGATATAAGTACTCTTAACGACAGTCTAGCTAACGGGGCTGAAGTTACCCTCACCCTTGATTCAAACAACGGCTACGATAGTATTGATGAGTTTAGTTACCGCCATGATGGAGTTGAAAATGTATCTAATGACACTCCCGATCAAGACAGCGCGACATTGACTGTCGGTGATAGCGATAATAGCGGCGATAACAACAGTGGTGATGATGGCAACAATGACGACGATGGTGACAGTGACGACAACGATAGCGGTATGTCTGTCCCTTGTGAAGGTTGTTGTTCTTCCGCAATTACCAACCTAGCCTCAGGCATGGGTTTTCAGATGTACGAAATGTTCAGTTGGATGCCTTTCTTCGGTGACATGATGAACAGTGGCGCTGGGATGTTCTTTGATAAGGTGCTAGATAATCCCCAACTGACTATCGACCTGATCGCCTGTGCTAAAGGCAATACCGCACTCGCGTCGACCATGGTCAAGGTTATTTCCGAAAATCCGCAACTGCTGGATAAAATGGCTTATATCATGAGTATTAGCCCCATCTTTACCACGCAGTTTACCGATCTAGCCTTGAAAAATGAAGAGGTTGGTGGTTTCTTCTTCGCTGTAATAAATGATGACCTTTATCAAGCTTTGACACTACCGATGCTTGAATCGGATGCCCTTATCCAAAATGTCGGTAAACTAATGGCCAAATATGCCAAAGATGTAATGGCGCCGGGCACCCCTTTTGCGAACGTATTCTTTAACCTCGGTAGCAGCGATAGTTCATGCGACGGTAATGAACTTAGTAATGAACGGTTCTTTTATACCATGTTTGGTAATCTCGATGGTGCCAACAGCTTCCTCGATGCCCTTGAGTCACTCGACTCAGAGATGCAACAGATGTTGCTCGATTTTGTATTTTTGGCTAAACAACAAACTCAATATGGTACGACACTGATACATACGCGTCAGCAATACTATAATAATTACGCAGTTATCAATGCCCTTGCTTCTGGTATTGCTCCGCTGTTTGAAACTAACGCGGAAGAGGCTGGTGCACTTTTTAATCGCTTTATGCCATTTTTGCTTACCTTCGATGATCAGGGAGGTCCAACAGGTGCCACAGAATATGGTATGGCATTCTTTAAGGCATTGATGGCAGCTAAAGCGCAAAATAGTGAAGCAGCCTCTGGTTTAATGACTTTTATGTTTGGTACTGAGCAGCAGGCGGGAATGTTGCCGGCAGAATTTGTTGGTAATATGATGCAGATGTTTACCGCCGAAGTGGTTGGTGGCATCATGGCAGAAGCTCCAGCTCTGCGAGATATAACCAGTACCACTTGTGTCGATGCCGACCCAGTGTTTGATACCGGCGATGATACCGGCGATGATACCGGCGATGATACCGGCGATGATACCGGCGATGATACCGGCGATGATACCGGCGATGATACCGG
>NBLY01000081.1 GCA_002084665.1 Desulfobacteraceae bacterium 4572_35.2 | reverse complement strand
GTTATATATAGCGGGTTAGTTTTTGTCAACAGGAAATTTAAAAATAGCTCAACGCACAGAAGCTATTCTCTAATGAAGGGTATGAACATTTTCTGACGTGGTTTGTTGTTTAAAGACTTGAGCGAAGTTGATCTGTGGAATGTGAAGTGGAGGAAAACCTGCACGACGGGTGATGTCGGCAACTACTTCACGCAGATAAGGAAACATCACCATTGAACAGTGACTATTACAAAGAGTGTCAAGCTCATTTTCACTAAACGTTCGACCAAGCTCAAAAAGACCAACCCCTTCAAGGTCAATGGAAAATGGTGCTGTTTTGTCATTGAAGCTGATAGCTAGGAATACTTTGAGGTGTTGACCACTAAGCTCGTGACGAATTTTAAATTCTGTACGGATCTTAGCTTGGCCATGATTGTTGAACGGACCATTAAGAGAGAAGTTCAACTTTGATATGCGAAAATCGACAAATATTAATTCAGTTAATGGATTCATTTAGCGAAAATAGCACTGCAAAACAAACAGTGCAAGGAGATCATTTTTAACATTAGGTTAGAGAGTGACTGAATCATGATCTTCATTTTTAAAATAAATCGCAGGAACAAGGCTGCTGGCTTCCTGTGTTAACGCTAAAGGGTTGCTTTTGCCAAAGAAATTAGCTGCGGCAAAAGACAAACTGGTAACCGTTATTAAAACCAACACAATCGCCACTAGATTTTCAGTGAAATGTTTAAAGCGCCTTGTTGTGTAGGGCTGTCGCAATACTGATATCGATTTGTGTGGATTAATCGGTGGGTTATCATGACGCTTTTTCATGCTACAATACGCTCCTGAAAGGGCAATGGTGCTCGATCTAGCACTTATCGGTATAATTGCTGCCAAAGGTTAGGTTTATTTCTTTACAAAAAAAACGAATCTGACTAATCTTACACGCTCTAAAAAATGTTGTATTATTATGAGGACTCAATGAATCAAAAAATGATCCGAAATTTTTCCATCATCGCTCACATCGATCATGGAAAATCGACCCTTGCTGATCGTCTACTCGAAGATACTGGCACTCTCTCTGCGCGTGAAAAAACTGATCAATTTCTTGACAAGATGGATATTGAAAGAGAGCGAGGAATCACCATTAAGGCTCAAGCGGTATGCTTGAGTTATAAAGCCGATGATGGTCAAGATTATATCCTCAACCTGATTGACACCCCTGGACATGTCGATTTCACCTATGAGGTCAGTCGTTCTCTCACCGCGTGTGAAGGTGCGCTGCTAGTCGTTGATGCCTCACAGGGTGTCGAAGCTCAAACCCTTGCCAATGTTTATCTTGCATTAGATGAAGAATTGGAGATTTTTCCAGTATTAAATAAAGTTGACCTCCCCGGCGCTGAACCTGAGCGAGTAAAAGAGGAGATAGAAGAGATCATTGGTCTCGATACCTCTGATGCGATTGTTGCTAGCGCTAAAGAAGGTATTGGCATTCACGATATTCTTGAACGCATCGTGTCATGTGTTCCGGCACCAACAGGAGACCCTGATGCACCGCTAAAGGCACTGATTTTCGATTCTTGGTACGACACTTATCAAGGCGTTATTGTCATGATACGTGTTATAGATGGTGAGTTGAAAAAAGGTGACAAGATCGAGTTGATGGCGAGCAAGGGAACCTACGAAGTCCTCAAGGTTGGTGTGTTTGCTCCCGGCCCTGAATCGCGGACCTCTCTTGCTGCTGGTGAAGTTGGTTTTATGATTGCTGGTATAAAAGTGGTTCAAGATGCAAAAGTGGGTGATACTATTACTCATTTACATCGTAAAGCGGTTGAGGCCCTGCCCGGGTTTCAAGAGGTGCTACCAATGGTATTCTCTGGCCTGTATCCAATTGACACCAGCGAATATGAACTGTTACGTGATGCCCTAGAGAAACTTCAGCTCAATGATGCCTCAATCAGCTATGAACCTGAAAACTCTATGGCCCTTGGCTTTGGCTTCCGCTGTGGCTTTTTAGGTCTTCTCCATATGGAGATTATACAAGAACGCCTCGAACGTGAGTTCAATATTGATCTCATTACCACGGCACCAACGGTTGTTTACGAAGTGACAACGGTTAAAGGTGAAATGCTTCTTGTCGACAGCGCAAACAAGTTGCCCGAAGTACAATATATCGAAAAAATTGAAGAACCTTTCATCTTAGCGTCAATTCATGTGCCAAATGATTTTGTTGGGGCAATTTTAGCGCTATGCGAAGAGAAACGAGGCGTTCAGCGAGAGATTAAGTACTTAACATGGATTTTTATGACCGTTTAAAATCTATCTCACGAGGCTATGCGTCGCTAGATTATGAACATCTTGATTATCGGCCAAGTAAGTTGGTGCGTATGAATGTTATGATTAATGGTGAAGTGGTTGATGCTTTATCACTTATTGTTCATAATGACAAAGCTCAATCTCTTGGCAGGGTGCTTGTTTCTAAGATGAAAGAGTTTATTCCACGCCAGCAATTTGTTGTTGCTATTCAAGCTGCCATTGGTGGAAAAATTATCGCCAGAGAGACAGTCAAAGCACTTCGGAAAGATGTTACGGCAAAATGTTACGGTGGTGATATTAGTCGTAAGCGTAAATTGCTGGAGAAACAAAAAGCGGGTAAAAAGCGCATGAAGCAAATTGGCAGTGTTGAACTTCCTCAACAAGCGTTCTTGGCAATCCTTAAATTAAACGATTAGGAAATATGAGTCAACATACTGAAATAAATAAAAAACTTATCGTTAAGAAACCTTGGTATCGTGAGTATGCTGAAGCATTGTTTGTTGCTGCAATCTTGGCATTAATCATTCGCACTTTTGTGGTCCAAGCTTTTAAAATACCATCTGGATCAATGGAAGATACCCTTCTTATCGGCGATCACCTGTTGGTGTGTAAGTTTATTTATGGCACCGATCTTCCATTTATGGACCAATTTATATTTCCCCTTACTGATCCAAAGCGTGGTGATGTGATTGTCTTCGAGTTTCCTGAAGATGAGGGTAAGCCGTGGTTAGAGCGGCGGGATTTCATTAAGAGAGTTGTTGGTATCCCTGGTGATGTCGTCGAAATTCGCAATAAAAAAGTTTATGTAAACGGTGAACATCAAATATTGCCCCAAGAGATTCATAAAGAATCGACATTGATACTACCCGGCAGCGCAATGTCGCCGCAAGATTATCGCGATTTCATGCCTGCGGTAACCGTACCTGCCAACAGCTATTTTGTTATGGGTGATAACCGCGACCGTTCCTATGATAGTCGTTTTTGGGGATTTGTTGATCGTTCAAAGATTAAAGGTAAGGCCTTTATTAAATATTGGTCGTGGGATCAGGAGAAAACATTTCCGCGTTTTAATCGCATTGGTCGCTTAATCAAGTAATCTAATAATTTTTTAGTTCATGTCGTTTTAGCAAATAATAGGTTGTGGTTTTCAATTGAGCCACAGCCTGTTTTTATATCGTGATGATTACGATATCTATCCAAAAAAACAATTTTTTTTGTTTCGTGAGGTTGTAATGGCAACGCCAACTCCGATGATGCGTCAATATTTAGAAATTAAGAGCCAATATCCTGATTCCATTCTGTTTTTTCGCCTCGGTGATTTTTATGAAATGTTTCTTGATGATGCGGTGACGGCAGCCAAAGTTCTTGATATTACATTAACATCACGCAATAAAGGTTCGGTGGATGAAATCCCCCTGTGTGGCATTCCATATCATAGCGCTCCACCCTATATTGCCAAACTCGTTGAACAGGGCCATAAGGTTGCAGTATGTGAACAAGTTGAGGATCCTAAAGAGGTTAAGGGGATCGTTCGCCGTGAAGTTGTGCGTATCGTTACCCCTGGTATGGTCATGGAAAATGACCTTCTTACTCCAGATGAAAACAATTATCTGTTAGTTGTTTCACGTTCTAATGCTGGATTTGGTGTGGCGATACTCGATATCTCCACGGGTGAGTTTCGTGTCACTCAAGGACAAAATGTAGCTGATGTGCGGCGTGAAATATCAAGTGTTAACCCTCGTGAGATTCTGGTTAACGAGTTGGATAAAGAGTGGCTTATTGGTGAGCTTGACGGTTTTATCCAAAATCGCTCTCTCAACACGTTGCCGGAGTGGGTATATGAGTATGAAGATGCCCAGCGACGACTAATTCGTTTCTTCAAAGCCGACTCCCTTGATTCGTTTGGCTGTCAAAACCAACCTGACGCGGTTTGTGCTGCAGGCGCTGCGTTGTACTATATTGAAGAAACCCAAAAATCAACCGTTGAACACATTCGGACTCTGAGAACTTACCATGTCAGTGATTACATGGTTCTTGATGATGCCACCCGACGTAACCTTGAACTGACAGCAACCCTTGTCGACGGTAAACGTCAGGGTTCACTGCTTGGTGCCCTTGATAAGACGGTTACGGCGATGGGAGGACGTAAATTACGTCACTGGATCAACCATCCTCTTCTCGACTGCCAAACCATCGCGGAGCGCCATTCACTCGTCGCTGAACTGGTACAAGCACCTCTGTTGCGCGAAGACCTGCGTGAGAATCTTGATGGCGTTTATGACCTTGAACGTTTGACCGCTCGTATTTCGATGGCGAGTGCCAATGCTAAAGATTTAGTTGCCCTCAATTTATCCCTTGAACGTCTCCCCGAACTATTAAATCAGCTTGATCGTCTTACCTCGTCTCTCGGCCAACGATTGCATCACGATATCGATCCGTTACAGGATGTTGCCGAACTAATTGGTCGTTCAATTGCCGATAACCCACCCTTTGTGATTCGCGAAGGCGGGCTTATTCGTGATGGTTACCTCGAAGAGCTCGATGAGTTACGCTTGATCAGTCGTGAAGGGAAGGGCTGGATTGCCCGATTAGAAAAAACTGAACGTGAGCAAACAGGAATTACAACCCTCAAGGTGCGCTACAACCGTGTCTTTGGTTATTTTATCGAAGTACCGCGCACACAAGTAGCAAAAATCCCTGAATCGTATGAACGCAAACAAACACTGGCTAACTCTGAACGTTATTTTACCCCCCAGTTAAAAGAGTATGAAGATAAGATTCTTGGAGCTGAAGACAAACTGACGACGCTGGAGTATGAAGTGTTTCAAACTATTCGCGCACAGGTAAGTCTGCACGCCGCGCGTATCCAAGCGACGGCAGAGGCACTTGCCAGCCTTGATGTGTTAGTTAGTTTCGCCATGATTGCCCATGAACGTAATTACGTTCTCCCTGTTATGGATGACGGGACGCTGTTGCACATAGAAGAGGGTCGACATCCAGTTATTGAGTGCATGAATCTTTCAGAGCGCTTTATTGCTAACGATGTGCATCTTGATACCGTATCTGATCAATTGCTAATCATTACCGGCCCCAATATGGCCGGTAAATCAACGTTTATGCGTCAAGTGGCCCTTATTACCCTTATGGCGCAAATCGGCTCTTTGATTCCGGCAAAATCTGGCCACATTGGTGTTGTTGATCGTATTTTTACTCGGGTTGGAGCGAGTGATAATTTAGCTCGTGGGCAATCAACCTTCATGGTTGAAATGAGTGAAACGGCTCACATTTTAAATCATGCAACACCGCGCAGCCTGATCATTCTGGATGAGATCGGTCGCGGCACATCAACTTTTGACGGTGTCAGTATTGCGTGGGCGGTGGCCGAATATTTGCATGATTATGACCATGTTGCAGCCAAGACATTATTTGCAACTCACTATCATGAGCTAACCGAACTCTCAACAACCCGCGACAGGATTGAGAACTTCAACATCGCGGTACGGGAGTGGAATGATCAAATTGTTTTTTTACGCAAGATCGTTCCAGGCGGGACAAGTCATTCTTATGGTATTCAGGTCGGTCGGTTGGCGGGATTACCTGATGAGGTGATCAATCGCGCTAAGGAGGTTCTCAGTAATCTTGAGCAAGGGGAATTTTCATGCGAAGGGCAACCTCGGTTAGCGAAATTGCAGAAGGGTACATCCTCTTGCTCCGATAGACAGGCACAAATGTCGCTCTTTACCGCTACAGATGACCCCTTACGACAGCGACTTTTAACGACAGATTTAGATACGATTACCCCAATTGAAGCACTCAACCTAGTGGACGAACTGAAAAAACTCCTCTAACTAACGAAATGATAGGTCACTATATGACACTTATTTTTCGATATTGCTTATTGTTAGCCATTGTTATTGGTGCGTGTTCCACATCAATTGAAGCTAAACAGACCCCCGATGGTCAATATCAAGCGGCACGTAATGCCTATGTTGCCCTGATTAAGGACACTAAAAAACAACAGTATCGCCACCATTGGGATAAGGTTCTCCAAAAATTACAGCGATTTGCAGAGCATTACCCATCACACAACAAAGCCCCGTCGGCTTATTACCTTTTAGGTAAAGCCTGTTCAGGACTTCATGGTGTTTCACACTTAAAGAAAGATGCTCATTTTTTTAATATCGTCTCAACGCGCTACGCTCAAAGTTCATTAGCGGACGATTCACTCTACCTTCAAGCTGAAATTGAATATTCAACGCTAAAAAACCCAGAAAAAGCACGTCAATATTGCGAACAAATTCTTCACCAATATCCACAAGGTGATAGAACCAAAAAAGCTCGATTGTTGATGAAAGACCTTCCTGCTCCACTGAGAAAAACATTTACTGTTGAAGCTATTGAGCAGTCACAACAGTTATCGCCAGCGCAAATTACAGGTATTCGTCACTGGACCGACAATAACCATACACGTGTCGTAATTGAGTTAAATCATTCTACTCAGTTTAAGGTCAACACTCTGTCTCCGAGTCCAAAAGATAACAGTTCAGCGCGCCTGTACCTTGATCTCTGGGGGGCAACCAAAGTGGCATCACTTGCTAGCTCTTATCCGGTTAATCAAGGTGTTGTTGAAAGAATTAGGGTTGGAGTTAATCGAAAAAGTATTCGTGTCGTCTGTGATTTAAAGCAACTAACACGTTATAAAGTTATTGAATTACAAAACCCACCACGCATTGTTATTGATATTGCGCGCGAAAAAGGTGCTGTTATCGCTGCGAGTCAACCTCGATTAGAATCGACACCGCAAGCTGGACAACAAGATATCACCACGGTTTTAAGCCAGGTTCCACAATCTCAACCTATGCGTATCCATCTTCCAGATGTTGCAACTAAATCGAAAGGAACATTACGCATTGTTGTTGATGCAGGACACGGTGGCAAGGATCCCGGTGCAATAGGGCCGAACCGGCTCTACGAAAAAGATGTCGTCCTTAAATTAGCGAAAAAATTCGCGTCACGCTTAAGAAGTAGTTTGGGGTGCGAAGTTCTTTTGACCCGCGACCGAGATGTCTATATTCCTCTTCGTCAGCGAACTGCTTATGCCAATGAAGTCGGTGCTGATCTGTTTATTTCGATCCATGCAAACGCGAGTACCAATAAAAAAATATTTGGCATTGAAACCTTCTACCTCAATTTTTCAAAAAATGACAAAGCCGTTGCCGTTGCTGCGCGTGAAAATGGCATGACTATTAAAGAGATGGGAGATCTAGAACTTATTTTATTTGATATGATGGCCAATGCAAAAATTAACGAATCTAGTCGATTAGCCACGGATATTCAAACGTCACTGATCACATCATTAAGTAAGCGATATTCTGACATAAAGGATATGGGGGTTCGACAGGGACCGTTTCACGTCCTCCTTGGAGCAACAATGCCTTCCGTACTTGTTGAAGTGGCTTTTATAAGCAATAAAATGGAAGCGAAACGACTTAACAGTAGTGTCTATCGAGAACGGGCCGCTGAAGCGATTGTGACAGGAGTTAAGAAGTATCTCCGTTCGCAGAATCTCTTGGCTGAACTGGAGAATTGATTGGTATTTTCAATTAACAACGATACGCTTAGCAAAATCATAGCCGAATCGCGTTTTGATCATGATTTTGACCAAAATCGAGCTGTTTTTTTAGAACGTGCGAGTGATTTTTTATTACGTCATCAAGAGCTGATCCAAGCTCAGCATAAAAATGGCGCTTCGGGAACTGAAACCGTTAAAAACTTAACGCAATTAACAGATTCGTTGATTGCAATGTTGTATGACTTTTGTACCGTTGATTTTACCGATCATGTGCCGTGTTCACTTATCGCCATCGGAGGTTACGGTCGAGCAGAGATGAATCCGCGCTCCGACATTGATCTAATGTTTTATGTTAAGGACCCTGATAATTTATTTATTCTCAAACTATCAGAGCGGATTCTCTATCTGTTGTGGGACTTAGGCTTAGATGTCGGTCACAGTGTCCGTAATGAATCATCTTGTATCGAGATTGCCAGCAAGGATTTAACGGCTTGCACTTCGTTGTTAGATTCACGCTATGTATATGGCGACCATGAACTGTATCAAGACTATGCGCTGCGTGTTGTGCCACTTATTGTTAAAAACAATAGCCGTCATTTTATTCGCGATAAAATGGTTGAGCATAGCAATCGTATTGAAAAATATGGTTCGTCGGTCTATCTACTTGAGCCAAATATAAAAGAGGGGGAAGGTGGCTTACGGGATCTCCATACTGCCCTTTGGATTTCAAAAGTGAAGTATAAGGTTGATTCATTGCGTGGCCTCGTCATTAAGGGGATCATGAATGAACAGGAGGAACAACAGTTTTCAACCTCTCTTGATTATTTATGGCGCATTCGCAACGAACTACACTATCTATCACCACGTAAAAACGAACAATTACACTTCGAGCAGCAAGAACTTATTGCTAAATTCTTAGGCTATAAAGACACCAAGAAATCGTTGGCAGTAGAGCAGTTTATGCAAGATTACTACGAAGCCGCAACATGTGTAGAACACTTAACATCGACACTTATTTCACGGGCAGTAAATCGTGAAAATGATGACCACGGATTAGTTGGCTATTTACGCCGTAGAAACATCGAAGAAGGTTTTTTTGCCCTGCGTGGTGAACTTCACTTGGTTAATGATAATTTGTTTCATAAATCACCTGAAATGATGATGAAAGCATTTCAACTGATACAACGACAACGAATCAAAATGAGTTTGAAAGTTAAAACTGAGATCCGTCAGAACCTACATCGTATCAATGATCGTTTTCGGCGGTCGAGATTTGTGAATGAGACATTTCTTGACATCCTTCGGTATAAAAAGGGCGTTTATGATATTTTATCCCAAATGCACCACCTCCTCTTTTTAAATCACTATCTACCTGAATTTAAACGAATCTATTGTCAAGTTCAGCATGATGCCTACCATATTTACACTGTTGATACTCACACGCTTTTTGCAGTGAAAGAGATTGACCGTCTCTGGCAAGGGCTGTATGAGGAAAAAAAACAGCTGCTGACCAATATATCAAATGAAATTGAGAAGCCTGAACTGATGATTTTAGCCGTCATGCTGCACGATATCGGTAAAGGGGAGGGGCATAATCATTGCGAAAAAGGCGCAGCAATGGTTCCAACCATCACTCGAAGAATGGGACTGGGTAAAGAGGACAGTAAACGTCTTGAATTTCTTATTTTAAACCATCTACAAATGGCCCACACTTCACAGCGCCGTGACCTTAACGATCCTCATTTAATCGCGCAATTCTCACAGAAGATGGCGAGCAGCGAAAATCTTAAGATGCTTTATTTGTTGACTTTTAGCGACATCAAAGCGGTTGGTCCCGATGTTTGGTCAGAATGGAAGGGGTTTTTACTGGAAGAGTTGTATGAAAAAAGTTACACCGTTCTTGAAAGAGGTAATTTTGTCGCAGATAAATCTTCCGATAAAATTCGCCTGCGAAAGCGCAATGTGGTGGAACTTCTCAGTGATGAATATCAACTAAAGGATATTCGTGAGTGTTTACGCAATTTTTCCACCCGCTACCTTATGTCGTATTGGTCCGTTGAGATTGCGGTACACATTAAAGTGATTCTTGATCGCAAAGAAGCTACTTTGGCTATGAAGGTGGTTCATAACCACGAAAAATGTTTTACCGAAGTCATTATCTCTACGGTTGACATCCCTGGGTTGTTCACTAAAATTTCTGGAGTGATGGCATCGAATAAGGTAAATATTCTCGGAGCGCAAATATTTACCCAAAAAAATGGTATTGCAATGGATATTTTACAGGTTGGAGTTGATGGAAATATCTACGACGATAAAAGGAAATGGAAGACCATTGAGAACAATCTCAACGCTGTGCTTGAGGGGCGAGAATTTGTCGAAAACTTAGTCAACAAGAGCGAGAGTTCACTGCTTGATCTTTCCCACAATGTGCCAACTAGAGCTCCACGCGTCGATATTGATAATGATGTCTCAAACGAATATACTGTCATCGATATTACTACCAAGGATAAAGTTGGTTTATTGTATCAAATGACAAATAGCTTTAAAAACTTAGGGCTTTATATTGGTGTCTCAAAAATCACGACAAAAGGTGATCGCGCTGGTGATACCTTTTATGTCCAAGATATTTTTGGCCATAAACTGGTGGACAATGAAAAGTGTGAAGAGCTAAAACGAACCCTATTGGAAGAACTCAGTGAGTAATCAACTGGAAAATACCAGCGATATATTTCTCAACTATCTAACAATTGAACGTGGCTTTGCTGCCAATACCCTTGAGTCTTACTCGCGTGACCTTTTTCAGTATCTCGATTTTTTAAATAATCAATCAATTTCAACATTTGAACAGATCACCGCGAATCTTAAAAACATTACCTGACACCTTAAGTGTCGCAGAGGTGGATACCCTTTTAGAGCTATTAGATGATGGACAACCATTAACAAAACGTGATAAAGCCATGCTAGAATTGCTTTACGCTACTGGTTTACGTGTCTCGGAACTTATTAGCTTACGCCATGCCGACCTACATTTAACCAGTGGTTACTTGCGCACCTTTGGTAAAGGGAGTAAACAACGCATTGTGCCTGTTGGTGAGGTAGCGGTTGAACATCTGGTTGATTATATGGAGCAGGTCAGGCCGATACTTGCCCAGCATAAAACAGTAAAAAAAGAGGACAGTGGCTATGTTTTCTTGAACCGTTCTGGCAATGGCTTGACACGTCAAGGGTTCTGGAAGATGATAAAACGTCGTGCAATTCAGGCGGGAATAACTAAAAAGGTCACCCCGCATACATTACGACACTCATTTGCAACCCACCTAGTTGAAAATGGTGCTGATTTACGCGTTGTGCAAACACTGTTGGGACATGCAGATATTACCACTACGCAAATTTATACCCATGTATCACGTGAACATATTAAAAAAATTCACAAACAATTTCACCCTCGTCGTTAGTGTGAGGGTTGTATTATCTTTTCAATGAGGAATTTTATGAAGTATTTGGTATTACTTGGTGACGGGATGGCAGACGAACCACTTGAAGAGCTTGAGGGTAAAACTCCCCTAGACTACGCTAAAACTCCAAATATGGATCGTTTAGCTGTCCATGGACAGTTGGGTTTAGTCGAAACCGTTCCTGAGGGTTTTCATCCTGGCAGTGATGTGGCGAATTTAACTGTCTTTGGTTATGACACATCACGCTGCTATACGGGACGATCACCCTTGGAGGCTGCCAGCATGGGAGTTGATCTTGGTCCTAATGATGTCGCATTTAGGCTAAACCTTGTAGATATTGTCTATAATTATGGCAAGTTATATATGTCTGATTTCTCTGCTGGCCACATCAGTACTGAAGAGGGGACGCAAATTATCGAAACCCTTCAGCAAGAGCTAGGGGACGAGAATTTTGAATTTCATGCGGGCGTATCCTATCGCCATCTTTTAGTTTGGCGTAACGGTAAAGACACCATGTCATTTACCCCTCCGCACGATATTATCGATCAGAGCATTGAAGAGTATCTACCCAAAGGTGAGGGTGCTGAAGAGCTGGCAGATTTAATTAACTCAGCACAAATGCTCCTGAGTAACCATCCAGTAAATATTCAACGGCGTGCGGCTGGAAAAGCCATAGCCAATTCGATTTGGTTGTGGGGCCACGGACGTGCTCCGCAAATGGAAACTTATAAAGATAAATATGGTTTGTCGGGCGCTGTTATTTCAGCTGTCGATCTCATAAAAGGGATCGGTGTTTACGCTGGTCTAGATATCATTGATGTTCCCGGAGCCACGGGATACCTCGACACTAACTATGTTGGCAAAGCGAATGCTGCCATTGAAACACTAAAAGACCATGATTTCGTCTATGTCCATGTTGAAGCTCCTGATGAAGCAGGACATCTTGGTGATTTAAAAGAAAAAATCACTGCAATTGAACGCTTTGATGATGAAGTTGTCGGAACGATATTAAAGTCAATCGATCAACTTGGTGACTGGCGAATGCTAGTCCTCCCCGACCATCCGACCCCTGTTGCATTGCGTACCCACACAAAAGATCCGGTACCTTATATTTTATGCACAGCAAACAACCTTGCCGATACCAATGCAACCATGAACCAAGATCTTGGCTATTGCGAAAAAGACGCAAAAAGCACAGGGATTAAGTGTAACCTCGGCCATACGCTCTTAACTCAGTTGCTCGAACACAACAATTAGCACAGGGATTGCTGTATGGCTCGCACAAACTTTTGGCACCGAATTTTACATAACAAAATGGCCCTCGCTGGCGGATTGATGGTGTGTCTGATGTTTGTGTTAGCCATCATGGCCCCCCTCATTGCACCAGACCCTGGTTTTGTCGATATCTCACGCCAGCTTCAACCACCAAGTGTCGCGTCATGGCTCGGTACTGACGACCTTGGCAGAGATGTTTTCTCACGCATCGCCTATGGTGCCAGAATTTCCCTGCTGGTCGGTTTTGTTGCGGTGGGAATTGCAACAGCTGTAGGAATTGTTTTGGGGGCAATTGCTGGCTATTATGGTGGTTGGGTCGATATTGTCGTCATGAGGTTTGTCGATATCATGCTCTGCTTCCCATCGTTTTTTTTGATTCTTGCCGTCATTGCTTTCTTGGAACCATCAATTTGGAACATCATGATTATTATTGGTTTAACTGGATGGATGGGCGTTGCACGGTTGGTGCGGGCTGAGTTTTTATCATTACGGGAACGCGAATTTGTTCTGGCTATTCGATCACTCGGTGCTAGTGATGCTCGGATCATTTTACGCCATATTTTACCCAATGCTCTTTCGCCGGTGCTCGTGTCCGCCGCTCTCGGTATTGCAGGAGCGATCTTAACCGAAAGTGCATTATCGTTTCTCGGCATTGGTGTGCAACCACCAACCCCTTCGTGGGGGAACATGCTCATCGCTGGCAAGCAAACACTTGGTACCGCCTGGTGGCTTTCCGTTTTTCCCGGATTGGCCATATTGATAACGGTGTTGGGCTATAATTTACTCGGCGAAGGGGTGCGTGATGCCCTTGACCCGCGACTTAATAAATAGAAAGAACACTTGATGAAGCAACTCGGACGTAACGATCTGTGTCACTGCGGCAGTGGCAAAAAATATAAAAAATGTTGTTTAAACCCTATAATACAACCTGTAGTGGCAAATTTATCACCAGTAAAACTCGTTGAAGCCCGTGTCGATGCCTTTAGACAAAACAACTTTGGCTTTATATTCGACACCTTTCACCCCGATTCAAATTTTAGAATTCAATTTCCCAACAGAGATGAATACATCAAGTATGGTCTATCAACCCTAGATAGTGATTACAAAATTGAAACGTGTAAAATTTTGAGTGAAGAGCTTGCAGACCAGCGGGCGCGAGTTTTATTTTATCTCAAAATCTCCTATCAAGGAAACCACGACGAGTATTTTGAATTGTCGGAATTTCAATCCATTGATGGTTGTTGGCTTTACGTCCAAAGTCATAAGTTACCCTGCTCAGAATTTAACGGTTCGCATGACAAGATTACCATGAACCATGTCGAACAAGGTGGAATCTGTTTTTAGGATGTGTAGAGATGCCTGAACTGCCTGAAGTTGAAACAGTACGAATTGGATTGCACGAGCTGCTGGTGGGACAAACCGTCCTGTCTGTTCATGTTTATCAAGATAAATTACGTTATCCTGTCCCCTGTCAACTGCCTGCCAATCTTGTTCAGCACAAAATTATTCGCTTTGAGCGACGAGCAAAATATCTGCTGTTAACAATCGACAGTGGTACGGTCCTTATCCACCTTGGCATGTCAGGAACGTTACGCTGGCTCAAGCACTATGAACCACCAAAAAAACATGATCATGTCGATTTTTTATTTAAGAATGGTGGTTGTCTCCGTTTTCACGATCCGCGCCGGTTTGGACTCATCTTATGGCACCCTGACCAGAATCCACACTCCCACCGCCTGCTTAACTCACTTGGACCAGAACCTCTAACAGCTGAATTTACTAGCCGCTATATCTACGACCTCTCCAGAAATAAGCGTCGCGCTATCAAAACATTTTTAATGGATAATCATGTTGTGGTCGGTGTCGGTAATATTTATGCGAATGAAGCGCTATTTCAAGCTAAAATCCATCCCCAGCAACCAGTTGGCGAATTGTCTTTTGAAGCGTATGAAACATTAGTGAGAATCATCAAAGAGGTTTTGTTGAAAGCGATAAAGGCGGGTGGGACAACGTTGCAAGATTTTGTTAACGGCCACGGAGCGCCGGGTTATTTTCAGCAACAGTTATTTGTCTACGGTCGCGAAGGGCAGCCATGTTTGGTGTGCGGTACTATGATTGTAAATAAGAAGATCGGCCAACGATCCACTTTTTACTGCCCGCAGTGTCAGCAACTACAATAGATTAACTATGTGTTAGCATCAGGTCGTAATGGGGAGATATCTGTTTCGTTGGTAACGTTTCCAGAACCATCAACGGTTCTTGAATAAGTATATTGATCGGCGATACCATTCTGATTAACGTCCATATGTGTTTCAATAACTACCGTGTAGTGCTTAGAGACGGCGTCTTTATCACCCTCTGCCTTAATGCTCCATTTTTGGTTCAACGATATTGGAATGTCCATATCGAGTCCGATAACTGTGATTTTTGACATGGCTTCGACAATCGGTTCATCAATTGGAAAATAATGGCCATAGTCTGTCCAATAAACCTCTTGTGCTAAACGTATCTGCCGTAACGTACTAATAACCGTAACCTTTTTTGCTTTATCTCTATAGCCGCGATAATTAGGGATAGCGATTGCGGCGAGAATGCCAATGATTGTCACGACGGTTAAAAGTTCGATTAATGTATAACCAGCGTTATTATTCTTCATCATTTGCTCCGCCTTGAGTAAGTGATGTGGGGGCAATTATCTCTAGTTCGTACGATCCATTGTCTAGCCTCACATAGCTAAATGTTTTAAATACCTTATCTAAATCGTTGCGGACATATTGGGGTGATAAATCATTTAAGGTTAATGGCAGTCGCTCCATTTCTGCTGTATATTTGTATATGCCGATTGTGATCAATGCTTTAGCCGCATAGAGGTCTTTTGAATAATCGACTGTGATACTTTGAATAGGTTCTGGCTGATTAACGCTCATAAGCCATTGGGTGAAAATAAAAATGATGATTGCGACAATTAAGATCAAAACACCATTTTTCTTTTTTTTAGCAATGATCTTTTTTCGTTCTATCTCATATTCTTTTTCACGTTTTTCTTTTGAAATTTTCTCCGCTTTAACGACCTCTTTTTTTGTCGTTTTAACAATGCAATCACCACAAAGAAGTTTCCCTCCATCTTCAATTGCACATTGCTCTAAAATTGACACCCCGCAGGCAGCGCAATCTATATATTTTTGTTGCTCTTGCTCCATAA
>NBLY01000080.1 GCA_002084665.1 Desulfobacteraceae bacterium 4572_35.2 | reverse complement strand
CGGGTAACGACCTTTAAGACCGATCAGTGTGATGAGTATGTGCAGCGGGTTCGTGAGCAGATTGATACTGCGTTGCGAGGTCAGGGGATTGAGGGTGAGGTTTATGGTCGCTCGAAGCACTTGTACTCAATTTATAAAAAAATTCAACGCCAACACATTGATATCGATCAGATGTATGATTTGATCGCGTTTCGCATCATTGTCAGTTCTGTGCGTGAATGTTATACCGCTTTAGGAATTATTCACGAAGCATGGAAACCTATTGCCTCGCGCTTCAAAGACTTTATTGCTATGCCGAAGTCGAACATGTATCAATCGCTGCATACGTCGGTTATTGGTCCCTATGGTAAGCGGATGGAGGTGCAGATTCGTACCGTTGAGATGCATCGTGTTGCCGAGGAGGGGATCGCTGCCCATTGGATCTATAAGGAGGGTGGTGGCGCTTCAGGTGCTGCTGACGATAACCGTTTTAGTTGGTTACGTCACATGGTTGAATGGCAACGGGAGATGAATGCCTCACTTGAAGTTGTCAGTGAGCCACAGGTCGACCTGTTTCCTGAGGAGGTGTATGTCTTTACCCCGCAAGGTCATGTGCGTGAATTGCCTCGTGGTGCCTGTCCAATTGATTTTGCTTATGCGATTCATGGTGACATCGGTCATCGCTGTGTCGGTGCTAAGGTCAACAATAAGCTGGTTTCATTGAAGACCGAACTGTTTAATGGTGATGTGATAGAGGTGTTAACCTCGGCAAATCAAACACCGAGTAAAGATTGGCTAAATTTTGTAAAATCATCAAAAGCGCGTAACCGTATTCGTCATTGGGTTAAAACGCAGGAGCGGGAAAAAAGCATAGAGTTGGCGCATTCTATTTTGGACAAAGAGTTGCGCAAGTACGGTCGTAGCTTAAATAAGTTATTGCCTGATCCTGTCATGCTTGAGGCCGCTAAAGATCTTGGTTTTAAGGATGTGCAGGAGATTCTTGCTGCTGTTGGTTATGGTAAATTGTCGGCGCGGCAGATTATCGGCCGTGTGTTGCCCGCTGATACCATTAGGCCACAACGTAAACTGCCAGCGCTGGGTCGTGTTTTAGATAAGATTCGTAAAAAACCTTCCCACAGTGCGATCCGTATCCAGGGAATTGAAGATGTATTAGTTCGTTTTGCTAAGTGTTGTAATCCCTTGCCTGGTGATGACATTGTTGGTTTTATTACCCGTGGCCACGGAATTACGATTCATGCTGCCGATTGCTCACATTTGCTTGAAACCGATGTTCAGCGCCGTGTAGAGGTTGAGTGGGATCTGAACACCTCAGCTTCGCGCAATGTTAAGATTAGCGTTTATTGTCATGATAAAAAAGGGCTGTTGGCGGATATTACTGCTTGTATCTCGAACTGTGAAGCGGGTATTTCAAGCGCAAGAGTCAATACCACCAAGGACAATAAGGGGATCAATGAATTTGAAATTGAGGTGAAGAATGTTGAACACCTTAAAAAAGTGATGAAAGAGTTAAAGGGGCTGTCGGGGGTTTATCGAGTAGAACGGTTGCGCGAGCGGTTTTAGTGCTTCATGCTTTGTATGTCAAATTTTTTGTCATTATTCAGAATTTAAATGGTTTGGGCTCGTAACCCCCATAGCAAGGGTGTTTGTCGCCATGGACGGCGACAACAAACCCCATGGATGGGTTCATGTGTCCCTTGATATGGGGGTTACGAGCCCATATTAACCATGCTGAATAATTACCAATTTTTTATCGTGGCTCAAAATAAAAGGGGAACTGAATCATTTGATTCAGTTCCCCTTTGTTGTTTTTCACGCACTAACTACTTAGTTTAGCCCTTGGTGACTGCTCCTGAACGGATGCAACGGGTGCATACTTTCATAGATTTAACAGCGCCGTTTTTGACAGCCCGAACCTTTTGCAGGTTAGGATACCAGGTTTTACGGGTTTTGTTATGTGCATGACTGACGTTGTTTCCTGTTACCGGCTTTTTGCCGCAAATTTCGCATGTTCTGGACATATGTCTTTAGACCTCCTGAATATTTAGAACGCGTATAACTAGCATAATCTTTTAATCGAAGCAAGAATTAATTATTCCAGTCGTCCAAGTTCTCTTCACTTAATATGTGAATTCCGTGTTGTGATAACAATGCTGTGGTGACACCTTTACCGTCAATGAGTTGTGTCCCTTGGTAGACACTGTGTACGCCACATGACGGGCTTCGATCTTTAAGTAGGGCAAGTGTGCACCGTGAAAGCTTTGCAACCTTTAGGCTCTGTTTTGCCCCTAATATGAACTGTTTTGCTTTGTCTTCCCCGTTGGTGTTGAACAGTTTGGCGCAACTATTCAACACTGCTTCACCGTCGCCGTGGCTAAAAGAGCACGGGGGCCGTGGAGTAGCCAGTCCGCCGAGCTGTTCAGGACAGCATGGGATCGGCAGCATGTTGTTTTTTTCTAAAAAGTTAATAACCTGCGCACATTTTTTAACCTTGGCGTTGTAACGAGTATTTAAGCCAAGTAGGCAGGCGCTTACTAATACAGGGCGTAACATTAGTGGTTATCCACTGGGGGGTTGATAAGCTCCTGCGTGGGATCTTGGCTCTGTGTCGATACGACCACTTTTCGTCCAACAATGCTGAGTGCTCCCTGAGCAAACCATTCAATAGCTTGAGGGTAAATTTTATGTTCTTGCACAAGAATGCGGGCAGATAAGCTTTCATCTGTATCGTTATCAAGCACAGGAACAACAGCTTGTGCAATGATGGGACCGGTGTCAACGCCGCCATCGACAAAGTGAACCGTGCAACCGGTAAAACGAGCACCATAATCTAACGCTTTTTGTTGCACATGCAGCCCTGGAAACGATGGCAGTAGGGCTGGGTGAATATTCATGATTCGGCTCGGAAATGCATCGAGGAAACGTTGACCGATAATTCTCATGAAACCTGCTAGTACAACAAGTTGTACATTGCTTTCCTTGAGGGCTGAGACCACTTCACTATCAAAGTCGTCTCTTTTTTTGAAGCTGCGGTGGTCAATGCATTGGCTCATAACTCCAGCGTTGGCGGCTCTTTTTAGCGCACCAGAGCTAGGATTGTTGCTAATAACCGTAACGATCTCTGCATTAATGTTACCTGCTTGACAACCATCGATAATAGATTGAAGGTTTGTGCCACCACCTGAGGCCAGTACGCCGATTCGAAGTTTTTCAGCCACGCTGATCTCCTGTCTTTGCGCTGTTATACGAGCTTAACGCTCGGAGCTTCATCAGCACTTTTTTCGATGGTGCCAATCTCCCATGCTGATTCATTGAGACCAGATAAGCGGATCAGGATATCTTCACATTGGCTGCTTGGAACGATGAGTACCATGCCAAGTCCGTTATTAAATGTTCGGTGCATCTCGGTATCGTCGATGTCGCCACCTTGTTGTAGTGCTTCAAAAATCGGTGGTTTTTCCCAGCTGTCACGTTTGATGGCTGCTTGGCAGTGACGTGGCATAACCCGAGGAACATTTTCTAGCAGTCCACCACCGGTAATGTGTGCCATCCCTTTAATCTCAAAGTCACGAATAAGATTAAGAATTGTTTTGACGTAGATACGGGTCGGTGTCAACAGTTCCATGCCAATTGATTGCTCAAAACCATCAATGGTATCTGTGGGTTGCAGTCCCATTATTTCGAAAAACACTTTGCGTGCTAAGGAAAAACCGTTTGAGTGGAGTCCGTTGGAGGCGATACCGATGATTTTGTCACCAACGGTGATGCTGGAACCATCGATGATGTTATCGTTGTCAACAGCCCCGACAGTGAATCCAGCTAAATCGTACTCGCTTTCGGAATAAAAACCAGGCATCTCTGCAGTTTCACCGCCAACGAGTGCACAGCCAGCTTGTATGCAACCCTCTGAGATCCCTTTGACAACTTCCGTTGCTTTTTCGGGAGAAAGTTTGCCAGTGGCCATGTAATCGAGGAAAAACAACGGCTCAGCACCTTGAACGATAATATCATTCACACACATGGCAACAAGATCGATGCCGACGGTGTCATGCTTATCCAGCATAAAAGCGAGTTTTAGTTTTGTGCCCACCCCATCTGTTGATGAAACGAGGGTTGGTTTTTTATATTTATCAGCATGAAACGAAAACAGACCGCCAAAGCCGCCGATGTCAGTTAAGACTTCTGGACGAGAGGTTGCTTTAACCAATGGCTTAATCATGTCAACAAAACGATTGCCAGCATCGATATCAACGCCAGCATCTTTGTAGGTAACTTTATTTTTGTCCAATTTAAACTCCTCGTACGAAAGTGGCGTCAATTAATAAAACATGGACTATCTGTTGTCAATGTCAAACTCACCTTTTTAACGATTCAGTTTGTTCCTTCTCTGTGCCACTAATCGCCCCTTTACAGTGAGAGGGGGGTAGCATAAAATGAAAAAATGATGTTGTTTGAATGAATGCTCCTGTTGTCTGTTAATATTTTTGAAATGTGGCGACTGTTAGTTATGGTTGTTTTTTGGTGCGTTTCAAAGTCTATACTAAATTCTATGAATTGTCAGTTGTCGTGAATGATTAAAGTGGATGGGGTATTGCTATGAAATGGTGTTTACGCCAGATGACCGCTAGTGATTTGCCACAGGTCGTTGCGATTGAACGGTCTTGTTATCCTCAGCCGTGGTCTGTAGATCTTTTCCAGCGTGAGTTCGATAATCCGTTAGCACAGTTATTTGTCTGTGCTTGTCAGGATGACGTGATCGGTTATCTTTGCTTGTGGAATATTGCCGGTGAAGTTGAAATCCATAATGTGGCGACATCACCACAGTGGCAGAGAAAAGGCGTTGCCGCGTTGTTAATGCAAGCGCTGTGGGATTATATCGATAAGCATCAAATTGTTGATCGGGCCTTTCTTGAGGTTCGTTGTAGCAATCATGCAGCAATCCATTTGTATGAAAAACATTTATTTCGTGTTACCGATTGCCGAAAAGGGTATTATTCTAACGGTGACGGTGAAGATGCGCTGTTGATGTGTTGGCAGCGAACGATGGATTAGGACTGAAGGTCGAAAACATTTAGCCGCGGATTCAATCTGATAACATCTGATAGGTCAAAGGTTGTTTTTAGCCTCAGGATAAGTGCCGTGATCAGATCGGATTAAGGGCTTAGCATAAAGTAAGGCATTTGAACTGGGTTAATATCAGATTTTATCGGACCTCGTCAACGGCCAAGCCCTTGAACTGGCTTGAAATCAGATCATGAAGTAATTACGAGGCTAAAGAAAAGGTTTGAAATAGAGGGATTTGGAATAATGAAAGGCCAATTAATACGATGAAAAACCTTAAAACGGTTGTCCTAAATAATAGCATCAGGCCCAAGCTGGGCAATTTGTGATGTTGCGTGTTCAGCCGCAATCGCAACCATTACTACGGCGGCCATTTGGTATCTTTCATACTGGAACCATGCCAGCACTGTGTACTGAACTGCCTGAACGTGCTGTGTACTGAACTGCCTGAACGTGATTTTGTTGAATTGATCTATAAAGTGGTTGGTGCCGGAACGACGATGATGTCAGAGCTGAAAAATGGTGATCCTGTTGAATTGCTCGGCCCGCTTGGTGAAGGTTTTTCACTCGAAAATCAGGGTGGAAATCATCTTTTGGTGGCTGGTGGTATTGGTTTAGTGCCACTCTATACGCTCGCTGAAAAGTTGTGTCAACGTGGTGATTCAGTGCGATTATTGATGGGGGGACGCACCCGCGATGATATTTTAGCGATCACTGAATTTGAGCGCCTTGGCGTTGAGACTTATGTTTCCACCGATGATGGCAGTCTTGGTGAGCAGGGGCTCGTTACGGCTGTTTTATCGCGTATGTTGAACAGTTTTGCCGATGCTAGTGTTTATGCCTGCGGTCCTGTGCCGATGTTGGCAGCGGTACGGACGATTTGTCATGCTGCCGATGTCAATTTGCAGGTTTCGCTAGAAGCTCTAATGGCGTGTGGAATTGGTGCCTGTTTGGGCTGTGTGGTGCCAAGTAAGGATCATAGTGAAAAACAACCCGATTATCTTTGTACCTGTAAACAGGGCCCCGTTTTTGATGCCGAGGCGTTGGCCGCCTTGGTGAACGAAGTTTTTACTTAGCCATCTCATCTTTTTTTGCGAGACCATTATGATTGATCAAACACCATCGCTTGCTGTTGATTTGGCAGGTTTAAAATTACGTAATCCAGTGATGCCTGCATCGGGAACTTTTGGCTATGGCGCCGAGTTTAAATCCAGTGATGCCTGCATCGGGAACTTTTGGCTATGGCGCCGAGTTTAGTCCTTACCTCGATCTCAAAACCCGAAGGCGGGTAATCCAACCCCACGTATCGCTGAAACCTCAGCGGGCATGCTCAACGCTATCGGTTTACAAAATGTCGGCATCGATACCTTTGTGCGTGAAAAGGTCCCTTTTTTAGCGCAACTTGAAACACCTGTGGTGGTTAATTTTTTTGGTAATACCCTAGAGGAGTATATTCAGGTTGCTGACAAGTTGTCAGCGATCGACGTTGTCGCAGCGGTTGAACTGAATATCTCCTGTCCTAACGTGAAGCAGGGTGGGATTGTTTTTGGCACCGAGCCCTGTGCTGCTGCTCAGGTGGTCTCTGAAGTTCGTCGCTGTCTTGACAAGCCTCTGATTGTCAAGCTGACTCCCAACGTCACCGATATTACTGTAATGGCCCGGGCTGTTGAGGAGGCGGGAGCTGATATTATCTGTTGTATTAATACCTTAACGGGGATGTCCGTTGATATTCATTCGCAGCGGCTACGGCTGGCGAATGGAACGGGTGGCCTTTCGGGGCCTGCAATCAAACCTGTCGCCTTACGTATGGTTCATCAAGTTGTTCAAGCTGTTTCGCTGCCTGTGATTGGCGTTGGTGGAATTATGACGGCAGAAGATGCATTAGAATTTTTATTGGTTGGTGCGCAGGCCGTTCAGGTTGGAACCGCTAACTTGATAAACCCAGGAACGATGGCTGAAATTGTTGATGGTATTGGTCAGTTTTGTTGTCAAAAAAATATTGTCGACATTCAGGATTGGATCGGTAGTCTGAAGGCTTAGCCATCTTATTTGTTTTTGCGAGACCATCAATCATGTTTTTTAAGTAGCGGTGAACAATGGATGTCATAACGACTCATATTAATGCTGACTTTGATTGTCTTGGTGCAATGGCTGCGGCAAAGTTGCTGTATCCAGAGGCAGTCCTTGTTTTTGCCGGAGCTCAAGAGCCAGCGTTAAGGGAATTTTTAACGACAGCTGTTGGTCAAAGCTTGGTGTTTGATCGTAGCAAAGATGTCGATTTCTCTGCGGTGAAACGTCTGATTCTTGTTGATGTCAATAGTCCAGATCGAATTGGGCCGTTTGCTCCGTTGTATGATCGTCTTGATATTGAGTTACATATTTACGACCACCATCCTCTCCCTGCTGTGAACAGAACTGCGTCGTTGTCGCATATTGAGTCGGTTGGGTCAACGGTAACTGTTTTGGCCAAACTGTTGCGAGGTAGGGGCATTATCCCTGATGATGACACGGCAACCATGATGATGTTGGGGTTGTATGAAGATACCGGCAATTTGATGTTTGCGAATGTGACTCAGGATGATTATGCGGCGGCGAGTTTTTTGCTTGGTTGCGGTGCTGATCTGAACCGAGTGGGTCAGGTTCTGATTCGTGAACTATCCGTTGAGCAGGTTGAGTTGCTCCATCAATTGCTGCAATCATTGCAACTGGTATCGATTAGTGGCGTTGATGTTTATTTGGCTCAAGCCTCGATCGACTGCTATGTCGGTGATATCGCCATTTTGGCCCATAAGATCCGTGACATGGAACAGCTTGATGTGTTGATTGTTGCCGTGCGCTTAGAGGACCGTATTTTTTTGGTCGGTCGTTCGCGCATTGATGATCTACATGTCGGTCATGTGATGGCTGAGTTTGGCGGCGGTGGTCATGCGACGGCTGCCTCAGCAACGGTTCGTGATGAAACACTGATTCAGGTGATGGCGCAATTGCCCAAAACTCTTGAACAGCATATTGTGCCGCATTGTCAGGCGCGTCATTTGATGTCGGCGCCAGTGCGTTGTGTTGATGGCGCCGATTCGATCCATTATGCCCGAGAGTTGCTCACCCGTTACCATGTCAATGGTCTCGCTGTTGTTGAGCATGGCACCCTTGTCGGTATCCTTTCGCGTCAAATTGTTGAACGAGCTGTTCATCATGGCTTGGCCGAAATTGCGGTGGCGGAATATATGACCACCGATTTTGGCTCCGTTTCACCACAAAGTCCACTTGACGCAATTCAGCAGTTGGTGGTTGAACAGCATCAACGCTTTGTCCCTGTTGTCGACCACGATAAATTGGTTGGTGTTGTCACTCGAACCGATCTGCTTCGCCATACGGTTTCTGAAGGGCGAAAGTTGCACAGTGATTCTCGTCAAGTGATAAAGGGTGATGCGTACAGCATATCCAAGCGCCATGTTGTTCGCTTAATTGATACCCAGTTGCCGATAGTTGTGCGGCAGCGACTCAAAGAGATCGCAGCTGTTGCCGAAAAAGATCACTTGCGTGTTTATGCTGTGGGTGGTTTTGTTCGCGATTTGTTACTGCATAAGAAAAATCTCGATATTGATATTGTCGTTGAAGGCAATGCTATTGAGTTTGCTCACTCCTTTGCTAAATATTTTGATTGTCGAGTGAGCAGTTATCAAAAATTTATTACCGCTGTCATTGTTTTCGATGATGGCTTTAAGATCGACATCGCATCGACACGAACAGAACATTATCTTGAGCCGGGTGCGCTGCCGCTGGTCGAAGAGGCCTCGATCAAATTAGATCTGTACCGGCGTGATTTTATCATCAATACCTTAGCGCTTTCATTGAATGAATCCACTTTTGGTGAATTGTTGGATCACTTTGGTGCTCAACGCGACCTGCATGATAAGGCGATTCGAGTTTTGCACAACCTCAGCTTTGTCGAAGATCCAACCCGAGTTTTTCGGGCCATACGCTTTGAGCAACGTTTAGGCTTTAAGCTTGGATTGCACACCGAACGTTTACTGCGCAGTGCAGTAAATATGGGTTTTATTGAACGGGTTCGGCCGTTTCGATTGCTTACTGAATTGATGATTATCCTCAAGGAGGAGACCCCTTTTCTTGCTGTTCAACGTTTGGCCGATTTAAAGTTGCTTCAGTTTGTCAGTCCAAACCTGATCATTAATAGTAAAATGAAAGATCAGTTTAGTCAGGCGGATAAGGCATTGAATTGGTTTGAGCTGCTATATTTACATGGTGCGGTGGATCGTGAAGTGGTCTATTTTCTTTGTTTAAGTTCATCGTTGTCGTTTGACGATATGCAGCAACTTTGTCAACGGCTTGCTGTGCCTAAGCGCTGGGAACAGCTGTTTGTTGTTGAACGCCAGCGTTATTTAGCTGCGTATCATAATTTAGAACGCCAGCATCATCGTATTGAACAGGTCGCAGATCGAGAACTGTACCATCAGTTTAAAGGGGCAAGTCACGAGTTGGTGTTGTTTTTTATGGCCATAACCCCTCATGAAACGGTACGGTCAGCACTTTCACATTACGTGACCAAACTTCAGTTGATCACGGTGAAGTTGAATGGTGATGATCTTTTTCGGTTGGGGGTGCAGCGTGGCCCTGAGATGGGAGAGATGTTGGCGAAATTGCTTGATGCTCGTCTCGACCGTCTAGTGGTGACCCGTGAAGATGAAGTGTGTTTTGTTCAAAATGATGGCGATGACCTGTGTTGAATTGAAGTTGAAGTCAGTTAACGAGCGTATTTATGGAAGCTTTATGATTTATGGAACATATTTTAGTTAAAATTTCAATTATGCTAGTTCCCGCATTGTTGGCTGTAACGGTTCATGAGGTTTCTCATGGCTACGCAGCAGATCGTTTGGGTGATCCAACTGCCCGTCTTCTAGGCCGTTTAACATTGAATCCAATGCGCCATCTTGATCCCGTTGGCACACTGGCGCTGCTATTTGTTGGTTTTGGTTGGGCCCGACCTGTTCCTGTGAATTTTTCGAATTTACGCAATCCTAAAAAAAGTATGTTGTGGGTCGCCTTAGCAGGGCCGGCATCAAACCTTTGTTTAGCGATTCTTTCGGCTATTATATTACAAGTTGTCGGTTTTATTGATTCATCCTTGTCATTGAATGTTGGCTTAGTGACTAAGCCGTTGGCGATGATGGCTGCATTTAGTCTTTATATTAATGTTATTCTAGCGGTTTTTAACCTCATGCCCATCCCGCCCCTCGATGGCGGCAGGGTGTTAACCGCATTATTGCCAGCACGTCAGGCTGCTTTGCTCTCTCGTTTGGAACCGTTTGGCTTTATGATTGTGATTGCTCTGGTGTTTTTTACTCAGTTTTGGCAACTGGTGCTTGGGCCAATTATTATCTCGGTGGTGTCGTTGTTAGCAGATCAGCAAATTGTTGTTGTTAACGATGTGATTCAGTTTTTATTTAGTCGTTAATCAAAGTGAGTCACCCTGCCACCTATGAGGTGAAGGTCGATACCTTTGAAGGTCCATTGGATCTTCTTCTTCATCTCGTAACAAAAAACGAGATGGACATTAATGACATTCCGCTGGCGCAAATCACTAGCCAATATCTTAATTATCTCGATCAGATGGAAGCGCAAAATCTTGATGTGGCAAGTGAGTTTTTGGTTATGGCGGCGACTCTTATCCATATAAAATCAAAGCTTCTTCTTCCTCGTCATGCTAATGAAGAGGAGGTTGATGAGGATGAGCTTGATCCTCGGGTGGAACTTGTTCAGCGCTTACTTGAATACCGTCGCTACAAAGAGGGCGCGGAACAACTTTCAGCTTATCCTCAACTGAATCATGATGTTTTCTCACGCCCTGAACTGGCTGCTATTCAAGATGATAGTATTGGCCATGTGGGCGGGGAGCATGGTGATATAGGGTTGTTTGAATTGGTTGTCGCGCTACGCGAGCTATTGAAAGAGCCTGCTCCAGCTATCTATCATGACATTAACACAACGGGGTTGACGGTTGACGAAGCGACAATACGGTTGCGACAACGGTTAAAAGGTCATGAACAACTGTTGTTTAGAGAGTGTTTTGTTTATTTGCCTAGGCGTGAGGAAGTTGTTGTTATGTTTATCGCGCTTCTCGAACTGGTCAAGCGTCACGAGTGTCGCGTGGTTCAACTGAATCCGCATGGCTCCATTTATCTTTACCCTGTGCATTGACGTAAGAGGCGCTAGCGTTATGAATTTTGAATCAGCAAAACTCAAGCTATTTTCGAAGTTGAAATAGATGTGTTACTGTGTGGCTTGCATGAGTTAAGCGTTGATTACGCCCAACAAAACCGTGGTGGTGGTTTTCAATTTCGTACCCGCGCTGAGTATGCACCGTGGGTTGCAAAGTTAAATCGCTCTCGGCGAAACAGATTATCTAAGGCTGCAACGGAAACTTTAGCTATAATTGCTTATCGACAGCCGGTAACCCGGGCTGAAATTGAATATTTACGTGGTGTCGATAGTGGTGGCATCGTCCGGTCGCTAATGGAGAAACAATTAGTGAAAATTGTGGGTAAAAAGGATGTTCCTGGTCGCCCGCTATTGTATGGAACGAGTCGTCACTTTTTGGAATATTTTGGACTTAAAGACTTAACTGGTTTGCCACAGCTGAAGGAGTTCTCTGATCCCGATGATGTTGCACTTTCTTTAGAAATGGACTTTGATCGTTAATGGAAGAATCACAACGGATACAAAAATTGATTGCAAAAGCAGGGCTTGGTTCGAGACGCCAAGCTGAGGTGTGGATTTCACAAGGGCGGGTGACGGTCAATGGTGAGGTGGCACAACTGGGTGATAAGGCTACGTTGTCGAATGATCGAGTTTGTCTTAATGGTGTTGAACTGCCCCGCTTAGAGGATAAGCAATATTATATCCTCAATAAACCCATGGGCTATGTAACGACGCTTAAAGATCCTCAGGGGCGGCCAACGATTCTTCATTTTTTGCAAGATATTAAGCAGCGCCTTTTTCCTGTAGGTCGCTTGGACCTTAATACTGAGGGGTTGTTATTGTTGACTAACGATGGTGAGCTTTCACAGAGTTTACTCCATCCTAGGCATAAAATACCCAAAACATATCGAGTGAAGGTGAGTGGGCGATTGACCCGAGTGGCTCAAGAATCGATGGAGCAAGGGGTTGTTTTGGAAGATGGAATAACCGCTCCAGCAAAAATAGATAACATTAACCATTCAGGTAAAAATACTTGGTTTGATATGACGATAACCGAAGGGCGGAATCGACAAGTAAGGCGTATGTGCACAGCTGTTGGTTTCAGTGTTAGTGCTTTAAAGCGAATCCGAATGGCCAATATTGAATTGGGTGATCTACCGCCAGGGCATAAACGAAAGTTGCATTTACGCGAAATTCAAAAACTGAAACAAGGTTGATGAGCTTGATTTGTTTGAACGGCTATTTTTCTTAATTAGAACATCCGCCTTGGTTAGTGTTTTGGCGAGAGTAATTCATTTTCCTTTGAAAAATCAAGCTATTATGTCCTTGACCTTGAGGGCGAACTGCATTAAAATTGATACCTGTTTTTTGAGTTTAAACCGAATTCTTGGCGATAAAAGTCATTTTTTAATGTTAGAGGTCTGCTGTGGCAAATAAAGATAAAATACTCGCAACTGCGCAGAAATATTTGCAAAAAAACAATCTATCTCGAGCTATCAAGGAATATGTCAAGGTTGTTGCGATTGATTCTAAAGATGTTCGTAGCCGGCAGAAGCTTGCTGAACTGTATAGTAGAACCAAAAATATTGAAGAAGCCTTGACACATTATGAAATCGTTGCGGCCTATTATGCTGATAATACCTTTTATCTGAAGGCTATTGCGGTCTATAAGCTGATGCAGCGGCTGGTGCCTGAAAATTTAGATTATACTTTAAGGTTGGCTCAACTTAACGAGCAACAAGGTCTTGTCGGTAATGCCTTGTCTGAATATAGGGTACTTCTACATGCTTACGAAGTTTCCGAAGAGAATGAACAGGCGATCAAAATTCTTGGTCGAATGCGCGAATTGGATCCTGAAAATATTACCATCGGAATGCGAATTGCTGAGTTTTATGCGCGCATTGGTGATAATGATTTGGCGCACGAATCTTTTGTTAGTGTTGAAAAGAAACTTAAGCAGCTCTCTAATTACAAACAATTACAATCTTTTTACGAACATTTTATGAATGTTTGGCCTAACAATCTAGCCATTCATGTCGGCTACGGCCTCGCGATGGTTGAGCATGGAGAGCCCTTAGGTGGCGTTCAGTTTCTGACGAAGCTACAGCGGCAGTACCCTGAAGATGAAAATGTTCTGTTTGCTTTGGCAAAGGGTTTTCATCAGTGTTCTGAATTTGCTCACGAGGTTGAGTGTCTTGAGCGGCTGATAAGTTGGAATAAGCAGAATCTTGATTATTACCTTTCGATTTATCGTGCGATATTGGCTGTTGATGACACGATGAAAGCTGTGACATATCTTGAACTGGGCAAAGAGTTCTTTTTTGCCGAACAGCGGGTGGCCGAAATTAAGCCATTTTATGAGCAAGTTCGCGATTTACTCCCTGACAATCGTGATGTTCTGACCTCGCTTCATGCGGTCTATGAAGAGCTGGGGGAGGGGGAGAAATTATTTGATGTTCTTTCATCTGATCTTGGTGGCGAGCAACAATCTGCTGATAGTGATTTTGCGGTCGAGTCGTTTGGATTGCGGGATGAAGGTTCTGCGGCTGCCAGCGAGATTGTATTTGAGGAGCTTGAGTTTGACACCGTTGGCAATACT
>NBLY01000079.1 GCA_002084665.1 Desulfobacteraceae bacterium 4572_35.2 | reverse complement strand
TCAGGCTGGCGACTATCACTGTGTGACAACGCTGGCTCAACTGGATGAGCTGGTTCATCAGCTTCAGAATGCCGAATGGATCAGTATTGATACTGAAACCACTGCACTAAAGGCGATGGAAGCCGACCTTGTTGGTATCTCGCTGGCAATCAGCGCTGGTCAAGCTTGGTATCTGCCCGTAGGTCATACTGGCGCAGGTGCCGACAAACAGTTGGAACGCCAGCTGGTGCTGGAAGCACTGCGACCAATTCTCGAAGATGCTGGCCGGCCCAAAGTCGGACAAAATCTCTCGATAAAGCGAGCGAATATGCCGCTGAAGATGCTGACATCACATTGCAACTGTTTCAGCTGCTCAACCCGCAATTAAAGGGTGAGCTAAGGCAGTTGTTCGACAACGTCGAGTTACCGCTGATGGCGGTGTTAACAGAAATTGAGTGGAACGGAATTGGTATTGACTGTGACAAACTGAGCCATTTGAGCCAAGATTTTTCTGCTCAAATTATGGCACTCGAAGAGAAGATTTACACCTTTGCCGAGGGGGAATTTAATATCAATTCGCCGAAGCAGTTGGGTGAAGTATTATTTGATCGTCTTGGTTTGCCACATGGCAAAAAAACCAAGACAGGTTGGTCGACGGCGGTGGATGTGCTGCAAAAATTGGCTGATAAGCATGAGATTGTGTCGTTAGTATTAGAGTACCGTTCGCTGGCTAAATTGAAGGGAACCTATACCGATGCCTTACCGCGCTTGGTTCATCCTGATACGGGGCGTATTCACACTTCGTTTAATCAGGCGGTGACGGCAACGGGGCGGCTGTCCTCCAGTGATCCAAATTTACAAAATATTCCTATCCGCAGTGTCGCTGGGCGAAAGATTCGCGAAGCCTTTGTTCCCACCGCTGGCCATCTATTGCTTGCTGCCGATTATTCACAAATTGAGTTGCGCGTCATGGCTCATCTGGCTAATGAACAGGCGTTGCAGCAAAGTTTTCAACGCGAAGACGATATTCATCAACAGACGGCCAGTGAAATTTTTGATATCTTCCCTGCCCTAGTCACCGACGAGATGCGTCGGCGTGCTAAAACGATCAATTTTGGCGTGCTATATGGTATGGGAGCGTTTAGTCTCGGCAAAGACCTCAATATCACCACCAAGGAAGCGAAGAAGTATATTGATCGTTACTTTGAACGTTACCCCCAGGTGAATCAGTTTATTGAAGCTCGCAAAGAGGAAGCGCGTCAACATCTGTATGTCAAAACCCTACTCGGTCGCCATTGCGCCGTTGCCGATATCAACAGTAAAAATGGCCAAATTCGCAGTTATGCTGAACGTAACGCGGTAAACTATCCGGTACAGGGTTCCGCAGCCGATATTATTAAAGTTGCCATGATCGCTGTCCACAAGCGCCTAACAGCCGAAGGGCTACACAGCAAAATGGTGCTACAGGTACACGATGAATTGGTTTTCGATGTTCCTGAAGCTGAACTGCAACAGCTTCAGAATCTGGTTCAAGAGGAGATGGAGAGCGCCGTTACTTTGCGCGTACCAATCAATGTTTCCATTGGTTATGGTAAAAACTGGCGTGAAGCGCATTAACGCTACGGCATAAAAAAATGCACCTTAATATAGAACTAGGGTATACTTAAAAAGAATTTTCCCTTACGCTATTATCATGACGGTGATTGGGACTCGAATAGATATGTTGAAACACTTTGTGTAATTTTTAATATGGGGGTGCAGTGGTGAGACTCTGCACAAAGATGTTAAGGAGAGGGAATATGATCAAAGAGATTGGCTTCATCGGTTTGGGTACAGTCGGTAAATTCATGGCAATCAACCTGCTTAAGGGAAACTACAATCTAACCGTTTTTGATGCAAATGCTGATGCCGTTAAGGCGTTGGTTGATAAGGGTGCATCTGCTGCAACTTCAGCCCTCGAAGCAATCAAAGGTAAGGATCTTGTATTAACCGTTTTGCCTGACGAAGAGGAACTCAAGCAAGCCCTCTCTACCGAAGGTGGGTTTTTAGATGGCATCACCCCCGGCACAATCCTGTGCGACTTAGGCACACATTCACTTGAAGTCACCAAAGAGGTGTCTAAAAAAGCAGCTAAACGCAAAGTTTTGTTTGTCGATGCTCCTGTATGGGGAACTAAAGAGCACGCGGCTCATGGCTTATTGACGATCTTAGTCGGCGGTGACAAGTCGGTGGTCAGTCGCTGTCGCGAAGTACTCAGTCATGTTGGTCTCAATATCCTCCATGTTGGCGATATTGGTGATGCAACTAAAATGAAATTTGTTGTCACTCTGGTGCAATCACAACTTATGGAAGCCCTAGCCGAAGGCTTAGTGCTTGGTGATCGCCTTGGCTTTAGTAACGACCAAATTTTAGAAGTGCTCGATGCCGGCGGCGTTGCTTCACCGTTATTACATAAAAAAGGGCGCTCTATGGCTCGCGGTGATTTCACCCGCAATCTAGCCCTGAAATATGTCTATGAAGGGTTGCGTAAGGTTAAAGAAGCCGCTGATATTACCGGTGCGCGCTTGCCAGCAATGGAAGCGACTCTGGATATCTATGCTGAGGCGATGGAAGATGGTCGCGGTGAAGAGGATTTTTCAGCGATCATTAAAGTGTTGCGAAAGTAATCGATCTACTCACGCCACAATTATAGTTATTCAAAACAGGAGAGCATTACCATGCTCTCCTGTTTTTTTGTGCAACTAATGAAATTAAATAAAGTCGTGCTGCATTGACAAACCGACCATGATCCAGCGACCCGGCATTGGTGCGTCACCCGATTCGATATACTCCTCATCGAGTAGATTATTCGCTTCGATAGAAAATGAAATCTGTTCGCTGGCCTGATAACTCAATTTGCTATCGACAACAAAACTCGAGTCGCCCATCATCCGCTCCTCATGGCGTGCTTTAATAACGTGACTGACCCGTGGCCCCCAATTAAGATAAAGTTGACCATGAAGTTGGTGGCGCAAATTATTTAAACTATATTTCGATTCCAACCCTGCACTGTCGACATCCTGATCAAGGTAGGTATAGCCCAATGAAATGCGACCGATAATTGGCAGCACAGCAAGGGGCTGCTTGATATCAACGCCCACCTCAATGCCGCTAGTCGTGCTATCGGTAACATTGCGTACCATCCATGCATCACTCGAAGATTTTCGCGACCAATCAATTAAGTCACTGCTATCACGCACAAAAATACTCAGATTGGCGCTTATCCGTTTTTTGTGCCAGCGCAGGCCGCTCTCCCATGTCCACGCCTCTTCTGGGTCAAGATTCGGATCACCGATATTACTCGGAGTGTTGTAGTACATCTCAAGGTAGGTTGGGATGCGAAACGATTTAGCTACCGATGCGAACCATTGCAAATTGTTGTTGAAACGATAGTTGGTTGAAATACCCGGCCAGTATTGCCAGCCCCAATCTGAATAATATGCTGCTGAAACACCTGGGCTAATCGACAGTGTATCGCTGAGCGCTAAGGTGTAGTTCAGTGACAGGTTGGTATTATTGCGATGGTGCTCGCCGAGGTTCGAACTGTTAATCTCTTCGCGCTCAGTGGTTATGCCAAAGTCGAGATCGCCCCATTGCATCGAGGTGTTACCGGTAATTTGAAAGGTATACTTATCGGTGTCGGTATCGTTAGTACCATAGGCCGACGTGTAAATATCGTCATGGTGGAGCCACGAAGCTTGAGGTCGCCAGTTGATAGCATCTGAGCGCAAATTAGCGGCAATATGGCTGACTAAGGCTTTCGTGTGCTCATGTTGGTATGGAGCATTAAAATAAAAACGACTGGCACCAAAGTCTTTATCTGTATATGCGAGACCTGTTTCTATATCGACATTGTTAATCTGACCCTGACCTTGATAATTGACCGTTTTAAGATTGAACCCCGTCGGTTCATCGTTAGCGAACCCTGAAGAGTAGCTCTGCGATGCCGACAGGTTGTTGTGCCACCCGCCCATTAAAAAGTTGACCTGAAAGTCACTGGCAAAGCTATCGTAGTCACCCGCTTTAATTTGAGCCGCGACCGATGGAACTTGATTTTTGCGAGTGATGACATTGATCACCCCAGCCATCGCATTGGCGCCGTAAACTCTTGCCCCAGGGCCTTTAACAATTTCGATTCGCTCAATATCATTCAAAGAGACAGGAATATCCATATTGTGATGACCCACTTGTGGGTTCGACATACTAATACCGTTAAGCAATACGAGGGTTTGTTCATGGCTCCCACCTCGAATACTGACATCTGCTTGCACACCATGAGGGCTACGCTGACGAACATCGACACCACTTACATATTCGAGTAAATCAGCTAAACTATCAGCAGGTGCAGCTTCAATGTCGGCACGATCAATGATCGAAACTGATTGGCCAATCTCATTGAGATAATGAGGTGAACGAGTTGCCGTTACAACCACTGGACTTAATTCTAGCTCTGAAAGGGTGTCGTTGGCGAAGCTCGACCCAATCAATACAAGGGATAACGATATGAATGAAAATAAGATACGGAAAAACATTGATGCCTCCATCGGTTGTAAACAGCATTGTTTATTCTGGTTGACGAGGCGATCCTAACGACTGCCGAGGCCATTGTCAACCAAAAGTAAACCTCTCCCATGTTTTGGTTTACGATGAAATGCTTACACAACAATAAATATTCAAAGTGACTAGTCAGATGGCGGTATTGGTTCAATGACGTTGGAAAATGAACTGTAAATCATTGATTTTTCATGTTAAGATTCATCGTTGATGTAGAAATTAGTTAGGACTTTGTAGGAGGTTGGCTGATGACAGCACCGCAAGATGATCATAAACTGCTCGAAATTCTGCATCGCCGCAATGAAGAGTTAGAAACGTTAGTCCAAATTGGCAAAACGTTGACCTCAACTCTTGACACCGAAGAACTGTCTAATCGAATCATCGAAAAAGGTAATTTACTTCTTAAATCACGCACATGGTTATTGTTGCTCGTCGATGAATCTAATCAAGAGCTGGTCTTTGATGTTGTCGTTTCTGATGTGATCGGTAACGATCTCAAAGGGAAACGGATTCCTCTCAATGAAGGGATTGCCGGCTGGGTGGCCAATCAACGCCAAGCCATCCATGTTGCAGATGTCAGTGTAGATCCGCGATTCAGTGATCACGTTGACCAATTGATCGGTTTTAAAACCAGTTCAATGGTGTGCGTTCCTGTTCAAATCCAAAATCATCTTCTCGGTGTCATGCAGCTCGTCAATGGCAACGGTGATGATCCATTTACCGATAGTGACCTCGCCCTGCTATCGGCGATTGCTGATTATATCGCCATCGGCATTTCTAATGCGCGAAACTTTAGCCGCGTTAGAGAATTAGTGATCACCGATGATCTAACTGGCCTCTACAATGCCCGCTACCTAGACGATCTGCTCGATATAGAGATCAGTCGCGCCGAACGTTTCAGCTCAAACTTGGCGTTGGTTTTTATCGACTTGGATTTTTTCAAATTGGTTAACGATAAACATGGCCACTTA
>NBLY01000007.1 GCA_002084665.1 Desulfobacteraceae bacterium 4572_35.2 | reverse complement strand
CAGTGCGACTTTTGACACATTTTGAGCGAACTCTATGAAGAGCCTGCATGTCTTGCTGTTCTACTGTTTTGATGGCAACAAATGGCATTGATGGGCGGCAGGATGCGGCAGCAATGGCGCGTGCATCGTTGTGGAACTGGCGCATGCTTCCATGCTAACGCGGCATGGTGGCATATTGACAAAGAACTTAGCGACTTGATTGCAACGCAACATACGTTTTTTCATCTCTTTGCCATGATTATAGAAACATACAACGTGAAAAACATTTTTTGCTAAATTCAGGCCAACGGTAGTAATATTCGTCGTGGTCTCCTCTCGATTTCGTGTTGATGGAAATACCAGTTGACCATCATGACACTTTGATGCCGATTTAGAAACGAGGGGAGACTATCTCATCAACAGCCTGCTCGCCTAACGAACAAGGCCGATTCGGATATTCCAAATCGGCCTTATTTACCTTGCTTAAACTATGTGTAGCTTACTTAATTGCCGAGCTGCCTGAAGTGGATCAACGGCCGAACAAATAGCAGAAACTACCGCGACACCATCAGCCCCCGCCTTAAGAACACTCGGAATATTACCGCTATGGAGACCACCAATCGCCACGAGTCGATGGCGAGATATCTGACGAATTTTACCGACACCTTCAAGCCCGAGTTGTTGCTTCAGTTCACTCTTGGTCGGAGTTACGAATACAGGACTTAATCCCAGATAATCGATATCCAAACCTTCAGCTTCAAGAGCATGGGCCTCGGACTCAACGGAAAGACCGATAATTGCATCAGGCCCCAATAATCGACGCGCATCGACATAAGGCATATCACTCTGACCAATATGAACACCGTCAGCACCAACAGCCAAGGCGACATCAATTCGGTCATTGATAAGAAGTGGAATCGCTGTAGGTTTCAACACTGCCATAATGGCACGGCCAAACTCGACGAATTCTCTGGTTGCACATTCCTTTTCGCGCCCAGTGCGAAGCAATCTGTTCATTAGTTAGGTTGTAAAATGCATCAATGAGGTGAACCTGTAGAGTTCCCGGCCCAGCAGACTTTCCCGCAGCAATTTCACCACAAATACCCATGACTGTCATAGCATGTGTTGTAGCAGCAAGAGCATTATCATTGACCGCACAAAAGGCCCCAACCAGTGCCGTAGCTGTACAACCTAGACCAGTAACCTTCGGCATCATCGGGTTTCCGTTACGAACTTGAAATTTATTGTTACCATCTGTGATCAGGTCAACAGCGCCACTAACAGTAACCACGCAAGCATATTTCTGTGCTAGAGCGAGAGCAGCACTTTCAGCGTCACTTGCTGCCGCTGAGCTATCGACACCTTTGGTCTGCACGCTATTTCCATTCAGAGCCATAATTTCGGAGGCGTTGCCTCTGATCACAGTCGGAGAAATCTGATCAATCAAGGTGAGGCAACTCTGGGTTCGAAAAACCGTTGCACCGATACCAACTGGGTCGAAAATAATCGGAATCCCCTTGTCTTTCGCTGCTGTCATCGCCAGCGCCATGGCATCAACCCACTCCCGACTGAGGGTTCCAATATTGATTACCAGTGCCGAAGAAAGTGCTGACATTTCTGCCACCTCTTCAGCAGCATGGGCCATGACTGGTGAAGCACCGATAGCGAGCAACGCGTTGGCAGTATTATTCATTACAACAAAATTGGTGACATTATGCACAAGCGGTGCATTATCCCGTATTTTTTGCAGATCGTTACAAAAAAACGACCCTAAACCATAAGCGGTCAGGGTCGTTTTTTTGTTCATCTACACGTTGCTTAACAACTAAAACTTACCAAATTCATCATCATCCAGAGCAATCTTCATCGGTTCAGCGTCAGAACCACCGCCCCAACCAGAACCAGCAGGTGCCGTCGAAGGTGCAGGTGTTGAATAAGGTTCAGGTGATACCAGTGGAGCCACCAATTGTGATCGCTGCCCAGCATGTTCTTTCAATTTAAAGCGACCAAGCATTTGACGTAATTGCTCCGCCTGACTCGATAGTTCCTCGCTCGCGGCTGCGCCCTCTTCGGCACTGGCGGTATTCTGCTGAGTTACCTGATCAATCTGCCCTAAGCCTACGTTCACTTGAGTGATCCCCTGTGCCTGTTCATTACTGGCAACTGAAATCTCGCCAACCAGATCAGAAACCTTAGTTATGCCAGCAACAATCTCCTCCAGTCCGGCGGCGGTCTTGTCAGCAATCTCAGCACCATTAGAAGTTTTGGTTACCGAACCTTCGATTAAAACAGCTGTTTCACTGGCAGCCTTGGCACTACGCGCTGCCAGATTGCGAACCTCCTCAGCAACCACAGCAAAACCTTTACCGTGTTGACCGGCCCGTGCAGCTTCGACGGCCGCATTGAGGGCCAGAAGATTAGTCTGAAAAGCAATTTCATCGATCACCTTAATAATCTTTGAAATATTCTGCCCAGACTCGTTGATCTCACCCATCGCCGCAATCATCTGCGTCATCTGCGAGTTACCCCGCTCAGCTGAGAACTTTGACTCATCAGAAAGTTTGGATGCCTGCACTGCATTCTCGGCATTAAGCGTTGTCTGTGCCGCCATCTCATTCATTGAAGCAGCAATTTCCTCCAACGAGCTGGCCGATTCTGTTGCACCTTGAGAAAGGGACTGACTGGAGTCGGAAACCTCGCCGGAGCCGGTGGCAATTTGATCACAGGCTACGAGAATTTGTTCCATAATGGCATTAAGGTCTTCACCGGCTTTCTTCAGTGCCCCACGCACCACGTCCTGCCCATCTCTGGGGCGCACCTCAAAAGTAAGATCACCATTAGCCAACTGCTGCAACGGGGCAACAACGTCATTTTCCAACGTATCGGCAAAGGCATCAATATCCTGCGCTAACAAACCAAGCTCATCGCGACTGGTGATCTGGGTACGGCTACCCAAACGACCCATAGTCAACTGTTGCATCACCAGCATGATCTTATTCACCGGACCAGTGACGGAACGGATAGCAGCCCATGCCGCAAAAACGCTGCACAACAATGCGATCACACCCAAAATATAAAATGTGGTTTTCGTTTTCTGGGCCGCCTGTCTGGCTCCCAGCACCTGCTGGTTAACATGTTGAACCACCGTATCTTCAAGTTGACCGGTGCCAGTTTCGATATCATGAGCCGCCTGACGCATATTTGGATACTGCTGCTTAATGGTAACAATACTGGCAGCCAACTGTTGAAGTCCGGCAAAATAAGCTGTGGCATTATCAGCTAAAATCATACTCTGTTGCGGGCTTAAAGCTAACTGGTCAAGTCGCAAGAGAAGGCACTCAACATCTTTTCCAGCGGTAGCAATGTATTTTGGATCCTCACGCAGAAGAAAATCCTTTTCATGACGACGCAACCATAAATAATCCACCATCAACTTATCATCGCCACTTTCGAGAATAACTCCTTCCAACTGATGGGCATTGCGTCGCAAGCCACCACGAATACCGCTATCCTTATCACCCTGCAGGATGATCTGCTCAACAATATTAGCAAAACCATTCTGATAAGCAGTCACAGCCAGATTAATACTATTCAATTGAGAACGATCGAGTTGTGCCTGAGCGGCCAGTTGCTCCAGTTGTTTGAGGTTGTCATGCATCAAGTTCATAGTATCGGCATGACGCTGACGATATTTTTCCTCCTGTCGGGTGATGAAGTCTTTTTCGTAGCGACGGGCGGTTAACAAGTTGATCCGCAATTCCATGGCCACTTCATCGGCTGCGCTGTACACGTCTACCAACAGATCCATATCTACTTCGGCGCGATTAAGATGACTAATCGCCAATCCTACAATCACCAGTAAGATGGCGACAACAACACCAAAGGATAGACTTAATTTCTTCGCCAAACTCAGGTTTTTCATAAGTACGCCTCCACCAAATAGAGAGTGTTATGTTATATACAAGAGCTAATAGATAAAGAGCTGTTGTGACACCACAACCCATTCATAACATTAACTATAACGATATAAATCCCATTGTCCAATATCTCAATCAACGCCCCCCCCCTTCTGTCATACACATCCACTGGCTTCCTGATAAAGCAACCTTCATTCGTTAAATTCAAGCCAACAATAAATAGCTATTGACCCTTAACAACTCGGTGCGCTATATCATTAGTTAATCAAGTGCCATAAAAGGCTGTTGTCCAAATTAATAATGGCCAACAAAGGGAAGACGGTGTAAATCCGTCGTGGTCCCGCCGCTGTAACCAGTGACGAACATTACAACAACCACTGCTTTGGACAATACTGAGTGGGAAGGTGTGATTAGTAGATTGACCTGGAAACCAGAAGACCTGCTTGATGATGTTTGCCAAATAGATCATCCTTCGTGGATTAAGGACTGTCTTTACTTTTCGCTATATGTTTTCTCATCACAATAAAAACATCGCGGCTTGGCAACATTGCTCGTAAATAAGTGGATGAAAAACGGCATCCCCGCAAACCCTTCACACGGTATTGCGGGGATTTTTTATTCGCTGCTTTTGCAGCCAGCACCCTCGCGAGGATAACAATGCGCTACCAACGAATCACCGCCCTACTTTTTGCAGCACTTCTACTACTAAGCACCATGCCTGCTCTGGCCAGCGAAAATGGGTCACCACAACTCAGCGCAGAGATGCAACGCCTGATTGAGCAGAAAGTTGATGAATTACTCGCTCAACGTCTTGCTACAATTCAAACCGACGGACCTCACTCCATCAATAAACCCACTGTCAGTAAAGGGGAACAGCATCAGATTGTTGACGACGTAGTCCGCAGCCTCACCCTTAGCGGCGTGGTTGAAGTGGAAGCCAACCACACTAAAGACTTCGACGGCAATAGCAGCAGTGACCTAGAACTGGCCACCGTTGAGCTAGCCATTGATGCTCAGGCCCACCCATGGGTTCAGGGCCATGTACTGTTTCTCTACGAAGAGGGTGATGATGACGATGTGGTGATCGACGAGGCGTTTATTACCATAGGCAATAGCGAAAAAACCCCCTTCTACCTCAATGCCGGTCGGATGTATGTCCCCTTTGGTAACTTCGCCACCTTCATGATCTCTGATCCACTAACCCTTGAAATGGCTGAAACTCAAGAGAGCGCCGTTCAAATTGGCTACAAATCAGAAAATTGGCACAGCGCTATCTACGCCTTTAACGGTGACACCAGCGAAGGGGACAAACTTAGTGACGAGGACGATTCCAGCACCATTGAGCAATATGGCGCTCACGTAGGTTACAGTTTCACAAAAGAGAGTTGGAATGTAACCGTTGACACCAGCTACACCAGTTCACTGTTCGACTCCGATCTGTTAGCTGATGAAGAATTTGGTGAGGCTGCCACAGATGACTATATCCCCGGTTTTGGCGTTCAAGGCGTTCTCAGTATCAGTAACTTCACCCTAATTGGTGAGTATATTGCCGCCCTAGAAGATCTGGAGATTAGTGAAAATAAGAAGATCAATCCTTACACCTTCAACCTTGAAGGAGCTGTTGTCGTTGAACTGATGGGTCACGAAACAGCCTTTGCATTGGCATGGCAAGGCAGCGAAGATCTTGGACTTACCGACCTACCAGAACAACGGTTCATGGCCAGTGTTGGGATCAGCCTGTTTGTGGATACTGCTTTGACCCTAGAATACGCCTACGACAAAGACTATGACGAACACGACGGTGGCAGTGACAATAACAGCAAGTCGCTCACCGCACAACTAGCATACGAATTTTAACGAACACAAGGAGTGACACAATGAAAAAGATTTGGGCGATTCTTCTCTCTACCCTGTTACTGCTCGGCTGCGCCTTGAGTGCATCAGCTCAGGATAAAACCGCAATTGTTCTAGCCAGCTTTGGCACCAGCTACCCCGCAGCACTACAGTCTCTCACCAATATTCAAACCAAGGTGCAAAAGGCCTTCCCCGAAGCCAAGGTGGAATTGGCTTTCACCTCAAATATCATTCGTAAAATTTGGCATGAACGTCAGACAGATAGGGCGTTCCAAAAAGCCCACCCCGAAATCGCTAAGCAAATTCTGTACGTTCAAGGGCCATTAGCCACTATTGCCAACCTACAGGATGCTGGTTACCGCACCATCTATGTGCAACCGACCCATATTTTTGCTGGCGAAGAATTTCAGGATTTGAATGCTTACGTAACAGGACTCAACAGCATCGGAACTATTAAAGAACGCTTTATGCCATTTAAAACCCTAGCCATTGGTCGCCCAGCACTGGGTGCCCCCGGCGATCTGTTCCCATACTATGAGGATATTCACCAAGCGGCCAAAGCCTTAGCCAGCGATGTCGCCTTGGCAGGTAAAAATAATCAGGCACTGGTATACATGGGCCATGGCAATGAATACTTCAGTACCGGCAGCTATGTCGAGTTGCAACACACAATGCGTGCAATGTATCCTGACGTACCAATCTTTATCGGTGTTGTTGAAGGCTTCCCCTCCCCGGAAGTTGTTAAAGAGAAGCTAAAAGAGCAGCACATTGCCAAGGTTATGCTCAAGCCGCTGATGATCGTCGCCGGAGACCATGCCAGCAACGATATGGCCGGTGATGAAGAAGACTCCTGGAAAACCCAATTTGAACAGATGGGCATCAATGTCACCCCCGTGCTCAAAGGCTTAGGAGAAAATCCAGCTTGGGCAGATATCTATGTCAACCACCTACAGCAACTGATTGATGAAAGTTCAGCTCAGTAATACGACCGACAATATACACAAAAACGAAGAGAGCCAACTTTTTAAAATAGCCACTTAGCATGGAACAACCTGATCAGCACTGATCTTCCACCAAAATCAAAAATCGTCTCTCCCGCGAAGGCTGGAGCCCAGAAGGCTGTGCAAAACCTCTGGATAACCGTCTTCTGCGTCGCACTATTTATTCCAACCGTTAGCAGCGCAGCACCTGAGAACGCTCAGTTAAATCAACAGGAAACGGAAGAATCTTTTTCACGAAGCGATGCCATGCCCCTTGAAAAAAAAGGAAACATCCTTAATATAATTTTGGATAAAGCGCCTGCTATCTCTACTGAGCGCGGCACACTGGTAATTGAAGCCTTTCTCGACCTCAACAAAAACCAACAACGAGATGAAGCTGAACCAAATCTATACGATGCAATCTCCTGCACATTAGATGATATCGACTACCTGATCCCGGCGTTTATCCCTGCCCTTGATTATAACGCTCGCTACAAGATAAGCTGTCAGGGGACGGCTGAGTTTCAACCTACGATTAACCAAAAAAACGTCCTTATTGCTCGGCGTGGTCAAATCATCTCACTGGTCATCCCCTGCCAAAGAAGTTCAGCTGCAACCGTTATGTCCACCCAACAAAGCCAATAAATACTAATGGCTTCAAGTGGTTAAAATTCTATTGGCACTCTGCGTCAACGAGTGCTAAAATAGTACTATCATACTCACACCACTTTGAGGAGGGTGCTATCAATGAATCATCTACCTGTTGCTATAGATTCGTTTGAACAATACATGTCTCAGATTAATCATTTTGAACCGCTGGACCGAGAAACTGAAGCGCAACTTGCGCGGCAGTACAAAAACAATAACGACCTTGATGCAGCGCATCGACTAACCTGTGCTAATTTGCGTTTTGTCGTCAAGGTTGCATACGAATACCGCGCCTACGGTTTGAAATTAATCGACTTAATTCAAGAGGGTAATATTGGCTTGATGATGGCCATCAGAAAATTTGATCCAGCGAGAAATATTCGTTTAATTAGCTATGCGGTGTGGTGGATTCGTGCCTACATACACAACTATATTATGAACAGTTGGTCGTTGGTTAAAATCGGCACTACGCAAGCACAAAAGAAACTGTTCTTTAAGTTGCGCCAAACACGAGACGCCATAAAGCAACTAGCTAGCTCTGATCAGCATAGCGACGACACTAGTGAAATTGCCAAACAATTAAATGTAAGCTGCCGAGCCGTGGAAGAGATGAGTGTGCGTATGGGCGGAAGAGATAGTTCTCTCGATATGACGCTATCGCCTGATAGTGACACCAGCCATATTGATAATTTAGCTGATCAACGTTGTGACCAAGAACAAAGCCTTATCACTTTTGAGTCGAATCAATTACGCAGCCAATCAATCAACCTAGCACTCTCATCGCTCAATGAGCGCGAACAGTACATCATAACAAAGCGATTACTAGATGAAGATTCAATGACATTGCAACAATTGGCTGACCATTTTGAAATAAGTAAAGAGCGGGTTCGCCAACTAGAGAAAAGAGCTTTAGAGAAATTAAAAGACCAATTAATTGAAACGTGCCATTCAGAAGAAAATAACCTTGAGTACTCTAGCGGCATGTTTTAGAATGGTTTTTAGTTTTTTTACTCATCATCGTTCTTTAACAGGATAAATTACACTATGAGACACTGTATCATTTTATGCATAGTCGCCCTTTTACTCAGTGCCTGTGCCTCTAAAACACCTGTGCAACCCGTCGCGAAAGATGCCTTATATTATTTCCAACAAGGTGAAATGGCTTTTGAAGACGAGGAATACACGGAAGCCATTGAACATTGGCAACGCGTTCGCGATAGTTTTACATCTCCAGAGCTAACCGCTTTATCGGAACTGAAGATTGCCGACGCTCAACTGGCAGACGAACTCTACATTGAGGCAATCGCTTCATACGAAGATTTTCTGAAACAACACCCTGCAAGTGTTCGTAAAAGCGATATTTTATTACGTTTAGGAAAAGCCCACTTTAACCAAATTCTTGCAGCGGACCGTGATCAAACGGCCACACGCAATGCCCTGACAACATTTGAGCAGTTGCAAAAGAATTTCCCCAGCAAAGTTAATCCGCAGGAACTCGACAATTTAATCTTACAATGTCGTAGTCGCTTAGCTGAAAATGAAATTTATGTCGGCCATTTTTATCTCAAAACCAAACGCTACCAAGCGGCAATTAGCCGCCTTGAGAAACTACGTACCGATTATCCTGAATTTTATGATATGGGTCATGTTCAGTTTTATCTAGCGCAGGCATATTATCATAAAGGTGACACTGAAAAAGCAATCACTCTTTTTGATGATGTAACACGCTACAACGATGAAAAATTAAATAAGGAATCAACAAAGTTACGCCGCAAGTTCAAGCTATAACAACTAATTGCCTCGCCAGTTTCTGCTGATCTCCAATAACAATCCACATAAATATTACATGAAGCCCATTCTCGAAAGAGAATGGGCTTTTATTCTTTCAAAAATTGCCCCCCCCCCCAAACTTCAATACAACACTCCCCTCAATCAACACCTAGCTCATTAAAAACAAAACCGCCTCATTACACTTAAACCATAAAAATATCCTTGACAACTGAACTTATTCCTCAAAAAAATTTACAAATAAATAGCTCATATTTCAACTACTTGCCAAAAAAAACTTCAAACATACCTCAAAAACAACAACAAACCCTCCATCTCAGGATCTCCCATATTTCGTTTGACATAGCCATATAAGTATACTAAAAATAACGCCGTATACAAAAATGTTCTAAAGTTCGCCATCTGTTAAAGACCGGCTCATAAATGCAAAAAGTACATTTTAAATTTTCTTAGTTCGCCCAGTCGACAACTTGACTACTCGGCTTAATGGGTTTTTTTAATTTTATTCAAGGAGGAATTTTTACATGTCTGAATTCGGTACGTTAGAAAGTCGTGTTCATCGCAAGTCAATGATGGACAAAGTTATGTCCGCAGAGGATTGCATCAAATTTTTCAAAAACGGTATGGACCTCGGTTGGTCTGGCTTCACCCCCGCTGGCTACCCAAAAGCGGTAACCATCGCGCTTGCTGATCACGTTGAGAAAAACAACCTCCAAGGTCAACTAAAATTCAACCTGTTCATAGGTGCTTCTGTTGGTGCTGAGACAGAGGACCGCTGGGCAACTCTTGACATGATCGATCGTCGCTGGCCCTACCAAACAGGTAAGAACATCGCTAAAGCGATCAATACAGGCAAGATCCGTATGGGCGACAAACACCTTTCTCTGTTTGCTCAAGATCTAGGTTACGGTTTCTATACCCCTCAAATTGACATTGCCATCATTGAAGTTTCAGAGATCCTAGAAGATGGTTCTCTAGTACCGACTTCTTCTTGTGGTGTTATTGGCGAAATTTTGATGATTGCTGATAAAGTCATCATTGAGGTAAATACCGGACAGCCTTCATTCCGTGGCATGCATGACTGCTATGTTCCACTTACCCCACCAAACCGTCAACCTATGCTGATCAATAAATCAAGTGATCGTATTGGTACAGAGTCTTTCGCCTGTGATCCTGAAAAAGTTATCGCAGTTGTTGAATCTAAATACCGCGACAAAGGTCGGGCGTTTGCTGGTGCTGACGAAACATCAGTCGCTATCGCTGGCCACATTATGGATTTCTTCGCTGCCGAAGTTAAAGCAGGTCGCCTACCAGAGAATCTTCTCCCTCTTCAATCAGGTGTTGGTTCTATAGCTAACGCTGTCGTTGGTGGGCTAGCGAAAGGGCCTTTCTCTAATCTTACTGTTTACACTGAAGTCCTTCAAGACACCATGTTGGATCTCTTTGATTCAGGCAAATTGGATGCTGCCTCCTCTTGCTCACTTTCTCTGTCTGAAACACCAGGCTTCCCACGTTTCTTAGACAACTGGGATAAGTATGCAGATAAAATCGTTCTACGCCCACTATCAATCGCTAACGCACCTGAGCCCATTCGTCGGTTAGGTTGCATTGCCATGAACACCCCTGTTGAATTTGACATGTACGCTCACGCCAACTCAACTCTCGTTGGTGGTACTCGTATGATCAACGGTCTTGGTGGTTCTGGTGACTTCTTACGTAATGGTTACCTGAAGATTATGCACTCACCTTCAACTCGGCCGAGCAAGACTGATCCAATCGGCATCACTTGCGTTGTTCCTAAAGCGCCACACATCGACCACACTGAGCATGACCTTGATGTGTTGGTTACTGAGCAAGGGCTCGCTGACTTACGTGGTTTAGCTCCAAAAGAACGCGCACAAAAAATCATCGACAAGTGCGTGCACCCTTCATACAAGCCAATCATGCAAGAGTACTTGGATCTGGCCACAAAAGTATGTACTGGCCACAAAAGTATGTATCGAAAAAGGTGTTGGTCATGAGCCGCAACTGTTTGACCGCTGCTTCAAGATGCAACAGAACTTGGCAGAAAACGGCACCATGTTGATCAAAAACTGGGATATTAAAGTCGACCTTTGCGAAGACTAAATAACACCTAAAATCACTCGACAAAAAAGCTCTACTGAGAAATCAGTAGAGCTTTTTTTATTAGAATACTGCACAAAAGAAACAGCATCTGTGATTATTTACCACAACAATAAAAAAGAAATCACTTCAATAATAGAACACCATACCTATTATTCTTTACGCTAACCTAATATTCAACAAGCACTCACATAAAACAATCCAAACAATACCCATCCCCTCTATACAATATTTACGCAGCAGCATCAATACGTTATGCAAAAATAACCATATTTACCACCTCAATAAACCCACACCAAACCACTCTAAATTGGAAAAAAATAACCAAGTTTTTCACTTGACTAAAACACCACCTCATACTATACAAGAACCCTATAACGCTATTCTATTTACAGTCTATACATTATTTGATTGAATTTACTCGACCAACTCAACTTGAATAATCGTCACTGTATCTGGTTTTGTTATTTTGGAGCACCACTCATTTCATTATTTGATTGCAAGGAGGAAAGTTAATGTCAGAATTCGGTTCTTTAGAAAGTCGTGTTCGTAAGAAATCATTGCTAGATAAGGTTATGACTGCGGAGGATTGTGTAAAGTTCTTCGAATCAGGAATGGATCTCGGCTGGTCTGGCTTTACCCCTGCTGGATACCCAAAGATGGTTCCCATTGCTCTAGCAGATCATGTTGAAAAAAACAATCTGCAAGGCAAGCTGAAGTTCAACCTCTTCATCGGTGCTTCCGTTGGTGCTGAAACTGAAGATCGCTGGGCAACTCTTGACATGATTGATCGTCGCTGGCCTTACCAAACAGGCAAGAACATCGCCAAGGGGATCAATACGGGCAAGATCCGTATGGGCGACAAACACCTCTCATTATTTGCTCAAGACCTTGGCTATGGTTTCTACACTCCTAAGATTGATATCGCCATCATCGAAGTTTCCGCCATCACTGAAGATGGTGGCCTTGTTCCAACATCATCATGTGGTGTTATCGGCGAGATTCTGATGATCGCTGACAAAATCATCATCGAGGTCAACACTGGTCAGCCATCGTTTGAAGGTCTACATGACTGCTTGACCCCTCTCACTCCACCAAACCGCGAGCCAATGCTGATCAACAAGGCTGACGACAGAATCGGCACGACATCTTTCCCATGTGATTCAGATAAGATCATTGCAGTTGTTGAATCAAACCTGCGTGATAAAGGTCGTGCATTTGCTGGTGCTGATGACACATCTGAAGCGATTGCTGGTCACATCATGAATTTCTTCTCTGAAGAAGTTGCCGCAGGTCGCTTACCTGAAAACCTCCTGCCACTTCAATCTGGTGTTGGTTCAATCGCTAATGCAGTTGTTGGCGGCTTAGCAAACGGTCCGTTCAAAAACCTAACTGTATTTACTGAGGTTCTTCAGGATACCATGCTTGATTTCCTTGATTCAGGCAAACTTGAATATGCATCAGCATGTTCTCTGTCTCTGTCTGAAGAAGAAGGTTTCCCACGTTTCTTCGCCAACTGGGATAAGTATGCGGATAAAGTGATCATGCGCCCACTATCCGTATCCAATGCTCCTGAGCCAATCCGTCGGTTGGGTTGTATCGCCATGAACATCACCTTCAACTCGCCCAAGTAAAACCGATCCAATCGGTATCACTTGTGTCGTGCCTAAAGCGCCACACATCGACCACACTGAGCACGATCTTGACGTGTTGGTTACCGAGCAGGGCCTTGCTGACTTACGTGGCTTAGCACCAAAAGATCGCGCACAAAAAATCATCGACAAGTGCGTGCATCCTTCATACAAGCCAATCATGCAAGAGTACTTGGATCTGGCCACAAAAGTATGTATCGAAAAAGGTGTTGGCTGGCCACAAAAGTATGTATCGAAAAAGGTGTTGGTCATGAGCCGCAACTGTTTGACCGCTGCTTCAAGATGCAACAGAACTTGGCAGAAAACGGCACCATGTTAATCAAAAACTGGGACATCAAAATCGATCTTTGTGAAGACTAGTTTGTTTTTGTAAGCGGTACAAAAAAGCCCTGCTGGCATTCCAGCAGGGCTTTTTATTTATCTTTTTTTCGGCTTCGCGGGTGAGCTTTATCATAAACCCCCATCACCTGTTCAACACTCACATGGGTGTACTTTTGAGTTGACGATAATGAGCTATGACCAAGCATCTCTTGAATAGCCCGTAAATCAGCGCCGCCACCAAGAAGGTGGGTCGCAAAGCTGTGACGTAGAGAATGCGGAGTAATTGAGGCTGGCAAACCCGCTTGTAATAGTTGCTGCTTTAAATTACGTTGCACAGTACGGGGACTTAACCGTCCTGAACTTCGATTTACGAAAAGCGGATCGTCACAATCATAGCAACGACGGTGATCCAAGTATTCTGCAACACGCGCTAATGCCCTACTGCCGACAGGGACAATCCTAGCCTTACCCCCCTTGCCAAGAACACGAACAACCTGTTGACCAACCTGAAGATCGGCAACATTCAAGCCAACCAATTCACTCACTCGCAATCCACTTGAATAAATGAGTTCAAAAATAGCTCGGTCACGAAGATTTTTAGGGGTATTTTCAATTTGATGATCGAGTAGATGATAGAGATCATCGATGTCAAGCGTAGTTGGCAAATAGTGTTCATAGCGTGGTGACGAAAGGGTCTCTAATGGATTAGACGGCAAATAGTTTTGGCGAGTCAAGTAAATAAAAAAACAACGTAGTGAAGCTAACTTACGCGCAACTGTTATTTTTTTACGCTCCGTCATCAGCTCGGCCATCCACCGCCGAAAACATAACTTATCAACCGCCGTTATAGCCTGCTCAACATCGCTATCGCTATCTTCAGGGATTAAAAAAGCAATAAATGCGTTAACATCGCGCAGGTAAGCACGACAAGTGTGCGGTGACATATTTCTTTCAATATTTAGATAGGTGGAAAATTCATCCAACCATGTCACCATCGCTCCACCTCAGAAGAAATTAAAGTAATTTGACGCCCAGACTGCATTAATGTAAACTTACTTCATGCATTTTCCTGCCGACATTATTTTCTCTATAATACTTACAAGCATCCTGCTCACTGTTTTACTGTCCAGCAGTATAGTGATGCTTAGTTATCTTTTCTATTGGTACGAACTCGCAAATTCACGACCAAAACTTATCAAAATCCGCTTCAGATCGGCGCGAGTAGGTCGTGCCTTACTACTCTTAAGCAGCGAATCTCTTTCCTTCTTTATATCCTGGATTCTTTATCCAATCGGCTGGATCCCCGTGTCGACACTATGTTTCCACAAACGACCACACCAGACAATCATCTTACTTCACGGACTATACCAGAATCGGGCCTGCCTCTACTGGCTCCAGTTTCGACTTGCGCTGCACGGACACCGCGTCATCAACTTAACCATGCCACCATGGAAAGACCTTGAGTCCCTGACTGAGCAACTAGATCAAATAATTTCACAATTACGGCAAACAAAAAAAATTCAACGGGTTACCCTTATCGGTCACTCTTTTGGCGGCATTATCGCGCGCAACTATATTCAGCGGCGTGGCGGAGCCTTTCATGTTGAACAATGTTTCACACTCGGCACCCCCCATTTCGGTTCAAAACTAACGTCACTTTCAATAACAGCACTTGCACTTGTTCTGACTCCGCGCAACGCGTTACTCAATCAACTCAATCGAGCACCATGGCCTGAAAAGATACCGTTCACCTCACTTTACAGCAACACGGATAATCTTGTCTTACCCGCAAAGAGCGGACAACACCCAAATGCCGAGAATATCTCCGTAACACCTTGTGGCCACATGTCTCTTCTCTACCACCCTACAGTCTTCAATGTGATTTTAAAAAGATTGCGGTAGGAGAGCGTTCGGATTCCTACACACTAAAAAGGGGCCAATCAACGGCCCCTTTTTCACATAAACTAGTCAGCGTTAACGAACTTGGACAACCTCAGTAACGGATGGGATCTTATCCATCAGCGCCCGTTCAATCCCCATTTTCAGGGTGACAGTTGCCATGGGACAGGTACTACATGCACCCACCAACTTAACGCTAACAACACCATCATCTGTCACATCAACCAATTCAACATTGCCACCATCGGCTAATAATGTCGGACGAACTTCATCTAATACCGCTTCAATTTGTTCTTTTAACATCTCATCTCCTATCTGTTTTAGTGTGTCATCTATAGTCCAGCAAATGCTTCAATCGGTATGTCACGTAACGATCTTGAGCACGCCAACTGAGGCGTCCCAACTCCTTTACCCTGTATCAATACTTTAAAAATCTCCCCCATACCACCGTCTGGCATTATCAGATTTTTCAATGTCATCCGTAAAGCTAAAGCTTTCTTTTCATCTTGTTCCTGCCGTTGTAAACGCACGATCTCCTCAACAAACCCCAACCCAATCAAAAAACGATATTGCTCAGCAAAGTATAAGGTTGCCAGACCTCCATTCTCACCACATTGTTGCAACAGGGTAAAGTCAACATGAGCGGTAATATCTTGGCAACCAATATTTTGATATGGATTGTCGTTCGCCACGTGTTGATGATAGCACATCAGAGTTCCCTGACGACGAAACGGCGCATATAACTCTGCAGCAGGATAACCATAATCGATGGTCATCACAAACCCTCGCTCTAATTTTTCTGACACTGCGGTCATCCACTGAGCGGCTTCCAGACACACCTCGGCCCTATTACCCTCGACAGGTTCCACGCCTAAATCAGCGAAATGCTGCTGAATCTCAGGACGGCTAGGTGATCTAAGTTCTTCACACAACACTCCGTTCTTCTCAACAATAAAAACCTCTTGGAGACGAGTATCATGCTTTTCAACCACAGCAACCGCAAAAGCATCGATCAGTTCATTACTCAAAAAACAACCCTGAATAGCGTTAAGCTCATCAAAACAACACCACTCAACGCGCTCTTTATGGGTAGATAATGTCTCGGCTTGCCGTTGGCGATTATCTGGACTGATCTCAACGATACAATAGCGTAGCGATTGATAAAACTCTGGTTCATCAGCGAGCAAAGCATCTAAAATATCAGCTGCAAGATGCCCCTCTCCCGCTCCTTGCTCGACCACGGTAAAATCTGTCGATCCAAGCAGTTGCCACATCTGCTTGAGTTGACACGAGATTAAGCCACCGAACAAGCGATGAACAGAAGATGAGGTAAAAAAATCGCCTTGTGAACCAATCCGCGAACGCGAATGGATGTAGTAACCATATTGCGGATGATACAAACAATGTTGCATAAACTCCGAAAATGGGATACCTCCACATTCAGAAATCTGCTGGCGGACAAAATTTTCGAGAGCTTCGTTAGCACAACGATTTTGGTTATTTGCTATAGAGTTAGTCATGTAAAAGTTCAGCTCCTATACTTTACATATTGATACTATTATACGTTAGATAGTACAGACTGGAATTAGTAATTGTCTCAATTGATCATCTATGCAATCATAACACCGCTTTAAATGGCAATACTAGACGTAAATCACCCTTTACCGTTCAGGAGTATCAATAATGGATAGAAGCTTAGCACTGGATCTGGCACGAGTCACTGAAGCAGCAGCACTAGCGTGCGGTCGCTGGGTTGGTAGAGGAGATAAAATTTCCGCTGACGACGCTGCCACAACTGCCATGAGACAAACATTAAGCACACTCCAGATTGACGGAACCGTTGTCATTGGTGAAGGGGAGATGGACGAAGCACCAATGCTATTTATTGGCGAGAAAGTAGGCTCTGAAGGATACCGCAAAGTTGATATTGCAGTTGACCCACTGGAGGGCACGATCCTCTGTTCAAAAGGTGGCCCTGGAGCCATCGCAACAATCGCTATTGCTCCTGAAGGTGGTTTTCTTCATGCACCAGATATGTATATGGATAAAATCATCGTCGGCCCCGCAGGGCATGGTTGCATCAATATCAATGATGCACCAAGCGTCAACCTTAAGCGGATTGCTCAAGCTAAAAACTGCAAACTTGAAGATTTAACCGTCGTCCTACTCGACCGCCCTCGCCATGATGAAGCGGTAGCCGACATTCGTCAGTGTGGTGCCCGGATCAAACTGATCTCCGATGGTGATGTCGCCCCAGCGGTTGCTACAGGAATTCTCAATAGTGGCATTGATATGGTTTTAGGTATGGGGGGCGCGCCCGAAGGTGTTCTAGCAGCAGCAGCAGTTAAATGCTTTGGTGGTGATATGCAGGGACGCTTGGTTTTCACAACCGATGAGGAACGACAACGCGCACCAAAAATGGGGATCACTGACTTTAATAAAATTTACACCGCCGAAGAGATGGCACAAGGCGATGTATTTTTTGCCGCCACAGGCGTTACCAGTGGCGACCTGCTGCGCGGGGTGCGCTATTTTTCAGGTGGTGCTGAAACGCATACCATTGTTATGCGTTCCAAAAGCCGCACCATCCGCTTCTTAGACACCCTGCACTATTTTGACCACAAGCCTACCTACGAATAATCTATGGTACTGTGGTTTTATCGATTTGTTCAAATTAAGCACAATGACACTGACATCAGCTGAACAAATCGGTTACAGCAGCGCAGCTTTAAACTCATTAATGGCTTAGGCCACGACTAATATCTTGTAAACACTATAAGTAATTGCTAGAATTTAGCTCAATTTTAATTTAATCAAATGCTGGGAGTCACTGATGGCTATAATCACAATTTCACGCGAAATGGGTAGTGGTGGACAGATCGTTGCGCGTAATCTCGCAGATACACTAGGTTACACTCTTATAGATGGCGAAGCAATTCTTAAGGTTGCTGGACAACACGGCCTCACTGCAGCGGCAGTTGAAAAAGCGGATGAAAAACCTCCTGCATTTGTTGAGAGTCTCGATACACACCTTGAAATTGACCTCCATCGCATCGAACAGATCGTTCTTGAGTATGCCCTGAAGGGCAATGTGATTATATATGGTCGTGGCGGCCAAGACCTCTTAGAAGACATCAGTAACGTTTTTAGAGTTCGCATAATTGCTCCATTTGAGACCCGTGTAGAACGTTGGGCCGAGCGTGAATGGTTAGATCCTGACTTATCCCGTATTCTAGTACGTAAGAGCGATCAACAACGCGCTGGTTTTATTAAATATTATTTCGACCGCGATTGGAACGATCCCTCTCATTATGATCTAACCGTCAACACTGCCAAACTGTCCGAAGAGAAAACGGTTGAATTAATCTGTCAGGGGATCACAGAAGCAAACCTAAGCGAAAACCGTGAACGCTGCAAAACCAAACTAACAGACTTAATCCAATGCAAAAAAATTGAGATTGAGGTCATGAAGTCAAAATGTGTCGACGGCTATCACCTGCAAATATCTGTTAATACAGGCACCATCACCCTTGATGGTCATGTCCACAGTGATGTAGAGCGCGAAGCAATCCACACAATCATCTCCGGATTAGCAACTGATACAACAATTAATGATCAGCTTAAGGTGTTTGCATATCACATCAATCCTAAAGAGAGCTAAACGCTTCTTAGGTTACCCTTCTGGAGAGCTCACAATAAATTGGCAGCCAACGGTGTCAAATCATCGTAGGAAAATTTGTTATAATGAACGAACAAACTTCAGTACATTCAGGACTCAGTACTCTCGAAGATATTAGTAGCTTAATTCTTCAATCACACAACTTAGATGAAACACTGAATAATGTTGTCACTTTAGTTGCCCGACGAATGCGTTCAGAAGTGTGCTCTATTTATTTACTCGACGATGCAGGACAAACACTCTGGCTACGTGCCTCAGAAGGCTTAACTCAAGGGGCCATAGGTCGTGTTAAAATGAAGCTCGGCGAAGGATTAGCAACAATGGCCATTGAACACGGCCATCCTGTCTCCATCACCGACCCTGAAAACCATCCACGCTATCTTTACTTTCAGGAAACTGGCGAGGAGCGGTTCCACAGTTTCCTTGCTATTCCACTTTTTGATCGTCGCACTCCAATTGGTGTCATCACCCTACAAAGCGCTGAAGAGCGAGCATTCTCTCCAACCGAGATCAGTACTCTTTCAACAATTGGCTTTCAAATATCAGCTGTTGTCATCAACGCTAAATTATTGAATTCGATTAAAAACAAACAAAACCCTTCCCGCAACACTGCAACCGATGAAAATACAGAACAACCGTTACCCGGCATCGCCTTACGTGGCACGGTGGCTTACCCTGGAGTTATTTCGGGAGCCATTCACGTTCTCGACGATAAATGTGGTCTTGCAGACATATTCGATGAACACGACATTGACATCAAAAATGAGGTTACTCGTTTAGATGCGGCACTCGAAGAAACACGAATCCAGACATTATTTCTAAAAAAGAGAGTTGCTGAACGGCTATCAGAAGAAGATGCTGCGATCTTTCACACCCACCTTATGATTCTCGAAGACCGCAGCTTTATCAATCAGATGACGAATGAGATCAATCGTGGGCACAGTGCGCCCTACGCCCTAAAAAAAGTGATCGGACAATATACTGAAGCATTTACCAAGATCGATGATGCTTATTTACGCGAACGTGCCACGGATATACTTGATATTGGTCGCCGCCTACTCAGCAATATTACCGGCGAAAAAAATAAAACAATTCAGATTAAACGTCCAGGAATTCTCTTTGCTCGTGAAGTTCTGCCATCCGATATGGCCATTCTTGACCACGAAAAACTACTCGGAATTGTCACCGAGGCGGGCGAACAAAATTCCCACGCTGTTATCATGGCAAAGTCGCTTGGCATCCCAGCATTAGTTGCTGTGAAAGGGGCTTTAAAGGCCATTAAACACAACAGTCATGTCATCTTGGACGCTAACTCCGGCTGCCTATTCATTAACCCTGCTGAAGCGATTATCGATGAGTACCGTCGCTTGGAAGATGATAGCAGTAAAGAAGTTCACCGACTCAACAAATATCGTCGTCGGCCAGCGATATCTAAAGATGGTGTGACGATTACGTTGCGAGCCAACATTGGCCTATTGAGCGATGTTGCCATTGCTCAACGTAACGGCGCCAACGGAGTAGGACTCTACCGTACTGAATTTCCCTATATGACCCGTAGCAATTTTCCAAATCGAAACGACCAATATCTGCTATGTCGTAAAATCATTGAAAGCTTTGACGGCCCAGTAACGATTCGTACCTTAGATATTGGTGGTGACAAGGCACTGCCCTACTTCCCACCACCAGCAGAAGATAACCCCTTTATGGGATGGAGATCGGTGCGCGTGTCACTTGATAATCGTGATATTTTTCGCACCCAAATTGAAGCGATTATTATGGCTGGTGTTCACGGCGCAGTGAAACTTCTTTTTCCTATGATTTCAGGCATTGAGGAAGTTCATGCCTGCAAAGAGGTGATCAAAGAAGCTGAAGACAATTTACGTAGCGAGAAAATACCTTTTGCAGAAAACATCCCCATTGGTGTCATGATTGAGGTTCCTGCCGCAGTGCAAATGTGTAAGTTCCTTGCTGAAGAGGTTGATTTTTTCGCTCTTGGTACTAATGATCTTGTTCAATATATGCTTGCGGCAGACCGTAACAATCCGTTAGTTAACAAATATTACAACCCTCTTCATCCGTCCATTTTACAAGCGATTAAATATGTGAATGACACGGCAAAGCGTCTCGGAAAAGGAGTTTGCTTATGTGGTGAGATGGCTGCTGACCCACTTAGCTTTACAGTTCTGTTAGGTATTGGCATTCGAGAATTTTCAATGGTATCTCCATTTATTCCTCGCACAAAAGCCTTTTTATCAGATATTTCCTGTGCCAGAGCAACACAAATTGCCGATGAAGTTCTAAAAATGGGCAGTACTGTTAAAATACACGACTACCTCATTTCAATGCTACAGCAGCATGAGCAAACTTAGGCTTACAGCTTAGAAAAACATACGTGATCTATCAACACCAAGAAAATTCAACACACTCAATCATTTTCATACTTTGAGATTAATTCAAACGGTAGTTTTTCATTGCAAAACGCACTTACAGGGAGCCCATAATGGCTAATAATCGTACCAGTTTTTGGGATTTTCTTGGCACAACACAAGACGATTCTGCCTTTAGCACATTAGAACATGCGATTGAACTAGCTGGAGAAATTATTTCTCGCGATCCTATTAGTCATGTAAAGAAAATATCCATTAACAACACTACCTATTATGTCAAAATTTACCATCGCAACGGAAAAGGGCTCCGCCACTACTTGGGTCGTGGTCGGATTCGGGGAGAATGGGAAAATTTACTCTATTTCCAGCAACTAGATATTCCAACACCACGTCTCGTAGCTTATGGCCAACGCTGTAAATATGGACAATTCAACCTTGGTGCGTTAATCACTGAAGAACTAAAATCAGCTGATTTAGCAAGCTTAGCAAAGACCAAACCATCACTTTTTCGCAATTCAGACTGGCTTAACCGCGTTACCGATCAATGTGCTGATTACACTAAACGCCTCCACGACCAAGGTTTTATCCATTGGGATCTTAAATGGCGCAATATTTTGGTCAGCAACGATGCTCAACCACAGGTCTACTTTTTTGATTGCCCACTGGGCCGCAAACACTACAGTTGGTTACGTCAACGGGGCATTACTAAAGACCTCGCTTGCCTTGATAAGATTGGCAGTAAAGTATTATCAAGAACACAACGATTGAATTTTTACAAATCATACCAAGGTGTTGACCGACTTAATTCTGGACACAAACAGTACATCATGCAAATACTCGACTTCTTTGCCAATGAAAACAACCATTAGTTAGCCATCAACAGCCAAAACGATTTCAATATGGTCACCAGCAAACATATCTTTTCCGCCAATTCTAGTAATGGCAGCAAAGCAGAGTTTAGCGGCCACGTTATTCTTCACCATGAACCAAGAAAACCAGCTAAATCATTGGACAACGTCATAAAAGACTGATATATTTAAAAATTCGTGATGTCCATCGGTTGGCATCTTTTTTGTGTCCCAGATAAGTTCAATCACCAATTCCTCAGACACCATAATCAATGTTTCCAGCCTAAAACCGTTCCCAGATTTATAAAACTGGGTAGGCCGATTCAATTTCGGAGTTTTATCCTACATGTCGTTCAACGATCTCGGTCTTATGGCCGAACTGCTTCAAGCTGTAACCAAACAAGGCTACAGTGAACCAACCCCTATTCAAGCTAAAGCAATTCCAGTTATCCTAAACGGACTTGACGTTTTAGGTGGCGCTCAAACCGGTACTGGTAAAACAGCCGGTTTCACCTTGCCGCTATTACAGCTTTTAAGCCAAAAAAAATGTGAAAACAATAAACGTCCAGTTCGAGCTCTCGTTCTGACACCAACTCGAGAACTCGCCGCACAGGTTGGGGAAAGTGTCGAACTTTATGGAAAATATCTTCCACTTCGTTCAGCAGTCATTTTTGGCGGTGTTAAAATAAACCCACAAATCCAAACACTACGCCGTGGCATTGATATTCTTGTTGCTACCCCTGGTCGCCTTCTGGATCATGTTAGCCAAAAGACTCTAGATTTATCCAAAGTTGAAATTCTTGTTCTTGATGAAGCTGATCGCATGTTAGATATGGGCTTTATCCATGACATTCGTAAGGTGATCGCGTTACTACCCAAACAGCGCCAAAACCTTCTTTTTTCAGCTACCTTTTCCGATGAAATTAAAAAATTAGCTGACAGGATGCTCAACACGCCCACATTAATCGAGGTAGCACGGCGAAACACCGCGGCAGAGTCCGTAGATCAAGCCGTTTATCATGTCGACAAGAAAAGAAAGCGTGAGTTACTCTCTTTTATTATTGGCTCACGTAACTGGAAGCAAGTGCTGGTGTTTACTCGCACAAAACACGGCGCTAACCGCCTCTCTCGTCAATTAGAGCAAGATGGCATTAGCGCAACAGCGATTCACGGCAATAAGAGTCAGGGTGCTCGTACTCGTGCTCTAGCCGATTTCAAGAAAGGATCAGTACGAGTTTTGGTCGCAACTGACATTGCTGCGCGCGGTCTCGATATCGACCACCTTCCCCACGTTGTTAACTACGAGCTACCTAACGTATCGGAAGATTATGTCCACCGAATTGGTCGCACAGGTCGAGCTGGCAACGAGGGGTCAGCGATCTCGTTAGTATGTATTGACGAGCTAAAACTTCTTCACGATATTGAAAAGCTACTTAAACGTAAAATCATTGTCGAAAAGATGGACGGCTACGAACCTGACCCAACCATTGCTGCTGAACCAATAAAAAATGGCCGCAATAACAGTTCAAGTGCACAGAATAAGAACAACCGCCCTAGCCAAAACAAGCGGAGCAATCAACGTCCAAACCGCTCTGGAGATAAAGCAACCTCAGCAAAAGAAACAACCAATGGCTCAAATAAACGAACCTACAATGTCAACAAAAAGAGATCGACAAACTCTTAGTCAATAAGAGAACATGTCCAACGAAAAGCCAACCGTCTAAACACTTAGACGGTTGGCTTTTTCAAAAAAAGCACATGACTTCTAATTTTCACCGATCAATGATAAACAATAATCCCTCGTTGCACACACAAAATCCAAACATCACCACCACACTACAACAGCTCTCGCTGCGACTGAAATTGATGACTTTTACCAGTAACGGGATCCTCAAATTGCAATTGCTTGGCAATAAGTTGAAGTGGTTGTTTATAATCATCAGCTTGCTCGGGCTGCAACGTAGGGTAATAACGATCATTGACAATGGGAAACCCCAAATTACTCATATGAATTCTCAACTGATGAGTTTTACCCGTATGAGGCTGTAAAACAAAACTAGCTCTTTCCCCATGCTGTTGATGAAGATGGATAGTAGAGTGAGCATTTGAAGTACCACTGACAACATGACGCAAGAACCAAGGCTGACCTTGCTCTATGCGATCGTTCACTTCCCAGGTACGCTGATCCGACTGCTTTAAGTAATGGCCCATAGCCAAATACTTCTTGGTAATTGTTCTCCGACTAAACAAAGCATTGTAGTGACAACGAGTTTTCGGGTTCATCGAGAACATCACCAGTCCCGCAGTATGGCGATCTAAACGATGCAATGGTGCCACATGATCATTCCCAGTCGCGGCGCGCAGACGATAAACTAGGCACTCCTTGACGAATCGACCACCAGGTGTAACTGGCAAAAAATGGGGCTTACACGCAACCAGAAGTTCGTCATCTTGATAAATAATTTCCTCATAAAATGGAACTGCTTCCTCATCGACAACTTCACGAAAATAATAAACAGTGCTCTGTGGCACATAGAGCGCGTCAATCGCCAACGGCTGCCTATTCCCATCGAGAATTTTGCCATCATAAAATCGTTGTTGCCAAATATGGTCGGGTATTTTTTCAAAACGCTGACACAAAAAATCAAACAATAGCGGTGAAGATGGAAAGATTTGTGGCAACACAATTTTCGATGGATATGTCGATAAAGCCATAAATAATTAATGTAGGGCTATGGTCACAACACAACCTCCAGCCCTACCCTTTTCTAATCACGAAGTAAGCCGACATCAAGCCTTTAGCGCTTGCTCTAAATCTAGTAAAATATCATCAATATGCTCTACGCCAATCGAAAGACGGACCAACTCTGGCGTTATTCCGCCGGCCGCTTGCTGTTCAGTTGTCAGCTGTGCATGGGTGGTTGAAGTTGGATGAATTGCCAAGCTTCGCGCATCACCGACATTGGCAAGATGAGAGAACAATTCAAGGCCTTCAATAAACGAGCGCCCAGCCTGTTCGCCACCCTTTATACCAAAAACAACCATCGCACCAAAACCTCGGGTAAAATACTTCTGGGCGAGATCATATGTGGGGCCACCCTCAAGGCCTGGGTAACGAACCCAATCGATTAGTGGATGCTGTTCCAAATAGCGGGCAACTGCCAATGCGTTTTCACTGTGACGAGCCATCCGTAGCGGCAAGGTTTCGATCCCCTGAAGGAAAAACCACGAATTATCAGGCGCAATACACGCACCAAGATTACGCAAAGGAACCAATCTCATTCTTACAATATAAGCAACAGGATTCAGATCACCTAAATCGGTCGCATAGCGAATGCCATGATAACTTGGGTCGGGTTCACTCAGTAAAGGATGCTTTCCAGTGGTCCAATCAAAAGTACCCGCATCAACAACAATTCCACCAATACCGGCACCGTGACCACCTAACCATTTCGTCAACGAGTGGATGACAATATCAGCACCATGGTCAATAGGTCGCAACAGATATGGTGTTGCAAAGGTACTATCAACAATAAGCGGTAACCCATGAGCGTGAGCAATGGTTGCCAACACTTCAAGATCGGCAATATCAAGCTTTGGGTTGCCGATCACTTCGGTAAAAATAGCTTTGGTCTTATCCGTTATTGCAGCAGTAAAATTATTTAGATCAACAGGATCAACGAATTTAACCGTAATGCCAAATTGCGGCAAGATATCGTTAAACTGGGTATAGCTGCCACCGTACAAATTACTTGAAGCAATAATTTCATCGCCATGCTGAGCCAAATTAATGATGCTATAAAAAATAGCACTGGTGCCAGAAGATAATGCGAGCGCCGCTGCACCACCCTCAAGTTCGGCAACACGTTTCTCAAGAACATCCGTTGTTGGATTCATCAAACGGGTATAGATATTGCCTGCTTCTTTTAGGGCAAAAAGGTTCGCCGCGTGTTCAGTACTTTTAAACTCATACGAACTGGTACGATAGATGGGGACAGCACGACTTAATGTTGTTGGGTCTGATTGATAACCAGCGTGAAGAACTTGGGTTTCGATATGCTTACTCATGATAATTCATCCTCTCAATGAAGGGTTAATGCAAGAGAGGCTGTAAGCGATACAAGGCAATCTGAATGGTGTGACAGAAGATCAAAACAACAGAGAATCAATCATCTTCAACGTTCCCCTTTCGGGGCGCATTGCCATTCCGCTTACGCAGGAACAAGCTTGGCACCTTGGTTGTCAGGTTGCCGGGCATTCAGTGTAAACCACCTATGCCTCTCTTAATGCAAGTGCTGCTAAGCATATTCGACAAAAAATAATTGTCAACATTTATTTAACCACCGGCTCATCCAATCCAAACATAAAACCATTTTTATAGCTTACATAAGAGGCTGAATAGGACTCCAAAACCGATCAAAGATATTTATAGGATAAAAAATCATGGATAAAGAATCACTACTAAGAATTGACACCCAGCATCTTCGCCTTATGGACACTGCAACGACACTGGATTCGCAATCCAACTCTGTTAAAGATGTGTTTGATGACATCATACGCAATAAACGATTAACCACATGGTTTCAACCGATCATAGACTTATTCAACGGGCAAATAATTGGTTACGAAGCCCTTGTCAGAGGCCCTTCTGATTCACCATTGCATTCACCTGGAAACCTCTTTAACGCAGCAATGCACCTAAACCGATTGACTGAATTAGAGACCATGTGTCGTGATGTCAATATTGAATATTTTTCACGACTCAATCTTCCTGGTAAATTATTTCTCAACGTTAGCCCAAAAGCACTTCTTGAAGCAAATTTCCCAACAGGATTTACTCATCAGGCGTTATTTCGGCACAATATTGATCCGAGCAATGTTGTCATTGAGTTAACGGAAAACTTTCCGATTCTTGATATTGAAACAATACATAATGCCTTAAAACATTATCGTGATGCTGGCTTTAAAATTGCCCTTGATGATCTTGGTTCGGCTTATTCTGGGCTACGATTATGGTCTGAACTGAAACCAGATTATGTGAAATTTGATAAATATTTCATCCAGTCAATTAACCGAGATAAACACAAAAAAAGACTAATCCAGTCTTTGCAAGAAATTGCTTTAAGCGAAGGATGTTTAACCATTGCCGAAGGGATAGAAACAATTGAAGAATATTATATCGTCCAAGCACTAGGTGTAAACCTTGGTCAAGGCTATTATTTCAGCCGCCCAGCAGCTTCACCACCACAACAACTACCAGCAGAAATCGTTATGTCCAATCAGAAGAGTACAACAGAAATGGGACTTAAATGGAGATCAGAAACCGTAACAAGCTTGATTAAGACCGCACCAACCACAATGCCAACTACAACTCTCAACAATGTAGGAGATCTATTAGAACGAATGCCTGAATTACAGGCGATTCCAGTAATAGAAAACATGAAGGTGTGCGGAATGATCCACCGCCATGAAGTGATGAATATCCTTGCGAGTCGCTATGGTCGTGACCTACGCGGCAACTCATCAGTTCAACAGGTCATGCAACAAACACCGTTGTGTATCGACAAAGATATTCCAATCGAAAAACTCAGCAAAATCATTACCAACAACGAAAATCTCCACCAAGGGAACCATTTTATCATTACTGAGCAAGATCAATACCTCGGTGTCGGCATGGTAACGGATCTTCTTAAGCGGATCACTGAACTACAGATTCGTAACGCGAGATATGCAAATCCACTGACGCTACTACCAGGTAACGTACCAATCAACGAACATATCGAGCAACTGTTGCACGAACAAAAAGAGTTCACTGCTTGCTATTTCGATCTCGATAATTTTAAATTTTATGGTAGTATTTCAAAGTAAGGATTGGAAAAAACGTTGCCATGTGATTTTAGATTGCTTTGCCGAGGAGGTGCGTGAACTTTATGATGATGAGCACCAAAAGACTAATGGAGTAAGTGCTGTTGATCGCCGTGGTGAAACTGTTTTCTACGCAATCAGCAGCCTCTCAATCGGTGCGATACACTATGATGGTAAGGAGAGCTGGGGCAACCACCATGAGATTGCTTCGCTAGCAAGTGAAGCGAAAAAAAAGGCAAAACAGATCCACGGCAATTCACTGTTCATCAATCGTAAAAAATGCCGTTCTCTCAATTAAAGAAAACAACTATAAGCACACTGAGGCGGCACTGCTCCCCGCCCCAGTGTCGCAAAGGACTAAAAGCTACCTAGACCCCGTTTTTTTTTACGGGAAAACTTCCCAGCTATCCAACCTAAAAACATCACGCCACCACCAGCAATAAACCACTTAATCATGGCTTCATTGAGCATCGAGTGATTTTCTTGACGTAGGTGCTCTAATTCATTGCGTACGGCACTTAAGTCATTTTTTAACCGCTGCCGTTCTTCATCAATTAATACAACATTTTCAGACTTAACTTGTAGATCAAGCAACTCTGTTTTTGTTGTTTCCAGTAGCTCTTCGCTCAATTTCAACGCCTCACTCAACTCAGCTGAGTGGGTCTGGACGGTTTGTAACTCTTTTTCAGAGCCACCCGTAACGTGCTGCAACTCCGTCATTTTTTTATTCACTGTTGCCAGCTCGGCTCTTAATTGAGCGATAGTCATCGTTTTGGGTTTTTTACGCGAAATATATTGTTTAAGAACATAACCTTCGACACCATCTTCAGCCTGAACATATAAATAGTTACCCTGTTCAGACAGAACCTCTAAACGGCTATCGGTAGGTAATGTTTTGATCACTTTATATTGATTGCCCATCCCCTCGCGTAACGTAATCACCAACTGATCTGAAACATAACGCGTTTCAGCATAAACTAGCTGACCACTTAACACAGACAACAAGATGAGACCAACCATCAAACGTAATCTCAGCCAAATCAACTAACGAATTGGCCAATCACTTTCAAAACCTTGCGGAAAAAAATTATCTTTGGTGCGATTAAAATAACCGTATTGTACCTTTGGTACCCGCTGTTTTACCTGCTCGAGCATATTTTTCATACCAATACCATTGTCGCCACTTGGCATAGCTTGATAAAAACCAGATAGTTTAACATCACAAAAAGGCCCTGATCTTTCGCGCATTTTAACGACTCTAACACATCGTTAAACTGATAACCACGAGGACGATAATAAGCGCTATAAAAAGGTTCACGCAGCGAATTTAATGATACACGAATCGAATCTAAGCCCGCCTTTGCCAACATCTCAACCTTATCTGGCATTGAAGCATTTGAGTTAAAATTGATTGTTCCACGTGATGTTTTACCCCGCATCTGTGTAACCGCTTGAGCAATCATATCAGATTGCATGATCGGGTCGCCTTCACAACCCTGACCAAAGGAGACAATAGCATTTTCAGCCTGTTCCAAGTGTGGGATAGCGGTCTCACACAACTCTTGCGCCGTTGGCACAAAGGTTAAACGCTCCTGACTAGAGGGACAACATTCGTTCTCTTCCGCTTGGTAAGATAAACAACCAAGGCAGCTTGCATTACACACTGGTGAGGTGGGTAGTGGCGCTTCCCAGCGACCTAAAAATAGGTTTTTAGCCGCAAAACAGTGATAATCAAGAGCACAGCGCGAAAGCTGCTGCAACAACCGGTTTTCAGGATATTGAGCTAAATAACGATCAACCCCTGGTGCAACTTCACGGTCGTCAAAACGCTCAGGTTGCCACTGAACATTGCGATCAACCTGTTGCGCGGCAACATAAAAACGTTCCTCTTCGACACACCAACCCACAGCCGTATAGGCCCATAATGGGAGAATTTCACGCTTCTTTTGATAACTCGCAGCAGGCAACAGAGTTCGAGTATACGCAGGAGCCATAAAGGCGCTAACAGCTTCAACTTTATCGCCACCCCAACTACGTGGCAAGTGGGTAGCGGTAACAAAACTACCCCTTTGGGCATCAAAACCAATTGGAGGGGTATTGGGAACCGTAAACAGGCGACTCCCCTCAGGCAGCGGGATTAATTCATCGATATCAGGACGACAAACGGTCATACCATTCATCCCCGCCATCAACAGTTCGGGATGTTCAAAGACTTCACCATCGGGGGTCGCTACCAGCATATAAATTGTTTTAGAGTGCTTCATCTTAATCCTTTCATTTCAAACGTACATGCTACCGCAAAATCATTCATAGCAACATCGTTTATTGAGTATATT
>NBLY01000078.1 GCA_002084665.1 Desulfobacteraceae bacterium 4572_35.2 | reverse complement strand
ACAACAACGCCGAACATGAATATCCATATTCGGCGTTGTTGAGCATAAACATATTTCGCACAGCTTAATTCTCAGTCAAAAAATGCTCCTCATACATATCCTCAGCTTGTTGTAATTGACTGCGCACACTGACACTCAACTGCTTATAAACAGGAGCCATGGGCGCACCCTCACAACTACCAACCAGTTGATCATAAAAATCGATACTGTTTTTTTTCATATGGATAATGTAAGCAAGTGTCTCACGAGCTGTAGCATCAGCATGAACACTCTCCTGCTTGAACAACGTATCGAGTTGCATGATCGGCACCTCTTTTTGCATCTGTTGCAAGTGCTCAACGTTCCCTTCAAGTAGGGCAATTTCAAGCTTTTGCTTATGCTCTGAAACTTCGACTGCGGCATCCTTCAACAAAGACTGTGCCGCCTTGTCTTTCACGAGACGCAGGGTGTTTAAATACGCACGATAGCAACGCTCCTCCATCGAAATTGCCATATCCAATGCGGCCTCAAAAGTGTAGCAAACTTCTGCTGTAGTGGTCATAATATACCTCGCCATGATAATTAAACTTACACGATTGTTTTTCGTTAATTTTAGCATGGCACAGGCCCCTGTCAACACAGCGCATCAAATACAGAGAGCGAAGGTGACCCACACCACTATCGTCGCCTTCGGTTCTGGTTACAACCGCCCTGATTCGTTGCTTTTACCTTCCCTGCTGAAGCAGGCTTGCTTGACACCATGCTCGCAGCGGTAAACTCGGCCTCATAGCCAACAGTAAAGCTGTGATTTGATGGATTACGTAAACTGAGAAAATTAGCTTTATTTTTATCAAACGGGCAAAGTGGCTGCTGACACGGTTCAAAACCAAATTTTTTGTAAAACGCTGGCTTACCGAGGACAAACAACGGCTGACTTTTAATCTCAGCTTGGCGCAGAGCAAAATTAAGCAGCTCAGTTCCTACCCCCTGTTTCTGAAATTCAGGGGTCACCGCCATAGGTGCTAAATGAAGACCACATAAGAGATTACCATGAAACGCATTTGAAAAAGCGATGTAGGCAATTGCTTTATTGCGATGAATACACAGCCACTCGTGGATCGGTCGCTTATTCTGATGAAATTTTTCCACCAGCATTGCTTCATAGTCACTAGCAGGAAAAGCTGCACGTAATAGATTATCGGCACTAACCTTTTGAATTTTCATATAAAATAATACCTATCCTGTTTAGCCAAAATTACTCCATCGATTAAGTTCAAAAACGGCTCACACCAAGCCACCAATGGGACCTTAAAACCAAAGACTATGCCCCTGATCTTGACCATGCTCTCCTTGGTGTCTTTGTGCCTCCGTGTGAGGATGCTTTTGATTTATGGATCAAGATCAGTATAAAGCTTAAACTGACCATCATCATCTACATTAAATAGCTGAGCAGGTTCAGCTTGTCGTTCATTGAACGGGTTGCCAGCGTGACCTTTAACCCAATGCCAACTAACGCGATGTACTTTTGACAATGCATATAACTGCTTCCACAGATCCTGATTGGCCAAAACAACAGAGCCTGCGGCTCAAAACCGCTGACCTCTTTTTCGTGTTCGCCATAACGCAACACCACACCATAACCACCGGGGCCTGAAGCGGTACCAGAACCATCGCTATACAACTCTACCACTCCAACTGGCGGCGGCATGAAAGCAACCTCCAGCTCACTGAACTCCAATTGTCTCAATAACGGAATTAACTGACTAAGGTTGGGTTTTTGGCAACAGAGTTGCTCTAAATCAACCGCTAACTCGACATCGTAGCGCACAGTTGCCAATGTTTTAGACAGCAACGCTTGCTGCTCAAATTCAGCCAAATTTTGTCGCCGTTTTTTGCCATAGAGCGTTTATTCTTCATAGTATCGAGCAGACTGATATTTTCATCAACTATCTGCATTAGATCTTTATCGCCCGTGACCACAGTAACGCAAACACCTTGAGCTGAAAAACGGCGTGCCAAGGTGGCAATGACATCATCGGCCTCAAAGGTTGCAACCTCTAGGGCGGGGATATTAAACGCCTGCACGGGGTGTCGTCACGATTGGCTTTATATTTAGCATAGAGTTGGCGGCGAAACGTCTCTTCACGAGGTCGATCAAAAACAACGGCAAAATAATCAGGGTTGTTCTGTTGCAATAGACCAAGGAGCATACGTGTAAAGCCAAAGATAGCATTTGTCGGCAGGCCCGCAATCGTAGTACGATCACGAATAGCATAATAGGCGCGATAGATGAAACTGGAGCCATCCAATAAATAGAGTTGCGGCGCTACGTTCACATTGGTTCTCGAATTAAAGTTGTCGGGAGTTATTGTTCTTAGAAAGAACTACTGTAAAATCGTGTAATAAATCCGGGATCGATCTTATAGGCGGCCACAATCGCACATTTACCGAAGAAAAAATATGGCCATACTCTAGGAGGCTGTCGTGTTTAACGAGAATCTACTGCGACAATCTCCTAGCATGGCTGTCGAATTTCACCTCAATTTATCACCTATGTAAGAGGGAACATTTTGCATCTACTAAACAGGCTCAGCACTCTTGAGCAACAACTTTTCTGCTACCTAGACGATGGCCCACTCAAGAGCATTCTACTTGAAAGATACCTTGATGAAGCTGATGCCCATGACGACATTATGGAGCTTGATCTTGATGCATCGCTGTTGATCAAAAACAGCGTGAACGGATCGACAGCAACAATAATGCTGCGCTTAGAATATGATGAATTTCTCTATCAGACGACTCTATGCCCAACAGCTCTCGATACTGAGCAGAGTGCTGAATTACTTGCACTGCTTAACCTCCATGGTCCAAAACAAACGACAACAAAAACCAGTTCAAACAAAAATATTATCCGCAAAAAACAGGGTGAAAATCTACTCAATGTCGCTCAAGCCTCTAAGGCACTCGGTTTGTCTCAACGTCAGATAAAGAGGATCATTCCGTGCAGTGAGATCCGCATTGTTGACAACTATACCAGCAAAAGCATCGAAGATTACTACTGGGACACTCAGTTGATTCAACGCTTCTCCCGATTGCGCCAGCAACAACAACAAGGCTGTCGATACAGCGACGATGACATCAACTATGTTGCAAAAAAATGTTGTGAAGAGGATGTCAAATGGGCACGTGATACCATTGCAATTTTCCTTAGACAATGTACCAAAGAATGACTACCCCCTGAGTCAGCATCACAGGTTCGAACCCCAATAAGGCGCGAAACATTTGATGTCTCATGAAAATTATTATTTATGTAGCCAATAATATTTTACACCGCGAAGCCAGGCCCAAGTGTAGAAAAAACACAGGACGAAAATCCCCCACTGTTGTGCCTTCCATGAACTATAAAACCAAAAGGGTTGGCCGATCAATCCAAAAACACATGAATAACGCCGACAATTTTCCCGTTTGTCTTGACTTAACCAGATCGCGGTAACTCCTGTTAAGGCGATGGCAATTTGTTCCAATAGACAACTCCTATTACAGCAGAAAGCTCAAATTAATTCGCAAACTGTTTAATCATCTGCCGCTTGGCAACAGGCGATAATTTTTTAATTTGTGCTTCGCGTTTACTAGCGCTACTCCGATTGTGACCTATCTCTTGGTAAACAACTTTCTCGGCTTTATGGGCACGAAAATACTTGGCTCCTGTTCCCGCTTGATGCTGCTTAAAACGCCGGGCAACATTGGTGGTAATCCCAGTATAGAGTGACTCATCATGACAGCGAATCATATAAACAGACCAATTTAGCTCTGTACCTGTTGTGGACAACCTAGGACCCCGAGCAGCTCATTTCACTAGCGAGTTTATCGACAGTATCAATCTCTTTTTCGTCAAATTCTTCTATCCACAAAGCGGTGGCTAAATACAAGCGGATAAAAGGATTGTCTTTAAATTTACAAGCCAATTGCGCGTAAATTGCTAGCTTTGTCGCAGCTTTCTCATTATCGCCACTCTCTAAAATTTCAAGATATTGGTTGTTAATTTCTGGAGCCATTCCAGTAAAATATGCCACCAATAGATCGGCACCTAGATGGCCCTCCTCAGCTTTAAATAATACGGCATCAAGCCGCGAAGCAGAACCTGCTTTACGGTTTACCAAAGAATCGTGACGAAAACTTTTCAAGCCCGCAGCAGTGCTCCAACGATCAAAAATCAGCGGTTGTTGTTTGGAACACAAACGGCAGATCGCTGCTTTATTCTTTTCTGGCAGCTCTAACCACGCGGTAGTAACGGATACTGGAACCATTAAGTTGAACCTTTCATATATAAATTAGTGAGATAAGTAACGTTTGCAATGGCCTTGACACAGAGGGACGAACCATCATTCTTAAAGGTGCACTATGCCACTATCGAACGCTGAGAACAAGGCCGATTCGAAGTAAAGCGTTCAATAATGCGACAACTTATTATGCAAGAAGATAGGTCTCTTTGATCTCTTCGGCATCAAGGGGTCGACTATACAAAAACCCCTGTACCTGATCACAACCACGATCAATTAAGAATTGTTTTTGCTCATCCGTTTCAACCCCTTCAGCAATGACCTTCAATCCCAAACCTTGACTCATAGAGATGATCGCCGTGACAATTGAAGCGTCATTGTCATCAGCGGGCAGATCACTGACAAAGGACTGGTCAATTTTCAATTTAGACAGTGGAAAGCGTTTCAAATAACTAAGAGATGAATAGCCGGTACCAAAATCATCAATAGCCACCATCAGTCCCCGTTGTCGTATCGCTTGCAATGTTGCGACAGACGCATCTAAACGGTTCATAATGGTACTTTCAGTGATCTCTAATTCTAAATATTCGGCCGGAACTTTCGAAGTCGCCAATGCATCATCGAGGACAACAATAAAACCCTCTTTTTGCATCTGTAAGCTTGAAACATTCACCGCTACGGGGACGACATTTAACCCCTCAGCTATCCATTGACTGATTTGTCGACACGCTTCACGAAGAACCCACTCACCCAAAGGTTGAATCAAACCTGTCTCTTCGGCGAGAAAAATGAAATCTCCGGGGGGTACAATCCCCTTTATGGGGTGTTTCCAGCGGACCAATGCTTCCATGCCAACCAGTGTATTATCCTTTAAATCAAATTGGGGTTGGTACTGTAAGTAAAGCTCCTCCGCTGCGATCGCCTGTTTAAGTTCTGCTTCCATCACTAAAAATTCAGACGCTCGTTCGTCCATCGTATCAAGATAGTGCACAGCAATATCACCACCCTGCTTTTTGGCGCTATACATGGCAATATCGGCAAACTTCATCAGATCAGAGGGGGAATCGCTATGGTTGGGGAAAATCGCAACACCAACACTGGCGGTGATATTAATTTCATGGCCGTCTAAATCAATACTCTTATTTAGAGCAGATAAAATACTCCCAACCACGAGATCGATGTTTTTTTCATCATCAATATTTTCTAAAACAATAAAAAAATCATCGCCACCCACACGAGAGACCGTATCCCCTGTCCTTAGAGAATCTTGTAATCGCCTTGAAATCACCTGCAAAACCTGATCACCTGCTTGGTGACCAAGTGTATCATTTATTTTTTTAAACCGATCTAAATCTAAACATAACAAACCAACATTCCTGTTTTGGTGTTTAGCCCAGTAGATAGCTTGAGATAAGCGGTCATTCAATGCCGTCCGATTGGGTAAGCGAGTCAGAGGGTCGTAATGGATGAGGTCATGAATCTTGCGCTCATTTTCAACTAACACCTTTTCTACATTTAAACGCTGGGTAATATCACGAAAACACTCAATAACCCCAATAACATTGCCCTCATCATCCACATATGGTGAGGCTGAAATTTCATACGACTTGTTAGATTTATCAAAATGGCGAATTGTTGTTGTGGCCCTACCTGTAGAGAGCACTATTTTCAGCGGACAAGAATCATTTTCTTCACCACACAGTAGATGTTTCTCCATCAAGATTTCGTAGCAACACTGGTCCACTAGTGGCTCACCCACTTTACTAATAAGTTTTTTCGCGGCAATATTCGCGACCTTTATTTTGTAATTGAGACCTAAAACAAATATCGGATCAACAATTCCATCAATCACCGTTTGAAAAAACTTATGTTCTTTAATGACTTTTATCTCCGCGCGTTTTTGTTCGGTAATATCGTGCACAATCATAAACAAACAGATTGCATCATCCACCTCAACGGGACAACTTCTAACCTCAACCTCACGAATTTCGCCGCACGATAATCGATGAGAAAATTGCATATAATTTTTCATTCCCAGCATACAATCACGCATTTCTGCACTGACTTGATCGACAGGGAGAAGATTTATTTCACTTATGCTCTTCTGCAACAGCTCGCGCTTGGTAAATCCATAAAACTGTTCCGCTGCTTGGTTCACATCAACAATGGTGTGATCTTCGGGATTAATCAGTAACATGACCGATTTATGATCATGAAACATACTGTACGCTTGACGATGCTTTTTTTCTAAATCCAGCTCCCTTTTTTCAATCGCTCGCTGCATCGTTAAAAAGGTAGCCGTCAATTGATCAATCTGATTGTGACTATCCTCTGAATACACAGGAAATGGCTTTAGATAATCCCCTTGAGTCAATGCTTGAGCAGCGGTTGTCAAACGATCTAAACGACGCAATATTGTTAAATTAAGCAGAGCTGCTAAGCCTAAAAAAGCAATTAAATAACCCGATCCAGCAATAAGAGCTAAGTTGATAATTTTCGTCTTTTTTTCTGCGCTATCACGATTAATTGGCATATCAACCATCATCACGGCATCAACAAAGTGATCTGAACGGACACCGTCATGACAAGTTCGACAATCCTCGCCAAAATGCACTACTTGCGCATAGCGCAACAACTCGCTGCCATCCGACGCAACAATTTTTTTTGAGGATTCATCTAAATCTAGGTGGTGATTAAATTGGGCGATAGTTTCCCGTTCACTAGCTGAGCCATAATTTTGCGAATTAAGAGGAGTCGCTGAGATATATCTTATCGAAACATTACCCTGACCTAGGTTTAGTGAGATTTGTTCAATTGATTGACGGAGATGGCTAGCAACAGGGGTCATTTGACTTGATTGACACTCATGCTGAGAGACTTTGAGTAAGGCGCAGATTCCACGTGCTTCTGAAACGAGTTTTCCTTCAATATTTTCATTTACCTGACGGTTAAACCAAAACAAAGTCAAACCAAGTGAAACAACAAATACAGTTACGAGAACTAAAAAGAACTGACTGCGTATACTCATATGCCCCACTCCAAGACCACTCATTAAGTAAACTTGCCATACTGAACCAGGCTAAACTTTTT
>NBLY01000077.1 GCA_002084665.1 Desulfobacteraceae bacterium 4572_35.2 | reverse complement strand
GTAAATGGCTGCTCATCCTTGAGGATGATCTTTTGCAACTCTTTCGGGAAACCGCCGTATGGTTGACCGAGCATCCCTTTGAAGAAATCGACAACCCCTTGTGGGAAGGTCAACTCGTGGCCACGATCCATAACGTCTTGTGGTTGCAGGTTGTTTTGCACCATAAACATCGCCATGTCACCAACGATTTTCGATGAAGGGGTAACTTTAACCAGATCACCAAACATGTGGTTAACCTTGCGGTACATCTCTTTACACTCTTCCCAACGGTGACCTAAGTCGAGACCTTCAACCTGTGGCTTGTAGTTGGAATACTGACCACCTGGAATCTCGTGCTCATAAACTTGCGCGGTACTTGAACGCAGCTCTGATTCGAATGGCTCGTAGTAGGTACGAACAGTTTCCCAGTAGTTAGCCAGAGTTTGCATCCCCTCTTCATCGACGTTTGGATCCCACATGGTGCCTTTGGTGGTTGCCAATAACGCGTTCATACTTGGCTGGGAGGTCAAACCTGAGATTGATGACAGCGCGGTATCGACAATATCAACGCCAGCTTGTGCAGCCATCAATAGCATGGTGCCACCATTACCCGAGGTATCGTGAGTATGAAGGTGGATTGGAATACCAATCTCATTTTTCAATGCTTTGATCAGTTTTTCAGCAGCAAACGGCTTGAGCAGACCGGCCATATCTTTGATACCAAGGATATGAGCGCCCATGTTCTCTAGCTCTTTTGCCATGTTGACGTAGTATTCTAATGGGTACTTGTCACGCTTAGGGTCGAGAATATTTCCGGTGTAGCAGATAGATGCTTCGCAAATAGCGTTGTTCTTTTGCACGGCATCCATGGCGACTTTCATCCCCTTGGTCCAGTTGAGTGAATCGAAGATACGGAATACATCGATACCACCAGCTGCGGCTTTTTCAACAAAGTCCTCAACCACGTTATCGGCATAGTTGGTGTAACCAACGGCGTTAGAACCACGGAGCAACATTTGGAACAACAGGTTTGGTACTTGGGTACGCATACGATCTAAACGCTCCCAAGGATCCTCAGTGAGGAAACGCATGGCGACATCAAACGTTGCCCCGCCCCACATCTCAAGGGAGAATAGTCCACCACCTAAGTGACTGGTAGCCCGAGCAATTTTCTCTAGGTCGTAGGTACGAATACGGGTTGCCATGATGGATTGGTGGGCATCACGCATGGTGGTATCGGTAAGCAACAAGCTCTTCTCGTTGCTAACCCAATCGGCAAGACCTTTCGGGCCTTTAGCCATGAGGATATCGCGTGTACCGCGTGGACGGATGGCTTCAACGGGAATATCAGGAAGTTCCGCTTCACGTAGAGCTCTGAAGTGCAGCCGCTTTTTAATATTAGGGTAACCGTTGACCGACACATCACCGATGTAGTGCAGCAGCTTATTGGCACGGTCTTGCTTGAGGCGCAGATCGAACAACTCAGGGTGCTTATCGAGATACGAGGTATCACAGGTTCCTTTAAGGAAAAGCTCGTGAGTAACGACGTTCTCCAAGAAACCAATGTTAGTTTTCACACCACGAACACGGAACTCTTGCAGAGCACGGTTCATAGTACGACAGGCATCCTCAAAGGTGAGGCCAATGGTCGACACCTTAACCAATAGCGAATCGTAGTGGGGGGTAATTTGCGCCCCTGCATAACCGTTAGCCGCATCGAGACGAACACCAAAACCAACCGCAGTACGATAAGCTTTAATGGTGCCAAAGTCTGGAGCAAAATTATTGGTTGGATCTTCTGTGGTCACCCGACATTGAATGGCATAACCGCGTAATTGAATATCTTCCTGACAGGAGATACCAATTTCAGGATCAGAAAGCTTATGGCCCTCGGCAACGCGAATTTGAGTTTGTACCAGATTACGCATGGTCACCATCTCAGTGACGGTATGCTCAACCTGAATACGTGGATTGGTTTCGATGAAGTAGAAGTTCTCCTCTTCGTCCATCAAAAACTCAACAGTACCAGCATTGACATAGCCCACTTCACCAGCTATTTTCATAGCGTAAGCACAAATCTCTTCACGCTTAGCTTGGCTTAACGATGGCGATGGTGCCAGCTCGATCACTTTCTGGTGCCGACGCTGAATGGAACAATCTCGCTCAAAATAGTGAACAAGGTTGCCATGCTTATCGCCCATAATCTGGACTTCGATATGCTTGGGATTTTTAACAAATTTTTCAAGAAAAACCGTGCCATCACCAAACGCCGCCAGTGCTTCTGATGAAGCGGACTTAAGCCCTTCAAGAAGCTCTTCGCGATTAGTAACCACGCGCATACCACGGCCACCGCCGCCAGAAGCTGCCTTAACCATAATTGGGTAACCGCACTCTTTAGCGAAAATCAACGCTTCTTCGTCGGTCTTAACGGGGTCAGGCGTACCCATAACGATTGGCACACCGGCTTGAATCGCAACGTGACGTGCGGCAACTTTATCACCTAAGCGACGTTGAATATCGGCGGTAGGTCCAATAAAAGAGATGCCAGCACACTCACAGGCTTCAGCAAACTCAGCGTTCTCTGACAGGAAACCGTAGCCGGGGTGGATCGCATCAACACCTTTAGCGCGAGCTAATTCAACAATCTCATCGATACCGAGATAAGCATCAATGGGGCCCTTACCCTTACCGATCTGATACGCTTCATCGGCCTTATAACGGTGCAGTGCTAACTTATCTTCATCAGAATAGATCGCTACCGTTTTGATTCCTAGCTCAGTACAAGCGCGGAAAATACGGATTGCAATCTCACCGCGATTAGCGGCCATAATTTTTTTAAACTTCTTTACTGCCATGTAATCCTCCTTATTTTTACACTCAATGTCACTTTTTTATTCATGAACAAAATTTATACATATTTTTTAGCGAGACTTTAAAACTGTTGTTATTTCAAACACTTAGCCAACCATAATATAAACAGAGGGTGAAAAGTGTCAAGAGATATTATCTCTCATTGCGTATACGTGGCAAAACACAGTTAGAATTAATTGATGTATCAATGGGATATTCTTACACTTATTATCTATAAATCAAGTCTTGACAAACCTTTTCTGAAGATAACAAATGGGAATTTTTAGGAGTTGAGATGAAGAACAGCGGGGATTTTATTAAAAACTCTGACCACCAACCAAGATATAAACGAGGGAGTGGTCAGAATAGAATGAACTCAATAAGTAAATTATGAGGCTATGCCGCGACCACCATGGTGCAAATGTTGGTAAAAAGCACTTGCAAGTGGGCTTAATTGGCGATTTTTGCGCTGAATCAAATAAAACGAACGCGGCATGGTCACTCCTTGAATCGTCACCCGACTAAGCATACCGCGATCAAGATCTTCTTGCACTGACAACAACGACAAAATCGATACGCCAATTTGCGAACGTACTCCCTGACGCACCGCTTCGTTACTCCCCATTTCGGCCACTACTTGAAAATGGGAGCATTCAACGCCAGCCTCTTTAAGAAACTGAATCATCTCCATTCGGGTACCTGAACCCGGTTCACGCAAAATAAAAGGGGTATCCAATAATTCCGCCGGTAAGATACTGCGCCGCGCTGCCCAAGGGTGGTCGGGATGAACAGTCAACACCAGTTCGTCACCAAACATCTGTTCACATTCAATACGTTGATCTTTCCATTGCGTACCCACTAAGCCAAGTTCTAAACGACCGTCAAGTACCTCTTCAACAATTTGTGACGTTCCTGAAATTTTCAACATCAACTCAACGGTCAAATGTTCAGTTTTAAAAACTTCTATCTGACGCGGTAGTAAATAGGCACCGGGGATAGTACTCGCCCCCACTGATAATTGGCCAACCAAGTTGCCTTGATATTGACTAATCGCTTGGGTAGCCTCATCTTTTAGATTGATAATACGTCGTGCATATTGATAGAGAATTTTACCGGCATGGGTCGGCTGGGTGCTACGACCTAGACGATCGATTAACTTCTCACCAAACTGATCCTCTAAAGTACGAACATGCTCACTCACCGATGGTTGAGAAAGCAGCGCCGCCTCAGCAGCACGGGTAAAACTACCTAAATCAACAACCTTACAAAAAACTTCTAAACGACGAATATCCACACTATAACTCCAAAGTTTCACAAAAAAACAATATATAACCAGAAACGAAACCAGATTAACGAGGTCATTTCAGACCTAATCGCTCAAAAATAGAATCTGTTGCGGTGGCACTGTTGAGGGTATAGAAATGGATACCACGAACCTTATTGGCGATAAGATCGCGGGCTTGCTCTGTTGCCCAATCGATACCAATTTGTTCAACTTCATCTTCGTTGGCAGCGGCATACACCCGCCGAAGCAACTCAGCAGGAAAACGCGCCCCCGCAGCGAGTTCGGCCATACGGGCCATCCCTTGGCGATTACGCAATGGCATAATTCCAGCAATAATCGGCACCGTGATCCCCGCCAGTTGACAGCGCTGACAAAAATCGTAAAAATCGCGATTGTCGAAAAACAATTGGGTGACGATATAATCGGCCCCAGCATCCACTTTTTGCTTTAGATAATCGATTTCGAGCAAACGATTAGCCATTTCAGGATGACCCTCGGGAAAGCCAGCGACCCCAATACTCATGGTCGGAAAGTGTTGGCGAATATAGGCAACCAGATCAGCGGCATAGTGAAAACCGTTCTCCGCCACACACAAATTTTCGTCATCCTGAGGTTTATCGCCACGCAAAGCGAGGACATTCTCAATACCGCTTTGTTGATAGTGTGACAGAATTGCGTGAACATCATCTTTTGTTGCAGCAACACAGGTTTGATGAGGAACAACAGTGATACCCGTTTCGCTATGGATACGCAGCACCAATTCATTGGTTTGACTTCGGGTTGTGCCGCCTGCACCATAGGTTACACTTACCGATGATGGATTGAGTGGCGCAAGTTGGCCAATATTATCAAATAACCGCTGCCAACCTAAATCAGTTTTAGGTGGGAAAAACTCGAAGCTTAGCGAGGTGGTGTTTTGATCAAGAATATTCTTCATCAACATAGTACAATGTTCCTTTCATAAAACACTTAAACTTAACAGTCTACTACTGGGCTTGATGAACCGTAACGAGAAACCTTACGTTGAAGTCGAGCAGCAGCCCCTTTTGAGCAATAAGCTGCAGATTACGCTCGATGCGCTGCCAAATTTCAGGTTGCTTGAATCGTTGAACATAATCAGCATCATGTAATCGAATCAGATCAAAATGACCAACAACAGCGGGATTAATGTGGTTAATCATAGCAAACTGTGCATCAAAATAAGCATAATAAAGCGCGTCGTAACCACCAGCGAGTTCAACGGCCTTAGTGTAATCGTCTCGACTAAAATCGAAGCATTGCTCCATCACATGATGTACCGAGCCAACCAAATAATCTAACTGGTACAACTGCTTTAACCTCTGAATCCATGGCACACTACCAGCGTAAAATTCAGTCTCCATCGCCACAAAAATCGCCATCGTCTTGGCATATTTTTTTTGCAACTGGCGTGCAGTGGTGACATAGTGATCAAATTGTTGTTGTAACTGTTGAGCAGTTATACCAGCCGCTTTTTCGTCAGGATAAAGACCGACATCAGTCACCGGCGGCATGTGCTCTGTCAATCCAAGCCACGCAAACCCTTGATCCGCATAGGTTTCAACAATCTGCACTAAGGTGTCTTTGGCATGGAGACAAAATTCACCACTGTGTCCACCGTGAGCTGAAACGCGTAACAACCGATTATTACTCTTCATACTGCCCCTCTTTACTTTCACGATGACTCAGAGTAGAACAATGAGAACTGTTTACCTTCTCAACAAGGAGTATCTATATGAATCAAACAACTCGATCCATCGATAAACAACAGATTTCAACCACAGCCGCTCCCGCAGCTATTGGCCCCTACTCGCAAGGGATAAAAGTGGGGAATTTATACTTTTTTTCAGGTCAAATCCCCCTCGACCCGCAAACTGGAAACCTTGTTGAGGGTTCGATCAAACTGGAAACAGAGCGTGTTATGGCTAACATGGAAGCCGCACTTGCTGCTGCTCAGCTTACTTTTGATCATGTTGTTAAAACAACCATCTACCTCACTGACCTCAACAATTTCGCGCTAATCAATGAGATCTATGGTCGTTTTTTTACTGACCCAGCACCTGCTAGAGCATGCGTTGAAGTTTCAGCCCTGCCTAAAGGATGCAACATTGAGATCGAATGGATCGCTTGCTGCGCTGACTAACCTTGCATCATTTCTCGCTACGAATGTAGGAATCTAAGCCAAATTCCTGCAAGTCACTGACTGCTTGCTGAGCATCTTGATGCTGGTCATAATGACCAGCAATCACTTCGTAGCGCAGATGTTCGCCCTCGCCGCGCTGATTAAGGCTACTGTTCATACCTAGCTTCAATAACCGTTCAACCCGTTGCTCGGCATATTCACGATTATGAAAAACACCGCTAACCAGCAGGTAGCCATATTTAGCGACAACGGGCTGTTGAGTGGTCTCAATGACCCTCATCTGCCGTTGTTGTTTTATGCTGGAAATTTTAGCTTGCCACGCTACCGCATTAAACGGTGCAATACGCTGGACTAAATGAAAGACACCATCTGCTTTAAGTAAAACAGGAGTGGAGAAACTATCAACTCCTGCTAATCGCTGAGCAAACTCTGGTGGCATATTGGCTAACGCAATGGCGCCAACATAACCACCATTCTGAGATTCTTTATCCGTCGAAAATTGCCGTGCTAACTCTTCAAAGAGTTCGCCGTCAGCTAAACGCTTCATCACCTCGTTCACCGTTGACCGGCTATCAAGGGTGATGCGGCGTAAATAATATTCCGTGGTGGTTTCAACCCACGGTTTTACTGGCAACTGCCAACCAAGATCAACCAATTTTCGTTCCAGATCAAAGCCCGGCAGACCAAGTTGTTGCGCCATCACCAGTGCCATGCTTGAATCATCATATTGACCAAGGCGATAAAACACCTCACCTAAGTAATTGTAGCCGTAGGAAAAACTAGGGTTTAATTCGAGGACTCGACTAAATTCAGCTTGCGCCTGTTGCAGACGACCTGAAGCCAGATAAAATATCCCCAGTTCCATATGGAGAAAATCGCTAACAGGAGCTGTTTTTATCGCCTTTTCCATCTCAGTTGTAGCCTGATCAACAAAGCCTAAATCATATAAAACCTGTGCCAGTTCACGATGAATATTGGGATTTTTAGCCCCCGTTTCAAGGGCACGGCGATAAGAATGGACAGCCCAAAACGGTCGCCCAGCTTCAAGATGGCGTTGTGCCAGTTGATAATGGACATCGGCCACCTTAATTGGTTGTTC
>NBLY01000076.1 GCA_002084665.1 Desulfobacteraceae bacterium 4572_35.2 | reverse complement strand
TCAAGAGATCAAATTGAGCTAACTCTCCTCATCAGAGATACTAACGGTCATAACAGGGATGGTCGACTTACGCACAACTTTCTCTGCGGTACTGCCGAATAAAACATGATCAAGTCCAGCACGACCATGGGTACCGAGGACAATAAGATCGGCGGCATGTAATTCAGCCTGCTTTATAATTTCAGTATGGGCTAAACCTGGCACGACCAAGACCTCGTAATTATCACCAGCAGTAAAATGTTGCTGACAAAACTCAGTCATCATCTTATTTGCACCATCTTCGATCTCTTTTTCTAACAGATCAAATGAGACATGGGGGACATAAAATCCACGCAGATCCACCGGCTCACTAATAACATGAACCAGAATCAATTTAGATTCACACTTTTGGGCAAGAGAGTACGCATAGTCGAAAGCTGCAGTTGAACAATCAGAAAAATCTGTGGCAAATAAAATTGTTCTAAACTCACGCATAATGACCTCCATCATCTTAAAGCTACCGATATAAAAGATAAAAACAGTAAACGAATAAATAGGTTAGACTCTGAAATCATAGCACGACAACCAACACTGTCAAGATAGTGTGCAACGGTGACAAGTTCTACATTTCACCATCTAAGAGTTGTAAATATTCACGGGCTTTTTGCCCTTTTTCTGTTCGATCAGCTCGGTTCGCAACCTCTCTAAACTCAATGGCGGCAGCTTCATTTTCTTCAAGCTGCAATAACGATTCTCCCAGCAAGAGATGAGCATCAATACTGTCTGGAACCAATAACAATGTTTGCTTTAAATATTGACGCGCTAGATCATATTTAGCCATTGAATAATAGGTTTTAGACAATAAGAATAGCGCGTTAGTATTGCGTGAATCTGTATTAATCGCCTCCTTAAACGCCATAACGGCCTTCATACGATGACCCCCATGATAATGAGCGACACCAAGGCCAATCAGTGCCCGAGTTTGATAACGAAACAATAAATTATCTGCGACTTGACGAAACAGTTCAGCGGCATCATCCCAGCGCTGCATACTCAAATAGAGTGCAGCAAAATTGTGTTGCACCGTCGGATCGTTGGGACGCAACTGCAACGATTTTTTGTAGTGGGTTTCAGACAACACGTAAGCTTTTTTTTCAAAATACACCATCGCTAAAGTAGACTGAAAATCAGCATCATTGGGCTTATATTTCACCGCCTGAAGCATCTCATCGAGCGCATCGGTATAGTCTTTTGCTGCAATATAAGACTGAGCCATTTTATAATGGGATTGACCTAAATCAACGGGTTTTACTTTTGGCCCACAACTGGCAACAAAAAGAATAACCACAATCATGACTAGATAGATACTGCGTTTAAGCATGGCAAATCTCCTCAAAGGAGTTTAACTGAATAAAAAGCATAGCGAGCAAAATCTGAGGTTAACGATTAATCAATACCATTAAACTCTGTCAACAATTGAAACTTACGGTAGCGATCACGAACTTCGGTAAAATCAAGAGAGCGCATCCGATCTAAACTAAAATCTTCAACGTTAAAAGAGGCCATAACGCTGCCAAAAACAATAGCCTGACGCATAGCAGCATCTGAATGATCACGAACACTGGCAAGGTAGCCCATAAAACCACCCGCAAAGGTATCGCCTGCCCCTGTTGGATCATAGACGGCTTCGAGCGGATAAGCAGGCGCTGAAAAAACACCATGCTCGGTAAACATGGTCGCGCCGTACTCGCCACGCTTAACCACCAACGTTTTAGGCCCCATCGCTAAAACTTTCTGGGCAGCTTTAACCATATTTGCTTCATCGGCCAACTGCCTAACTTCGCCATCGTTAATCAATAAAATATCAACATATTTAAGAGTTTTGATCAACTCATCACGCTTACCATCAATCCAAAAATTCATGGTGTCGCAAGCAACGATCTTAGGTTTGACCACCTGTTTAAGAACATCTAGTTGTAATTCAGGATCAATATTCGCTAAAAACACATACTCTGCGTCGAGGTACGATTCCGGCAATTTAGGACAAAAACTGGCAAAAACATTTAACTGAGTATCGAGGGTTTTAGCTTCATTCAAGTCGTAACCATAGCTACCACTCCAACGGAATGTTTTACCTGAAGCGGTACTTAAACCACTCAAATCGATCTGACGGGAAGCGAGAAAATCGATATGCTTTTGCGGGAAATCCTCACCGACAACAGCAACGAGATTAACATCAGTAAAAAAACTGGCCGATGTTGCAAAGTAAGTCCCTGAACCGCCAAGAACTTCATCTACCTTACCAAAAGGAGTTTCAACACTATCAAAAGCGACGGAACCAACAACAAGTATACTCATCTTATTCTCCTAAATGGTTTTACCAATCAACAACTCTAACCGTTGCCGCGCTTGGTCTGGTATTTGAGTTTCATCTGTCATAACAGCATACTGAAGCGCTTGACCACATGCGAAAGATATTTGATTCAGCGCGGGTTGAGAAGTTAGGTCCTTCAATGCAGATATATGTTCCGCCTTTATGAACCGTTGCACCAACCTGTTGCGCCGCTTGAGCTACCACATCACTTAATTGGCAACAAACTGGATCAGCAAACTGAACGTGGCCAACAATGCCATCACCAAAGAACGTTGATGGTCGTTTCCCCGTTGTCCGATCAAAAAACTGATCTGGTATGACAATATGTCCGGGAACGATCTCCTCCTTCATACTGCCAACCGCCGAAACAGAGATGACCTGCTGCACGCCAAGCATCTTCATCCCATAGATATTGGCACGGTACGGAACCTCAGAGGGAAGTAAGCGATGGCCGCGACCATGACGGGGCAAAAAAACCATTTTCACGTTACCAAGAAATCCAGTGATATAGGCATCTGAAGGATCACCAAAGGGGGTTTGTAGTCGAACCTCCTCAACTTGGGTCAACCCTTCCATTTCGTACAAACCACTGCCACCAATCACTCCGATCACAGTCTGTTGCATAATGTCTCTCCTTTATATTCAATCATGTTATAGCAAACAATTGGACCCTATGTAGCTGATTTAGATATCAAGCTATCTAGCCGTTTTTTCTAATTTACCCTTTAGTTGACCACAGGCGGCCTTCAATGGTATCCCTATCGGGGCAACGGTACTGACTGCCCTCGTGCTCATTGAACGGTATTAGGTTCACTTTTGCCTTGATACCATGAAGCAATTTTACGATCCGCTTAGCATCGGCAATCGAGTCATTGAGATCACGGATCAAAATATATTCAAAGGTAATCCGGCGATGGGAAGCCAACGGATATTTGCGACAGGCCGTCATCAACTCCTTAAGCGGGTAACGCTTATTGACCGGCATCAACAGATCACGTACTTCATCGGTGGTTGCATTTAACGACACCGCTAAGTTAACGGTGATCCGCTTACCTAATTCAGCCATTTCAGGCACCAGACCACAGGTAGAAAGTGTCACTTTACGGGTACCGTAGTCTAGCCCCGTCGGTGCATAAAATATTTTCAAAGCGCGGACAACGTTGTCAATATTATGCAGCGGCTCGCCCATCCCCATTAAAACAATATTGTTGATCGGCCCCTCTTTGAGCACAGCACATACCTGATTAACGATTTCAGCCGTCGTCAAATTGCGCTTAAAACCAAAGGTTCCTGTTAAACAGAAATTACACTGCATCGCGCAACCAACCTGGGTCGAGATGCAGAGAGTTGAGCGGTCATTTTCCATTGGGATACGGACGGTTTCGACGCTCGATCCATCTGCTAAGCGAAATAGAAACTTTCGCGTGCCGTCACTGCTGGTTTCAACAACTTCTGGTGTCCAATCGGAGATAATCGATTTTTCGCTGAGCTCAGCGCGTAACACCTTAGACAAATCCGTCATTTGTTCGAGATCGGTGACACCGCGCTTATAGATCCAGCGCAATAACTGATCACAACGAAAACGCTCCTTACCCATCCCTGATAAAAATTCGAGCAGCTCATCAGGGCTAAGGTTTTTGAGATCCACTTTCTGCTGCTGTTCATCGTTCATAAATTTTGATCCATTATTCATCATTGCCAACACCATAGGGTCGAGAGAAGTTGAGTTGGTACAATTTAGATTAGACAAAAAAAGCCCTCCGGATTGTATCCGAAGGGCTTCTAATTCTCAAGCAGCTTCGCTGCTTATGCGCAACTTACAGCAACTCTAAACCAGAGAAGAAGTAAGATAGCTCAAATGCTGCCGTTTCAGGAGCATCAGAACCGTGAGTTGCGTTTTCACCAATATTTGCGCCAAACTCTTTACGCAGTGTGCCTTCAGCCGCGTCAGCAGGGTTCGTTGCCCCCATTAGGTCGCGCCATTTCAAAATAGCACCTTCAGCTTCGAGAGCTAAAACAACACAAGGACCGCTGCTCATAAATTCGGTCAATTCACCAAAGAAAGGACGCTCGTTATGTACATAGTAAAAACCTTCAGCTTCAACTTGGCTCATGTACAATTTTTTCATACCAACTACGTTAAAACCCTCAGCATAAATACGAGCAAGAATTTTACCAGCACTACCCGCAGCAAATGCATCGGGCTTAATAATCGCAAATGTTCTTTCCATGGTGCAATGACCTCCGAAATAATCTTAGTAATAGGCTCAATTCAACAATGAATTAACAGCACTGAGTAACGCCAGCGTTAGCTATACAACTCAACGCTAACATTACCGTGAAAGCTGGCTTTTAACATCACCCCAGCTAAAAGTCAAGGAGGCTTAGCCCCAGAATGTCACCTGATTCCGTCCCATCTCTTTGGAACGTGCGAGGGCCTTATCAACTCGATCAATCACATTTTCAAGAGATTCATTTTCTTCAACCGTCACCGCCCCGACACTTACCGTCATAGCGATAGGCAGGTCAAGACATGGTTCATTGCGCACCATATCTAGTACCATCGTCGCCACTTTCATGGTTGATTTACGATTAGAGAAGGAGAGCAACACCATAAATTTATCCCCTTCAATACGACCGAGAATATCAGCTCGTCGCAATGAAGCGCGTAACCGTGTCACTAACCATTGCAAAACCTTATCCCCCATAGCTCGACCATAGGCCTCATTGAGCTGCCTGAAAAAATCAACATCAAGAGCAAGGACAGAGAAAGGGGTATTGTAACGATTAAATCGGAACCATTCACGATCCATCGCATCCATAAAGGCTTGTTTATTAGGTATGCCAGTCAGGTGGTCAAGATGGGTTTGCTGACGAAGTTCGTTGTTCACCTCTTTGATGTGCAACAACTCTGACGCATCAGAAAATGTTTCAATGGCCCCCGTTACCTCACCATTCAAACCATAAACAGCATTGGTTTTCACCGTAACAGGGATACGACGACCATCCTTATGGGCCACAAAAACCAAAGTCTCCTGAGAAGTTTTCTCTTCGATACAAACCTTCAAAGGGCAACCTTTATCGCACAGCAAGTTGTTCTCGCTATCGACATGTTGCAGTGGGCCATCTTTACATAGAATGCCAACAACATCCGCTGAAGAATAACCTGTCAATTGTTCAGCGGCTTTATTCCAATATAAAATACGTCGCTCATTATCAACGCAATAGACTGCCTCTGAAAGGTTATCTAGCACCTGTTTGTAATAGACTGAATCTAACGTCATGGACTACCTCGATCGCAAATTTTAAACACTCTACTCGTCACAAAACAATTAAACACCGCAAATATTCATACCACACAAGCAACAAGGCCACCAGCGTATTCGCCACGCAGTCTTAAATTAATTAAAATCACTGCAATCGTTAACATTAGAGATCATCTGCTTTAATGCTTTACCGCGATGACTGATATTATTCTTTTCATCAATACTGATTTGGGCCAGACTGCGCTGATCGCCATCGACTTGAAACAATGGATCGTAGCCAAAACCGCCATCACCTTGCTCTGCCCTCAATATATGCCCCTCTAACCGTCCTTCAAAAAACAGACATTCACCGTTAGGATAGCATAAGGCCATCACACAACAAAAAGCGGCTTGTCGTTGACCATCTGCTATCGGAGCCATCTCTGTCAACAACAAGAGATTATTCTCACTATCAGTTGCTCCCTCCCCCGCATAGCGAGCAGAGTAGACACCAGGTCGACCATGCAGTGCTTCAACAGTTAAACCTGAATCATCGGCCAAGCACGGCTTACCCGTTTGCTGCACAATAGCTTGAGCTTTCTTTTGGGCATTTTCCTTAAAGGTCGTACCGTCTTCAATAGCAGGAATAAGTTCGGGATAGTTGTCCATCCCTTCAGCTTCGATGCCAACGCTGGCTAACACACGACGAATCTCTTTGAGCTTACCCTTGTTTTGCGTGGCGACAATCAACGACATACTAACCCTCCAGAGTCTGACACTGTAACAGGGTTAAATCAGCACATCCCTTAACAGCCAAAGCACGCATCTCATCAAGCTGCGCACTGGTAAAAGGTTCCGATTCTGCGGTCCCCTGTATTTCAACAAATGCGCCAGAACCCGTTAAGACAAAATTCATATCCACTTCAGCGTTTGAGTCCTCGATGTAATTCAAGTCAAGTAGGGCGTTGCCATCAACAATACCAACACTAATTGCAGCAAGAGAATCTTTAAGTGGCGATTGTGTTAATTTACCTTCAGCAAGCAATTTATTCACAGCTTCAGCTAGGGCAACATAAGCTCCGGTAATAGAAGCTGTGCGCGTACCACCATCGGCCTGCAATACATCGCAATCCAAACGAATGGTTCGTTCGCCCAACAGTTCAAAATCAATCACAGCACGTAATGCGCGACCAATTAAACGCTGTATTTCATGAGTACGGCCACCGACTTTACCCCGCGCAGCTTCACGAGAATTTCGGCTTTGTGTTGAGCGGGGAAGCATTGAGTATTCAGCCGTTACCCAGCCTCTTCCCTCACCGCGCATAAAAGAAGGCACCCCCTCCTCTACGCTTGCATTACATAAAACAACGGTATCGCCAAAGGTGGCTAAAACAGAGCCTTCAGCATAGCGAGTAAAGCCTCGCTGTAACGTAACAGGTCGAAGTTGGTCAAATTTGCGCTTATCGTGACGAATAATATTCATTGAATGAGTTCCTCTAATATTTAAATAACGGACTTAATAAGATAACAAAAACAGACTACTGCTGCGAGTTGGAAAACTCATGCAATCCTTGATAGATAGCTTCAGCCAAGCGCTGCTGGCCTTGTGAACTCACCAACAACTCCTGATCCTCGATATTAGATAAGTAACCAAGTTCAATAAGAACCGTTGGCAGATCGCCCTGTACCAATGACAAAAGGGGAGCCCGAACCACCTCAGTGACAACAAATCCAGCATCGCTTAATGCTGAACTTAAGTGTAAGGCTAACTTCATGCTGCCATTTTCAAGTTGTTGATCACGATTTAGTTCACTTTCAGCAGGACGAACATACAGATGGATACCGTTTGATTCAGATGATAATGACACTTGGGCATGCAGTAATAAAAACGCATCGACCTCATCATGACGAGCACTGGCCAGATGTTGTTGCGCTGAAAGGGAGTAATCATCATCACGGCTTAAATAAACGGGAATACCCAATTGCATTTTAATCTTTTTTTCAATTTTTTTAGCAATAGAAAGAACAACGGTCTTCTCTTTCACACCACTCAAACCAATGGTTCCAGTATCTTCACCGCCATGAGCTGGATCAATAGCAACAGCCCGCAAAATTGACGAATTAGAACTCTCTCTTTTCTGGAGCAAGAAGGCAAACAACCGATCAAACACACCCTCTGCTGAGGGGGCAACATGTGATGTAGGACTTAAGTTACGATAGTAAATAGGTGTCGGCAACAGATCGGCCAACTGATCTAACACAAAAGATTCAGAGACCCGTAACCGGCCATCAATAAAGCGGGGAGGATACTTAATAGGGTAAAAGGTTTCACCTATATTTAAATATTGTCCACCAGGAAAAAATGTCGCACGTCCTCGGGGTGTTCTCATGCGATAGCGGTGTTCGACAGCATCCCAATAACCGCTCATGCCAAGGGCAGGCAACACATCATCTATAGCAAAATACGGAATACCTTTATGATGATAAACTTCATTGATCCGTTGAGGTGTCGCACCTTGACGCGACAATTCAATTGCCGCCTGAGCTGAAACCGCCCAACACAAAACAAATAAACTAAAAAAAATGCGAACGACCATGGACAAACCCTTACCCAACTTAAAACAACTGTAACGACTCAACTAAAAACTGGCACCGTTCATCGACAATTGTGCTGAATAGTTACAAACAACATTCAAAAAACATGATTAATAACTGTATCGTGCGTCAATAAAGACCAAAAAATTCAAGGCTATGATTAAACCGTTAATATTATACACCGCAACATCCACTGTCAATCATATCAATCCCCTCAATCCATCACCCGTCTTATAATAGAGTCCTATAAGGTCTTGCGAAAAGCACAATTTTCAAGTCGAACTCAATGTGTTGAGTAGTTCAGATCTTGGCACAGAAAGGGAAGAACACCTCGCCCCCCCTTCAACTGTGCTGAGATCAAAGAGGTTCTTTATTTTTTCGACGGTGATTCGAGAGTAATCCGCACAACAGAACAGGTATTCTATATGTGAAAAGCATTAATCATGCTAATGTGTGCGCTGGAGGGTTAATAATTATGACAACCATCGAACAGCTACTGGTTAACAATCCCAGTATTAAATTGCCAACACCGCCGGCGATTGCCATGCGCATCCTAGAAGAGGTCCAGAAAGAGGAGTCCTCCTTTACCCGCTTAACAGATTTAATCAACACCGACCCAGCCCTGACAGCACGAGTCTTGAAAATCGCCAACTCCTCAATTTTCGCACCAATTAGCCAAATTGACAATTTAGACAAAGCCATTACGCGGATGGGTACAACACTAATTTGTCACACCAATGACTATATTTTCATCGCCACCTTATTGCACGACATTGGCATCCTTATCGCCGACAATTGCCTACCGAGCTACCGAAAAATTTTCAGTTTAAACAACGCCGACACCAGCATCAACGAGATCGAACAACAACATTTTGGTTTCTCACATGCAAAACTGGGCAGTGAACTGTTGCAACAATGGGGGCTACCCGAACAGATCACAATACCGATAGCATGGCACCAACGACCAGACAGGGCTCCAGCAGAGGCTAAATGTTCTGCTCGTGTAATCAATCTGGCCGACAACTTATCTGCCGCATTCCACGGCAAACCAGCGAAGAATAAACTAAAAATATTTCGCGACACGTTAAAACAGCACTACCAACTTAACGACGACAAAATCAATCAATTAATTGAAGAGGTCTCGGAGCAAAGCAGTGAAGTACTCTCTTTCTTTAATATCTCCAACAAGCTGGCTAAAAGCGCGACCGAACTTTTACAAGAAGCCAACGAAGCACTGTCGAATCTGAATTTTTCAACCGCTCAATTAAAAAGAAAATATAAATCAGAGAAAGAGCAAGCTCAACAAACAAGTGCTAAGCTCACTGAAGCCAACGCTGAGCTCAACCGCCTAGCCTTTCAAGACAGCCTTACCGAACTGTACAACTTACGCTATTTTCACGACCATTTTGATCGCGAACTTCAACGTGCTGCGCGCTATAATACAATTTTCTCTTTATTTATGTTTGATGTCGATGATTTTAAAGTTATCAATGACACCTACGGTCACCAAGCTGGGGATAGGTTGCTACAGGAGATTGCCCGTGTGACCCTGAGCACCATGCGCAACACCGACCTTGTCGCCCGCTATGGAGGTGAAGAGTTCGCGGTTATTTTATCTGAAACAACTCTTGAAGTTGCGGGGGAAATTGCCGAACGGTTACGTGAAAACATCAGTCAGCTTACCGTTGATTGGCACGGCGAAACTCTCTCTATAACAGTGAGCATTGGTGTCTCGTTCTTTTGCCTCAAACAGGCGAATTTAACCAAAAATCAAATCATAGCCATCGCAGATGCGGGACTTTATCGTTCAAAGAAAAAAGGGAAAAATTGCATCAGCCTCCCCTTATAATAATTCGTGCAACATAGATCACACCAATACGTTCCCATTGACCTAAACTCCAACCCCCTAAGAAACAACTGACCACCTATGCCATCTCTCATACTTGTTTCCCTCGTTTGGGCTTTTTCGTTTGGATTGATCAAAGGACAACTTACGGGGATTGACCCAGTGCTGGTCACAGCAGCACGCCTTTTTCTCGCATGGCTGGTGTTTCTCCCATTCACGCGCCTTAAGCACTGCCGCATAACGACCATTGTAGCATTATTGATAATTGGTGCCATCCAGTATGGTGTCATGTATATGACCTACACGGCCTCGTTTCACTACCTAAAGGGATACCAAGTAGCGCTATTCACTATTTTTACCCCAATCTACGTTACAGTGATAAATGACTGTTTCACCCGCAAATTCCATCGTCACTTCATGTACGCATCACTACTCGCGGTACTCGGCACCAGCATCATTCTATACCGCGATCTGCACCTAACAGAGTTTCGCACTGGTTTCATACTTATTCAAGCGGCCAACTTAAGTTTTGCCTTTGGTCAGGTAGCTTATAAAAAAGTGATGAAAACGGTACGCCACAAAGACCACCACGTGTTCTCGCTCCTCTACCTTGGCGCGATTTTATCAACACTACCATTTTTGCCAGCGCCTCAAACATGGGCGGTCTCAACATTATCGAGTCAACAAATTCTTTCGCTCGTTTACCTAGGGATTCTTGCTTCGGGAATCTGCTTCTTTTTATGGAATCATGGCGCACGGCGGGTTGATACGGGCACCCTAGCTATCTGCAACAACTTGAAGATCCCCCTTGCGATTGGTTGCTCAGCACTGATCTTCGGTGAACAGATAAACTGGTCACAACTGATCTTTGGCTCAATCTTGACGGTACATGCTTAACATGTAAACCACACCTGCCATTAATAACACAACAACGGATCACCGTTTACTCCGATTTTATATTGAACCAAACAACACATCTGGTTTAGAATTATCCGTTCCCTAGTTTAAATCAGATAGCAACCGCGCGCGACAGGACCCCAGATGATGCAAACAGCACCAGCCAACTCCAAGTGTTTCTCTCTCATCGTTGCCGCAGCCTCCATGGTGATTATCATCGCTGGGCTTAAAAGTGCGCAAGATCTTGTTATCCCTTTTTTACTAGCGGCCTTTATTGCCGTATTATGTTTGCCTATTTTAAGTTGGTTAGAAAAACACCATATCCCAACCACTATAAATATTATTCTTGTCATCAGCATCTCACTGGCAACAGGACTCCTGTTGGCACTGTTTATCGGTACATCGTTACACGATTTTTCCCTAACACTACCGACCTATCAACAACGCCTCCACGATGAAACACGGGCCATATTTAGCTGGATCAACCAGCGCGGGCTCGACATCTCGCCGCAAATCATGTTGGACTATTTTGACCCCAGTGCAGCGATGAAGGTGGCTGCAACGACATTGAGTGGACTTGGAGCTGTGCTCACTGACGGCTTCCTGATTTTGCTCACCGTTATTTTTATTCTATTCGAAGCCAGCTCTATGCCGCGCAAGCTCAAGTTAGCGCTAAAGAACCCTGAGCAGTCATTCAATCAATTTTCGCGCATCACCAGCAGCGTTCAAGGCTATCTAGTGATCAAAACAGCCGTCAGCCTGTTAACTGGAATCAGCATTACGTTATGGCTGCTGTTTCTCGATGTTGACTACCCAGTCTTATGGGGTCTGCTGGCCTTTATGCTTAACTATGTCCCCAATATTGGTTCAATCATCGCCAGCGTCCCAGCATTTCTTCTCGCCTTTATTCAGCATGGAATCAGCCACGCATTACTGGCAATCCTAGGCTATGTTGTTGTCAATGTGGTGGTCGGCAACATTATTGAACCACGCTACATGGGCAAGCAACTTGGATTATCACCGCTGGTTGTTCTGCTGTCATTAGTGATCTGGGGATGGGTACTCGGTCCCGTGGGAATGCTGCTATCTGTGCCGCTGACCATGATTGTAAAAATTGCCCTTGAAGCGACTGAGGATCTACGCTGGGTCGCGATTATGCTCAGTTAACAGCGGTTCAACACGATAAACCAATTTCTCTCTCCTACATTACGAAGGTCTACTTGATGGCTGATCCAAAACACTTAAAGAATGAGAACTATCTCGGTTTCTTTCTTTTAATTATCGCCTTGATGGCTTTTGCGGTCATTGTCAAAGGGTGTAATATTGCTCAATACCAGCACCAACAGCAGGCGCTAACACATGATGAAAACCGCTAACGATATTCACCAGCTTATTGTTACAGCGAGTTACGATCAGGAGCGACTAACGCCGCTAATTCAGCAATTAAGCCAACTGGACCAACTGGACGCTTACTCAATCCGCCAACGACTCATTGGTAACGGTTTAGCCCAACTGGCCAAAGGACCACTCGAACAGCTCCGTCCCATGGCAAATCTGTTGCGCCAATACCACCTCAAGCACTGGCTTATTCAACCGCCAGCCACACAGTTTGAACCAGTCACAATTAAAGCACTAACTATTGAAACAGACCAAATCACATTTCATGGTCACGATACAGAGATCATCTTAGAACGCGAAACTTCTCTGTTAGCCATTGTCGCTGACATGTCAGGAAAGCTGGCAGAAAAACAGATCAAACGACTTCTCGTACACACCACCTATCAAGGCTCTGCTCCCGCAGCAATGAACGAACAGCAACTACATCAAGAGATCTTCAAATACGCACCAATCATCGATCTGTATTGGCTCAATAGCGACAACGAACATCAACCAAGCCACGCCGTACGGATCAAGCCGGGGAGCTTTGACCACCGTCAATTAGGCGATAAAGCCAGCCTAAGTCGCAACGCTAATTTGGCTAACCTTCTCGATTGTATCAAAGAATATGCCAGCCCATTAGAGGTTAACCGTCAATTTGGGCTTGGGTTCTTACCCGACTGCCGCTTACACGACACAGGCGACAATGCGGACTCTAAACGGAATCAACTCGCCTTAACTCGCTACGGCTTGTTGCAACTGCAGATAGCGCAGCAAAGCAACGCCGCCCAGCAACAGCCAAGTCAACTTCAACCAATCATCTCCGAGGTTGTCGAAACATCGGGACTTAATGAGATCATTGCACCGTTGACGGCAGGAATTTTCAGCCACTCCGAAGCTGATGAAGACGACGCTAGCGTTAGCAAACAACCCAGTGCAGCGACATTACCACCGCCGCCAGAGATTGAAACCTTATCGGGCTTTAAGCTGCACACATCGGGCTGGCGGCTCGGTGCCGGAATCCTTCCCCTGCCCTCATTAGCGGTGCGGCACTCTGGTCAGCAGCCCACTACTGGCGTTTAAAGAGGCGAATTGAGAACACCCCAACCAGCAAGGCACGTTCGGCGGCCATGGGGATGATCGAAGTGCATGGTCGCGCTAAACGGCTCTACGCGCTGGTTTCACCAATTTCCCAGCAACCATGTGTCTATTACTGCTTAAAAAAATATCGCCGTGCTAGCCGCGACAAACAATGGCAACTCAGCCGCATCACAACCAGCGGCACTGTTCCATTCATCATTGAAGATAACACTGGCAAGATTCAAATCGACCCCCAGGGAGCGAAACTGAGTCCAAAAACAACCCATGAAGGTTCACCTGGGCAAAGCAATATTCTGTTTAGCAGCACAATTGATGATGATCCCAATGAAAAGTGGAAAGAGGAAGTGATTCACGAAGGCAGTATTCTCTATATTTTGGGTTTTGCGCGCACCTCCAAGAATGGCAATAACGAACTGCGCCAACAGGTTAGCGACAAATTGCGCGATTTAAAGACAGATCATGATAAAATGATGGCGTATGATAAGGATGGCAATGGCACAATTGATAGTGGCGAATGGGATCACGCTCGCAGCGATATGGAGCAACAAGTGCTGCAAGAAAAACTACACCGCTCAAAGGAGCGCAGTAATCAACAACTCATAATCGGCGCACCGCCGCAAAATGGCTTGCCATTTATTATTGCCGAAACAGAATCTGAAGCAAATTTGACACGGAACTACAGCTGGTATATACCGCCACTGCTCACCATCGGTGTTGGCGCTTTTATTTGGACGCTGATTCGTGTTGCTACCTTTTTCAACCTACTTTAAACCATTTCAACAAAGCAAATTTACATTCACCCAAAGGAGTTTTCATGACTGCAATTATTGTTCTAGGCGTTATCGGCTTACTGCTCGCAGTTGTCATCATCTATATCATCATGATCTATAACGGTCTTATTCGACTCAAGAATGAAACAGATAAATCATGGAGCAATATTGATGTACTTCTCAAACAGCGATTTGATGAGCTACCCAAACTGATCAAAGTGTGCGAAGGCTATATGCAGCACGAAAAGAACACCCTTGAGGCTGTAATCAAAGCCCGTTCGATGGTTGGTGAAGCACGAACTGAGGGAGATCAACTCAACGCCCAAAACATGCTGACCGACACCCTTAAATCGCTGTTTGCGGTAACAGAACGCTATCCTGATCTGAAAGCAGATGCTATATTTAGCAGCTTAAGCAATCGTATTTCAGAGTTAGAAGACCAGATCGCTGACCGGCGTGAGTTTTTCAACGAATACACCAATCTCTACAACATTCGCATCGCTCAATTTCCCGATGTTCTGGTAGCAACAAAATTTAATTTCACCCAAAAGACACTGTGGGAGATCAACCCTGCCCACCGTGAAGATGTTAACATTTCATTTTCGCAATCGTGAATCAACCATCACCGCTGCATCGCTACCTTGTGCCTAAGGCGATGCAGCGCAGCGAAATTGAGGTCAAGCGCAGCCGCTTTATCACCACCATTCAAGCGACAGCCAGCCGCGAACACAGTCGCGAATTTGTTAAACAGATCCAGCGCGAGTTTGCCGATGCTAACCACAACTGCTGGGCGTGTGTAATCGGTGCGCCGGGTTCAACCCTTGAAGCAGGCATGAGTGACGATGGCGAACCACGCGGTGCTGCGGGAAAGCCGATGCTTACCGCATTGCTCCATGCTGACATCGGCGA
>NBLY01000075.1 GCA_002084665.1 Desulfobacteraceae bacterium 4572_35.2 | reverse complement strand
TGCGCTCATAAAAAAACCATATTGCGCAGGGTTGATGACATTATAATCAATGCCGCGTTTATTTAATTCAAAAATCTGGTTTGATAAAAAACCGCTCATGGCATTGACTTTGCCATCAATGAAGTCTTGGATGTTGAAGCTATGCTCAATGATTGTAGTGTTGTTGCTATTGATACCAAAGTGTTTGAGGGTAAGGGCTAGTGAACTATATTTTAGCTCATCCGTTGTCCCCATAATTGTTTTGCCCACTAAATCGCTTGGGCTGGTGATGTTTTTTTGCGTGATGAAAACTAACGGTGAATGTTGAAAGTAGGTTGCCAGCAACACCGTTGGTTCGATTTTTTTGTTAGAGACAACCAGACTTGAATTGTGGATACCATAATTGGTTCGTTGCGACAGGACATCTCTGCCTCGTAAAAACCATGCTCCTTGGCAGCAATAAAACCCGCATATTCAAATTGATATTTCCAGTCGAGTTGTATGGTTACCGGTTCGAGTTCCGATGCTTGTAGTGATTGTACTGGCAGAAAAGTTGTGAGGATGATTAGGCTCAAAATTAGAATTGTGAACACAGTTCGCAACATCGTTGTGAGCTCTCAACTAGAAGGGGGAATTGATTGCACTTTATTTAATCTTGTTTAATAGCATATGGGCATAGAAGGTCATCACTTGACGTTCAAACTCAGCGGGGTGTTTTTCATAGAATTCAACATGGTCAAGGTGGTGTTCATACCACAGCTTTGCACTGTCACCAGCAGCATGGTGAAGAGCAAATATCCCTTGTGGCTCAACATAGTGATCCTGGCCACCCATCAGTAATAGAACTGGGCGAGGGTGGATCTTGGCGATAGCGTTGAGGGGGGCAATTTTGTTGGAGTTGATTTTTAATTTTCGTTGGGCCATGAAGTGAACCAGTGGGGCAAAAGGAAATGCTGGCAAACCGGTAAACTGTTTCACCCCTTTTTTTATACTGTGGCCAATCGAAGCATAGGGTGATTGAGCGATGACAGCCTTAATTCGTGAATCGCGTGCAGCGTAACATAGTGACAGGGCACCACCCATTGAGTTGCCAAATAGGCCAATTGAGGTGATGCCAATTTGGTGCTCAAGAAAATTAACCGCTGCTTCGAGGTCATACCATTCATCGCGACCAAAGCTGATCTGTTCGCCAGCACTCATGCCGTGAGCGCGTTGATCTTGAAGCAGGACTCCGTAGCCGTGTTGGGCAAATAGGGCAGCAATAGGGATCATCTCGCTACTGTTCATTTTGTAGCCATGGCTTAGGATGATCGCAGTGCCATTGCGCGATGGGGTGTAGTGAGCCGAAAGATTGAGACCGTCAGCCGTAACCAGACTGAGTGGGTGAGCATTGAGCTGATAATGTTGACCTACTGTTGTCGGTGCTAACTCAGGGTGGCTGTCGTAATGTTTATGGCGTCTTTCCTGCGATGAGTAAGTTAGTCGATGAGCTTGACGATAGGCGATTACACACAGGACGACAAACAAAAGTACAGCGATGGCTACGAAAGTGACCATGAAAACGGTGAAGTGCGGATTTGCTGTGGAAAATAGTGACATGCAAGCAGTATAGGCTATTGGCGAAGAGGTGGAAAGTCCGTACAATGGCTGCGCGTTAAATTATCACTAAATTATTTTATCGAACAACGAGTTCTATTCATATTGCAGAGGAGTACCCATGAGCGAAGATAGTAAGAAAATTATTTACAGCATGATGCGCGTTAGCAAGAGCTATAACAAGCAGCCGGTGATCAAGGATATCTCACTGTCCTATTTTTATGGCGCTAAAATCGGTGTGCTTGGTCTCAATGGTTCAGGTAAGAGTAGTTTGCTGCGTATCATGGCCGGAAGGAGTTTGAAGCGATCAACATGGCCTTTGGCGAAGTGATGGACGATGACGCCATGGCTAAACTGTGTGATCGCCAAGCAAAAGTGCAGGATCAACTAGATGCCCTCGATGCCTGGGACCTTGATTCACGCCTCGATTTAGCCATGGATGCCTTACGTTGTCCACCATCTGATGCTGAAGTGAAAGTACTGTCGGGTGGCGAGCGCCGTCGTGTGGCTCTTTGCCGCTTATTACTACAAAAACCAGATATTCTCCTCCTTGATGAGCCAACGAACCATCTTGATGCCGAGACTGTCGCGTGGTTAGAGCAACACCTGCAACGTTACCAAGGCACCGTTATTGCCGTAACTCACGACCGTTATTTTTTAGATAATGTCGCTGGTTGGATTCTTGAACTCGACCGTGGCCACGGCATTCCGTGGCAGGGAAATTACTCCTCATGGTTGGATCAAAAGCAAAAACGGCTGCAAAATGAGGAAAAATCTGAATCGGCACGACAACGCACCCTGCAACGTGAGTTGGAGTGGATCAGCATGTCGCCAAAGGGTCGCCATGCAAAAAGCAAAGCGCGTATTAGCTCTTATGAGAAACTGCTCGGTGAGGGCAGCGAGAGTCAAACGCGTGAATTGGAGATCTTTATCCCCGCTGGGCCACGTTTAGGTGATGTGGTGATTGAGTCCGATCATGTGCAAAAGGCTTTTGATGGTCGCTTGTTGATGGAAGATATGAATTTCATGCTGCCACGCGGTGGTATTGTCGGCGTGGTTGGTCCTAACGGTGCGGGTAAAACAACCCTGATGCGCATGTTTACCGGCCAAGAGCAGCCAGATAGCGGCACCATGACTCTCGGCAGTACAGTAAAACTCGGCTATGTCGATCAGAGTCGTGACGTTCTCGATGGTGATAAGACAGTCTTCGAAGAGATCAGTGGTGGTCAGGAGATGATGACATTAGGTGATCGTGAAGTTAATTCTCGTGCCTATGTTGGCCGGTTTAACTTTGGCGGCAGTGACCAGCAGAAAAAAGTTGGCACTCTCTCTGGTGGCGAGCGCAATCGTGTTCATCTGGCTAAAATTCTCACCGAGGGGGCCAACGTGTTACTGCTCGATGAGCCGACCAACGATCTCGATGTCAACACCATGCGCGCCCTTGAAGAAGCGTTGGAAAACTTCGCTGGCTGCGCCGTCGTTATCAGTCATGATCGCTGGTTCCTCGATCGCATTGCCACTCACATTCTCGCCTTTGAGGGTGATAGCCAAGTGGTATGGTATGAAGGTAACTACAGTGAATACGATGAGGATCGCCATAAGCGCCTAGGTCGCGATGCCGATCAACCCCATCGTATCCGTTATCGGGATCTGACCCGTACTTAATTTCTGATATCAAGGGGGCTGGTTGCCTCCGATGTTATGATCGATACACATTTAAATAAAAAATGCCCTGCACAGGTTGTGTGCAGGGCATTTTTGTTGTCGTGTAAATAGAAACTTAGTACAGCGGAATCATGGCATAGCCCTTGTTCTGGTAGCCTGTCAACGATGCAAAGGTGTTACCGACGAGGACAAGGCCTGGAAAGATATCCTCTTTGTCGATCGCGTAAATCTCAGCGGCGACATTGCAGGTTTCAAGGTACGCTCCCGCTTTTTTCAGTTCCTGAACCCGCTGAATCAGCTGGTTCTCTTCTTCCTCGTTATTCAGCTCTGAATTTTTGCTCATCACCGATACCGCGCCACCTCGGAAGGCTAAAATGACATCGGGAGTCACTCCCTGAGCTTTTAGGCTGGCAATGGTTTTTTGCACCACATTTAAGTACAGCAGCATGGTGCTGGGTGATGAGATATTGACATCAAACACCACCTTGCCTGTGGTCAGGCCGGCCAGTGCTCTATGGTCATCAGGTGCAGCATTACTGGCAGTAACAACAAGAGGTGTGATCATCAACGCGACAAAAAGTACGACAGAAATTATCTTGCTCATAGTATCTCCATATATAGAAAGAATGATTGTTCATTTTTATATGAAGAGTGTGCTTTGTCAACGGGAAAAAGAGTCAGGAATGTGAGGATTGGAGTAGCCAATCCATGCCGTCATTCATGGATGAAAATGATTTGCTGCTGGTTGGAATTGAAAGGGCAAGGGTGATGTTGTCATCTATAGTCGCGGTTACCCCTGTGATGGTTTTATCGACGGTGCCGATGGCCCCCTGTGGTCGATCCTCGGTGTGAACCTCGTAGTGGGTAGCGTTGCCAGCAATGCGGTAATGGAGTGACATGGGTGCTGTCATACGCGATTTTTTCAATTGGCGCATGGCCATCTCTATGCGTGCCTTCGGTGCGTCTAGTGCCGCGACTCGTTGCTGCTCTTCCAATTTAGCTGTTAAGGTTTGCTGCGTTTTGAGGGCGACTCGGTACCAGTGGATCGCTTTTTCAAAGTTTACCGTTTCCCCCTTGCCGTAGTAGAAATAATCACCAAGAGTTAGGGCTGGTTCAACACTTTTACCCGCTTCAGCCGCCAAGCGTAGCCATTTTTTAGCGGCAACATAATCAGATTTTCGATGGTAATCATAGCCTAAAGCGTTCATGGCGACGGTATTACCGTGTTTAGCGGCCTGTAGGTATAGTGAATGCGCTTCCTTGCTAGGGTTTGAACGTTTCAATACCCCCTGTTCGATAAGCACAGCAAAGTTAAACAGTTGTTGGTTGTCCTTCAGTTCAACTTTGTTTAATAGGCTAAAGGCTCGGCTGAAAAATTCAGTTGCCGCTGTTGGGTTTTGCCGTAGTTGATCATTGAGGCAGTTGAAGGCTGTTTGATCATGGCTGATATAACCATCAGGTAGTTCACCTAGATAACATTCAGCAAGGAGAATCTGCGCGTCGCTGTTGTCTTGTCCCGCCGCTAAGCGCAAAAAATCGATACCAGTTTGGCGTAGCTCCCCTTTGTCGCGACAGACAAACTCCTTACCGCGCTCGTAATAATCTGCGGTTGAGCATTTCCAGCACAACTTATAGCTATAGTTGTAGAGTATGGCAGCACCGGCCAGAGAAAGGCAGCCGATAAATAATACGATATTTAATATGATCTTTTTACGCGAACTCATCGGATCATTGTCCTCTTTAGGTGTTCATGCCGCATGTGGTGCAGCTAAAAGTTGTACGTGACTACTCGCCGGGCAGTAGATCGTGAGCACTACCGTGGCAATCGCTACACTGGTCAAACTCGGCTAACATCTCAGGGTTGTGTTGGCTGTTATGACACTCTTCACAGGTTGGGACATTGCCGTGCTCATTGGCGTGGCAAAAGGTACAGTTGAGTTTAGAGTGAGCAAGGTGGCCTTTTTCAAGCTTGTCAAATGCTTCGCTGTGGCAACCGGCACATGGTTGATTGGGGATCTCGTCACTGTAGAGCATGATGCTGACATTGTGGACAGGGTGACATTGCATGCAGCTGGCACTGCTTTCAAATATTGAGTGGGGCTCGTCGTGACATTCGATGCATGTTGGCAGATAGCCATGTTGCTCATGGTGGCACTCATTGCAGCTCATGTCGGCATGGGAACTCGGTTGCGCCAATTGTTGAGCTGGGCCGTTGTGGCACTCGGCGCACAGCGGTTCGAGTTGGTCAATATTCAAGCTGGTCACTGGCGCGTGTGCATTACTGTGGCAGCTTAGGCAGTCTAGCATCGGCTCATCATCACCATGCGGTTGCTCGTGGCAGTCTTCGCAGGATGGCAGACGCTCATCAAGGGTTAATCCACGCTTGAAATTATGGAAGGTGTCATGGCAATCACGACAGACCATTTTATGCGCGCCACCAAAGTCACGTAGGTCGGTAAAAACCTGCTCATGGCAACGGGCGCATTCGAGGGTCGAGAATGGCTCAATCGGTTGATCGAAAACATCTTCGTTTGCCAGCGCGACAGTGCTTAAGCTCATCAATAAAATGGCTGCCGTAAGTGCTGTTTTTAGTGTTGATCGGTTAATCATCATCTATCCCTTAGTCAGCGTCGAGGCCGTTAGTTGCGCAAGTTGTGTGGCCCCTTGTGACATTTTGAGCAATTGGTAAATTGTTGGTGAATACTTGAATCGTGTGGTTCACCGTGGCAATTGTCGCACGTTAATATCACTTTGTGGGTTCGTTTATGGCAGACAATGCACTCTAGCTCAGCGTGAAGGCTGGTGTTGTTGCTCAGTTGCGTTAATTGTACCCGATGACAACTGCCGCACAGTTGCTGGTCGATTCCAGTTGAACCAAATTGCAGTTGCAGTGGTTGGTGAGGTTGATGGCAGCTTAAACAATCGTTGTAGTTCATCTCTGCCGAGTGGCCATCGTGACATTCCAAACACTCCATAGCATCACCGTGTTGTTGATGGCACTCGTTACAATCCATCTCAGTGTGTGCTGTCGGGTGTTGGTCGAGCTGTTTGCCTGGCTTTGCATGGCAAGATACACACACCGGCTTAATCGGCGATACCGCACTTAGGTCAATATCCAACGGCGCATGAGGGTTGTGGCAGTTTGAGCAGTCCTCAAGCTTGAAATGCTCGCTATCGTCTGGTGCGTGGCATTCAGCACAGGCGGGGATGACTGATTCCGTATGAGGTGGATGGCTCTGGTGACACTCAATACAGCTTAGTTCTGCTGCGTGAGCTGCGCCATGATTGATCACCATGTCAACGGTTTCATTGTGACATGCACGGCATAGGTTGGCAGAAGGATCTCCTTGCCACTGGTATGCTGTCGGTTGGTGTGGATTATGGCAGGCTAGACAGTCCTGATATGTCATCTCATCACTGTGGCCGTCATGGCACTCAAGGCAGGTGAGAAATTGCCCTTCATCTGTACCGTGTTGGGTGTGACATTCATTACAGTCCTGCTCAGCATGAAGACTCGGGACTGTGTTCATGGCCTTGTCGATGTCGGCATGGCAGCTCACACACCCTGTTTTGACGGTACCGATGGTGGTGAAATCATCGATAACAGGTGCGTGAGGATGGTGGCATTGACTGCAGTTTTCTAAAGCAAAGTGGCTTGAGTCGCTGGCATCGTGGCACTCACTACATTCAGGAATGAGGGCTTCACCCATAGGTGGGTGATCAGAGTGGCACTCAAGGCAGCTCAGTTCACTGTTATGTTTTCCCCCTTTAGTGGTGAGCTGCTCAACGGGTTGCTTATGGCACTTAATGCAATCACTGTCAGTAAGGGGACGTGCCTCAATCGCACTCCACGCTGGTGAAGCGATAACAGCAAGCAGTAGCAGGGCAAGTCGTAGCACTAGTGGTAACCTCAACGGTGCGAGGAGACTTGTTGCTTGGGACAACTTTGATGTGATGGTGTTGCGAATCATGCGTACCAACCATTGTAAGCAAAAATAAAAGATGCCTACCGAGAGCGTAACTCTCGGTAGGCAGGGGTGTTACTCCGCCAGTGCGTGAGGGTCAATATGACACTCTACGCAATTGGGATACTTTTGGTGCATAACGCCATGTGGTTCACCGTGACAATCTTTACAACTGGTGATGGTCATATGCTCATCAACATGACATTCTGAACACATCATGGTGCCGTGGTGTTTGGTTGATTGAGCTAACGTTGTGGCAATTTCACCGTGGCAGCTAGCGCACAGTTCAGATGGCAGATCGTTATAGGTCACTTCCACGGGGCTATGTGGCTTATGGCACTTGGTGCAATCGGCAAGGGTCATGGTCTCAGAGTGCCCTTCGTGACAGTCGAGGCAGTTAAGGAATTGTCCTTCTGCTAAACCGTGAGCGGTATGACATTCGTTGCAATCTTGACTAGAGTGAGCACTTGGATGATTGGCCATCTCTTCGCCCTTGTCATCATGACAGCTAATGCACGCCGGTTTTACGTTGGTTAATGCGCTGAAATCGATAATAAGTGGATGGTGTGGGTAGTGGCAACCGGCGCAGTTCTCTAGAGTATAGTGAGGGGTTTCATCCGCAGCGTGGCATAGGCTACATTTAGGGATGATGTTGTCACCGAGGGGAGCATGTTCAAGGTGGCAATCTTGGCAACCCATCTCGTTATGTGCGCCGCCGTTGTCAGCGACATCTTTCACCGCATCGAGGTGGCACTTAACGCAATCGTCATCGCTAAGAACGTCAGAGTTTTGATCACAAAAGGCAGGTTGAGCTAGGCCTAGCAATGCTACGGTAGCAAAGCACAATAGTAGTGTGTCTTTCATCGACTTCATCAGGTTTCCTCCTCCAACAATAAATCAAAATAGATCATATCAGCCAGCGGCCGAACAAAAAGTGTTTCATTGACTCATCAATTGCACAACATGAGTGTGCCTCATCAAAACAGAAAATGGGGCAAAAATCAACATTTGACTGTATTTAGCTAAGCCGATGCGAGACAGCGTTATGCGTGGTTCAATGATATTCATTGATGAGCCCATGAGGGCTGTCTGTTATCGCAGAAATGGAGATGTCTTGTTGGCGATTGTCATTAGAATGGTTGTTTTAATTGCCAAATTGGTGATTTTTTGACTGATTTGCTGGACATTGTCTTGCTGTGGCCGATTGTTTATCGACATTTTAACCAAAAAGCGGTAGCCTCGCTTGCTTAGTACAAGGATAGCAACTTCTGGCATCTGCTGCCATTGAAGCGTAACCGTGTTTTGTCATGAATTTACATCTACATATAAAGAATCAGTAAAAAGGAGCTGGTGATTATGGATAAGGATTGGAATTTAGAAACTCTAGCCATTCAAGGGGGCTATCAGCCCGAAGCAACAGATCCCCGTATTGTGCCGATTGTGCAAAGCACAACGTATAAATATGACAATGCTGATCATATTGCTAGCCTGTTCGATCTTGACTGCGCTGACCATATGTATACCCGGATTAGTAACCCCACTTGGGCGGCTTTTGAAGCGAAGATGACAGCCCTTGAGGGTGGTGTCGGGGCGTTAGCGACCTCGTCGGGCCAAGCGGCAAGCACGCTGTCGATCCTTAATATCTGTAGCAGTGGCCAACATATTATCACCGCTAATTCATTGTATGGCGGAACCTATTCGCTGTTTTACAACACTCTGCCGAAAATGGGTATTGAGGTGACCTTTGTTGATCCTGAGGCTAGTGCCGAAGAGATCAAGAGCCACTTTCGCCCTGAAACTCGGTTGATCTTTGCCGAGAGTATTGGCAATCCAGGTTTAAATGTTCTTGATTTTGAAAAGTTTTCAGCGGTAGCCAACGAGATGCAGGTGCCACTGATAGTTGATAATACCTTCCCAACGCCTTATCTGTGTAATCCTTTTGAGCACGGCGCCGATATCGTCATTCATTCAGCGACCAAATATATCGACGGTCATGCAACCAGCGTTGGTGGGGTGATTGTTGATAGTGGTAAGTTTGATTGGAACAATGGCAAATATCCGGAGCTGACTGAGCCCGATTCAAGTTATCATGGTCGAAAAGTTTGGCAACATGGCTTACGTCATCAAGGCGCGAGTACAACTGATGCGCGATATCGGTGCTAGTTTAGGGCCGATGAATGCCTTCATGTTCAACCACGGCTTGGAAACCCTCCATGTCCGTATGGACCGTCACTGTTCAAACGCCCTTGATGTTGCTCGTCGTTTAGTTTCGTATCCGGGGTTGAACAGTCACCCAAGTTACGATAGAGCCTGTAAATACCTGCCTAAAGGTGCCAGCGGTGTTCTCACTTTTGGTATCGAAGGTGGTGTTGAAGCTGGGCGGCGTTTCATGGAGAACACTAAGTTGATCGCTATGGTAGTTCATGTTGGTGATGTGCGCAGCTGTGTGCTTCATCCGGCGAGTACTACCCACCGTCAGTTGACCGAGGAGCAGCAGGTTGAGTCTGGTGTTGCCCCTGATTTGATCCGTCTATCGGTTGGAATTGAAAGCGTTGAAGATATTATTGCCGATATCGATCAGGCGTTAGCGCAGTGCTAACGATTTTTGACAGACAGCATGCTTGAAATGCTTTACAATGTAGGTTTGAGGGGTCTCGTGTGAGAACCCAGTTTGATTGAGTTGTTCGTACCATTGCAGGAGTTGTCATCATGCCAGAGCGTGAGAAACCAGCACAAAACTCTCAGGCGTCGAGTTTCACTTCAACAGTTGCCGCGCGAAAAGGGATTGCGGCACTGTTTGAAAAAGAGGAACTCAAGGACCTGTTTATTAAATATTTGATCCTAATCGGTGTGATTGAAGGGTTTATTTTCTTTGTCAGCTTTTTAAGTCAGCTTGGCCCTGAAAATACCCCTTTTCCGTGGAAATCATACTTTTTTGCTGCCTTTATTGTACCGTTGACCATCACCTTTTTACTTGGGGTGATTGTGTTGGGTTTTGACCGTTATCTGTACGGTCATCAACCCTCAAGTTCCGATGGCTCCATGGGGATGTCTGCGTCAGAGCAACAGGGCCGCGTGCAAAAGTTTCATGCTTTTATCTATGTGATTCGCCAGATGCCATTTCTTATGGGCTTGTTGATGTTGGTGGTGCTATCGGGTGTTGTGTATAAACTCGATGGTATTTTAGCAGTGATCGGCCATGTCGGAGAACGGACGGCCTACTATCTGCTGATCTCTCTGGCCGCGTTACTGGTGGCAGGTGTTGTGCTCGGGTTGATATGGATGTTTATGAGCTATAATCTGCGTAAAAAAAGTATGGATTATCAATATAAATATAAAAAAGATGTGGTCGAAAAAACAGGTTTGATTATCCTCGATGGTGATCGAGTGATGGATCAACAGGGGAATCTTGTGACTCATGATCATGTGGCTCAACTAGAACAACGCAATGATGACACTGATGATAACAACGATGCCATTTTGATCGAGTAGCGATTACCGATAATGTGAGTTTGAAGAAATATTGTGGTCCTGATGACCCCGTTCCTGCCTCGGGAGCGGGGTTTTCTTATGCCCGAAAAATTGAGCGTTCGCGCGAAGTATTAACAATGGAGCAATTGATGTCACAACAACATAAAACCATCTACTTGAATGAGTATCAAAAACCCTCTTATGGGTTATTGCGGGTCGAGCTTGATCCTGCTGCGCCACTTGACCTTGTCGGGGCAGGTTTAAAATTAACTGAACTGCAAATTGATGATGTAACTCTAAAGCCAAGTCGTTACCAACTTCACGCTGATGGTTTAACTATCCACGATTTGCCGCAGCAGTTTTGCTTACGCGTGGTGACCAAGTTAAACCCATTGGCTAACAAGGCGTTAGAGGGGTTGTATCTCTCAAGTGGTAACTTTTGCACCCAGTGCGAGCCCGAAGGGTTCCGGCGCATCACCTATTTTCAAGATCGTCCCGATGTGATGGCGCTGTACACCACCACCATTCGTGCCGATAAACAGCAGTTTCCAGTGATGCTTTCCAACGGTAATTTGATCGCTAGTGGTGATCTTGACGATGGCCGCCACTTTGCCACCTGGCACGACCCGTTCCCCAAGCCGTCGTATCTGTTTGCTCTAGTCGCTGGTGATTTAGTTTGCATCGAAGATCATTTTACCACCTGTTCAGGGCGCGATATTTTGCTGCAAATTTACGTTGAAGAGCGTAACCGCCATAAGTGTGACCATGCCATGCTGTCGCTGAAAAATTCCATGCAGTGGGATGAGCAACGTTTTGGCCTCGAATACGATCTTGATCGTTACATGATCGTTGCCGTCGATGATTTCAACATGGGCGCAATGGAGAATAAGGGACTCAATGTCTTTAATTCAAAGTATGTGCTCGCCTGTCCCGATACCGCTACCGATGCCGACTACCTCGATATAATCCTATGTTGAGATCAACAATTTTTACACCATGACCGTGTATAATAAAGGGGCCGAACTGATCCGCATGATGCAAACCCTGCTCGGTCGTCAGCGTTTTATGGCCGGTATCCGTTGCTACGTTGATCGTCACGATGGTCAGGCGGTAACCACCGATGATTTTGCCGCCGCCATGGAGGATTCATCAGGCATTGATTTAACCCAATTCAAGCGCTGGTACTCCCAAGCTGGAACGCCGATTCTTGAGGTTGAATCGAGTTATGATCCCGCGCAGTCTCCATATCCCGGTACGGGTTGCTTTGATCGCTAGCGATGGCCAGCCGCTGCCCTTGCGCTACACAGATGACAGCAGTGCTGCAACGGAACGGGTGTTGGAGTTGACCGCCGTCGAGCAGAGCTTCACCTTTGTCGGTATCCCTGCTGGTGCTGTGGTTTCTGTGTTGCGCGATTTCTCGGCACCCGTCAAATTGGTGCTGGAACAAAGTGTCACTGATCTCGCTTTTTTGATGGCTCACGATAACGATTCGTTTAACCGCTGGAATGCCGGTCAACGTTTGGCCATGCAATTGATGATGGATCTGATTGCCGATATTCAAAACGATCGACCACTCGCCCTCGATAACGACTATATCGAAGCGGTGCGGGTGTTGTTGCAGGATGAGGACAGCGACCCATCGTTGTTGGCGCTGTCGTTGACCCTGCCGTTAGAGAGTTATGTCGCCGAACAGATGGAACAGATCGATCCGCAAGCGATTCACGGTGCGCGTAGCTTCATGCGGATGATCCTCGCTCGTACCTTGCAGCAGGAGTTTAGTGCTTGCTATGCCCGTTGCCATGTTGATGGTGAGTATTCTCTTGACCCTCTCGCCGTAGGGCAACGCAGTTTGAAAAATGTTTGCCTTAGTTACTTGGGCCGCCTTGATGATGAGGCGATGCGCGATCTGGTTTATGAGCAATATCAGCGTGGCGATAATATGACCGATGTCAGTGCCGCTTTGACTATCATGGCAGATATCCCAAGTGCCAAAACCCAAGCAGCATTTGATGAGTTTTATCAGCGTTGGCAGTGCGATCCACTGGTGGTGGATAAATGGTTGGCGATGCAAGCGCGCTCCAGCCGTTCCGATTGTTTGCAACAAGTGCGTGAGCTACTCGATTCCGAGGCCTTCGATCTGAAAAACCCCAACAAGGTGCGTTCGCTCATCGGTGCTTTTTGTCACGCCAATATGGTTAATTTTCATGCCGGCGATGGTTCGGGCTATCGTTTCTTACAAGAGCAGATTGCCCAGCTCGATACCTTTAATCCGCAAATTGCTGCCCGTTTGGTGACGCCGCTGTTGCGCTGGCCGCGTTACGATGTTCAACGTTCTGGGGCGATGAAGTTGGCGCTAGAAGGGTTGCTGGCAGCGGTGGGGATTTCGTCGGATCTGTTTGAGGTGGTGAGTAAAGGGTTGCAGCAAGGGTAACTAGTGTAATAGGGGTAGGTCGGGCACTGTCCGACGGTTTTACTTTGTTATTTACCTCCCAAATTTCCCCATTTGCCGCCGCCGAACGCAATGAGCGTCAGCAGAGCTGTTTGTGCCAAAACTGTTTGAACGTAGTGAGTTTTTACGGGTTTCTCGGTGGTAGCGATTGACGTGAGGGAACCCGTAGGGCAAGACAATTGCGGGTCATGTTTTGCATACTTTTGGATGAGACGGATTCAACCGGTCATTGCAACATCTGTACACAAAAAGTGTAGGGGCGCAGCACGCTGGGCCCCTACAAATAGAGAGATTCACGTTTTAAATTGATTCTATGGCGTTTAGCCGCGAACCTCCCTTAACCTTTAACCCTTAAAACCAAGATCAAGGTCGCGGGTCTCGTCCCGCAGCCGACGTACTTTTTTTGTTGTGGAGGCTATTGTAGTTACCGAATCTACTGCGAAGAAGACTGAATGGCCCATATCTCCGATAACCCTCGACAAATAGCCCTGCTATTCGCTCTCGGATTTTCGAAAATCTGGACTCATCCATCCTTTCTTCTCGTGACGAGACCTCCAAATCGGTTTTAATTCGTTACGATGGTGTAGAGGGGGTCGGTTTAGGGTCGCTCTCAAGTTTTCAAGTGGCACCTAAATTGTTTCATTTTGCCAGTCGCGCGCCGCGTAGGGGTACTCCAGTGGTCGGTGACCACTTTACAAAAGCATCATTACTGAGTTCAATATTCAATTAACCGTAAAATGGGCCCATCAATGGCAATGCAAATTACTGAGTTCAATATTCAATTAACCGTAAAATGGGCCCATCAATGGCAATGCAAAATGTAAAATTCTCAATCGACCGTGGCGGCACCTTTACTGACATCTACGCTGAATTCAGCGATGGCCGCACCACGGTTCTCAAGCTCCTCTCCGATGATCCAACCAATTACCCCGATGCCCCGCGTGAAGGGATACGCCGCATCCTTGAACAGGAGCAGGGTTCACCGTTGCCAGCGACACAGCTCAGTGCTGAAAATATCACCTCCATCCGCATGGGAACCACCGTTGCCACCAATGCGCTGTTAGAGCGTAAAGGGGCGAAAACAGCACTGGTGATCACCCGTGGCTTTGCTGATCTGTTGCAGATCGGCAATCAAACTCGTCCCGATCTGTTTGCCTTAAATATCCAACGACCCGAGCCGCTATATTCCCATGTGTGCGCAAGAGTTGGGCTGTACCAGTGTGGCGGTGACCTTGGCGCATGGTTATGCCTATCCTCAACATGAACAATTGATTGGTCGCTGGGTGGCCGAGGTGGGCTTTGATCACTGTTCGCTGTCGCATCAGGTGATGCCAACGGTGCGGATGGTGGGCCGTGGTGATACCACAGTAGTCAACGCCTATTTAACCCCCCATATTCAACGCTATGTCGAAAGCTTTGCGGCAGGTTTTATTGATGGCTTGGCCGATACCGAGCTGCTGTTTATGGCTTCCGATGGTGGTCTGGTGCCACAGGTGGCTTTTGATGGTAGCCGTGCGTTGCTCTCTGGCCCCGCAGGTGGGGTGGTGGGTTACGCGCAAACCTGCGTTCAAGCTTTGCCCGATGTGGCGGTGATCGGCTTCGATATGGGTGGTACTTCCACCGATGTGTCCCGTTATGCGGGGACGTATGAGCAAACGCAGAGTTCTGCGGTCGCTGGGGTGCGCATTGCTGCACCGCAATTGCAAATTGAAACCGTTGCCGCTGGCGGTGGGTCACGGTTGTTTTTTCGTCATGGCATGTTTGAGGTCGGCCCTGAGTCAGCGGGTTCCCATCCGGGGCCAGTGTGTTATCGCAAAAATGGTCATCTAACCGTTACCGATGCCAACGTGGTTTTGGGTCGTTTGCAGCCACAATTTTTCCCCCATATCTTCGGCCCCAACGAGGATCAACCCCTTGATGTTGCGGGAGCGCAACGTGCCTTTGATGAACTGACGACTGAAATCAATCAATGGTTGACCGAGCATGGTCGCCAACCGATGACCGTTGAAGCGGTGGCCGCTGGTTTTATTGATGTCGCCAACGAGGTGATGGCGCGGCCAATCCGTGCGGTATCGGTACAGCGTGGCTATGATTTAACTGATCATGCATTGGCCTGTTTTGGTGGTGCAGGTGGTCAACACGCTTGTGCTATGGCGCAAAAGTTGGCGATGAAAACCATCTTTATCCATCGTCATGCTGGAATTTTATCGGCCTATGGTATGGGAATCGCCTGTCAAGTGCGCGAGCGTCAACAAGCCGCCAGTGGTGAGTTGACGGATGAACGGCAAGCGTATTTTGATCGATGTTTCGCTCAGCTTACCCAGCAAACCTGTGATGAGTTGGGCTGTTCGACCACGGCTGACCCTCAGGTTGAGATCGAACGCTACCTTAACCTCCGTTATGCCGGTGGCGATTACCGCCGTGCTTTCGTTGAGGCGTATCGGCGAGAGTTTGGTTTTGAACTCGATGGTGCGATTGAGGTCGACGATGTGCGGGTGCGCGTTAGTTATCATAGCGGCTCGGCAATCACTGCTGGCAGTGGTGTGGAGGGGGAGCGTGACGGCGAACCAATTGGCGAAGGGCGTTGTTACCTTGGTGGTCAATGGGCTACGGTGCCGATTTACCGTTTAGAGCAGTT
>NBLY01000074.1 GCA_002084665.1 Desulfobacteraceae bacterium 4572_35.2 | reverse complement strand
CTGAAGCCACCACCGCTTCCGCCGCCGAAACCACCACCTCCAAAGCCGCCCATCCAAAACATTGAACGCCGTCGCCGTCCGCCAAATGGTAGTAATCCTGGAGCAAGAAATAGCAACATGGTTAGCCAGCCGAGAGAACTACGTTTCTTTTTTGGCCGTTTACCTGTGCCGGTGTATTCGCCGCGCACCGCTTCAGTCATTGAGACAACACCAGCGATGATACCGCCAGAAAAATCCCCCTGTTTGAAGTACGGACTGATCTCGCCATCGATAATTCGTCCGGCAAGAAGATCGGTTAACCGACCTTCAAGGCCGCGACCAACCTCAATGCGAATCTTATGATCTTCTTTGGCGATCAGCAGCAGCAAGCCATTGTCGCTCTGTTTTTGACCTAGTTGCCACTGTTCTGCAACTCGAATGGCTGTTTCGGCTAAATCTTCACCTTCGAGACTGGTCAGTGTCAATATGGCAATCTGAGTCGAGTCGGTTTGTTCAAATTGGCCGAGATACTGTTCCAATTTGAGTTCGGTCGCTGAAGGAATCATCCCTGCCTGATCATTGACATAACCATTAAGACGAGGGATATCGAGGGCTGCTGCCGATGTACACAGAAGTATGATGCCGATGAGGGCATAGGTGAATTGACGGATCAAAATTTCACCTGTGGGGCTACATCGCTACCTGCTGCGGCTTTAAAGGACTCTTTGCGTTCTAGTTTGAGCATCAAGCTATTGGTTAGGCTGCCGGGAAAGGTTCGAATCGAGCTATTAAATTGTTGAACTGCTTTATTGAAGCGCTGGCGAGCCACATTGATTCGGTTTTCGGTGCCCTCAAGTTGATGTTGCAGGTCGCGAAAGTTTTGGCTGGCCTTTAGGTCAGGATAACGCTCGGCAACTACCAATAGGCGCGATAGTGCACCTGACATCTGTTGTTGTGCTTGAGCGAATTGCTCCATCTGTTTTGGATCACTTAGCCCTTGAGCTGAGATGGTGGTTTTGCCAACGCTAGCTCGGGCTGCAGTGACATTCTGTAATGTCTCCTGTTCATGTTTGGCATAGGCTTTTACCGTTTCGACAAGGTTAGGGATTAGGTCGGCACGGCGTTGGTAGGTGGCTTCAACATCACCCCAAGCGGCAAAAACAGCCTCTTCATTGGTCTGTATCTGGTTGTAGCCACAACTGGTGAGCAGGAGGGTCGATAATAATAGAATAAATGCGCGTAACATGGAGTGTTCCTATTCGTAGAAGATAGATGAGTAAAGCTGAACGATGTCTCGGTAATTAATATAGGGACGAGTAGGCTAAAAGTAAACCCGAATACAGCTAACTATTAACTCGGCAGCAGATTAATTTATAGAAAAGTTGCTTCTGTCGCTTGATATTATACCACCGTGTTTTATTGTTTAACATGAGTAACATGTTGTTTTACATAAGGAGGAGATGATGCAATCATTTGATTTTATTGGTTATCATGATCAATTAATGGATTCTTTGACCTCAACATTGTCGAACGTGAGGAGTCAGGGTGATCTATGCGTTGTCATGACTGAGTTAACGGAGCAATTAGAGGTTGAGTTGGCTAAACATTTAACCGCAGCTGATCATGAACGCCTTGCCTGCGCAGCTGGTTGTGGTGGTTGTTGCAGAGTGAATGTATCTGTTTTGGAACCTGAATCAATCAATATTGCCCGTTATCTTAACCATACTTTGGCAGATGATGAGCGTGAAAATCTCCTTCTATCGATGAGGAAAATGGTACATACTATTTGCGATGTTGATGAAGAGGAGCGGATCGCCATGGGTAAAAATTGCGTTTTTTTGAGCGCAAAGGGCGAGTGTACAATATACCCGGTACGGCCACTACTGTGTCGCTCGATTACATCGACCAGTGCCACCGATTGCCGCGATGCTTTAGCCATGCAGGCACTTGGTGAACAATTGCCGATTATGATGAATCTGTTTCAGAAAAATTTATTCGATGTTGCCTATCAAGGTCTTGCCGTAAGGTTAGCTAGAAATATTCGTTTAATCGCTATTGTGGCCGAAATGGGCTTGACTTTAATAGGGCTGGCCGTTAGATTACAGCTCCCTCCTCCTAGGGGGGATATCTTAAATGGAAATGAGGTGATTTTCGTGGAAATTCAAGTTCTTGACAACAATATCTTAAATGGAAATGAGGTGATTTTCGTGGAAATTCAAGTTCTTGACAACAATGTTGAAAAAGCGATCCGAGTGCTCAAGCGTAAGCTACAGCAGGAAGGACTTTTCCGTGAAATGAAGCAGCGCAAGTTTTACGAGAAACCAAGCGTAAAACGTAAGCGTAAAGACCTTTTTTCGAGGGCGGTGCTAGTTCATCGACAATTGTGCTTTAGGTCTTATTTGGGGGTAATAAAAAACCTCGTTCACTCTTATGAGTTGAACGAGGTTTTGATTCTGCTATGTAGTGCGAATTAGCACGGTAACGTTGGCAAGTTGAGGCCAACAATCTCTTTGACTAAGCCGACGACCTGACAGCTGTAACCGTACTCGTTATCATACCAAATATAAAGTACACAGCGATTACCGTCGACGATGGTGGCGAGTGAGTCAACCACACCCGCATAACGTGAGCCGACAAAATCGGTGGAAACAACTTCAGGTGAGTTGGTGTAGTCAATTTGATCTTGCAATGAAGAGTCGAGGGAAACATCACGCAGATGGGTATTCATCTCTTCAACTGTTGTGCCATTTTTAAGGGTCAAATTGAGAATCGCCATCGAAACATTGGGGGTTGGTACGCGGATGGCGTTACCGGTTAATTTACCACCTAGTTCAGGTAGTGCTTTGGCAACTGCTTTGGCGGCACCTGTTTCCGTGAGAACCATGTTCAATGCCGCACTGCGACCTCGACGTGGCCCTTTATGGTAGTTATCGATCAAGTTTTGATCGTTGGTGTAAGAGTGGCAGGTTTCAACGTGACCGTTGACGATACCAAACTTATCTTGAACGGCTTTTAGAATAGGAACAATGGCATTGGTAGTACAGCTGGCTGCCGAGAATATCTCTTTCTCAGTTGCAATCAGTTCGTTGTTTACTCCAAATACGATGTTAGGGATGTCACCTTTGCCCGGAGCGGTAAGGATAACCTTAGATACCCCTTTGGCTTGAAGGTGACGGCTAAGTCCTTCGCGGTCGCGCCAGATACCGGTGTTGTCGATAACAATCGCGTTGTCGATGCCGTATTTGGTGTAGTCGATATCTTCCGGAGCATCGGCATAGATGATTTTGATCATGTTGCCATTGGCGATGATCGCATTCTCTTCATGGTCAACTTTAATAACCCCTTGAAAACGACCATGTACTGAATCACGACGAAGTAAGCTAGCGCGCTTGACAAGATCATCATCACTGCCTTTACGAACGACTGCGGCACGAACACGTAGCTTGTCACCGCCAGCTGTTTGCTCAATCAGGATTCGAGCGAGTAAGCGACCGATGCGGCCAAAACCATACAAAACGACATCGCGTGGCTCATCAAGTACCGAGGTTTTGCCCGTATTGAGGCTGGTTAGTTCTTGACCGACAAACTCGCTAAGATCCTTTCCAACACCTTGGGATTGGTAACGGATGGTTAGTTTGCCGATATCTATTTTACCGGGTGCTAAATCGAGCTTGCTCACTGCTTCAAGGATAGGGAAGCTATCACGAACAGAGATCTCGTTGTCAAGGATTTGGCGTGCAAAGCGATGTGCGCGTAAAATTCCAAGGGGAGTTCTGTTGACTAAGGTGCGACCGTAGATGCTAATGTTGACACCCTTTTTACGGTAAAGACTACCGATCAATGGAATCATCGCTTCAGCTAGATCGATCCGCTCGGTCCAGTCGTTAAAATACGCTTCAGTTTTGTTGCAATCCATGCTCAAGCCCCTTATGTGAGTTGGGTGTAAACGGGAAGTTGGTACCGCCAGTGATTGTCAATTCATACGTGCTAAATCGCGCGTATCCTAATTGAAGTTGCTTTGTTTTTCAACCCTTTATCAATGATTGTGTCATCCAATCTTTCTTGTCTAAGTAAGATTGTCGACATTAATTTTAGTGGTTCTTGCATAATACTCTTTATTTGTGCTGAGTTAGCGGTGTGAAAATGGGTGAAAAACGTGAGTTAGCACTGGACTTAGTGTAGCAACGCTGTTATTTAAAATGATTGTAACTTCAGCTATCAAACTGGCACTGCCCATTGTGCAAGACGCATTGAACCAATCTATGGGGTTTATTGTCACCGTTGATGGTGCCAGTTCAGCTACAATTGTGCTGAAGGATTGCAGGCAATCAACATCGAGACAGATTTAATATTCAATTCAGGAGGCGACACATGGGGGAAATGATTCACTATAAAGATTTAGGCTTGGCCAATACTCGCGAAATGTTTGTAAAAGCTGTGCGGGGAGGTTATGCCGTTCCTGCTTACAATTTTAATAATATGGAGCAACTTCAAGCGATTGTTCTCGCCTGCGTAGAAACCAACTCGCCGGTGATTATGCAAGTGAGTAATGGTGCGAGAAAGTATGCTAACAGCACTATGCTACGTTATCTTGCGCAAGGTGCTGTTGCTATGGCACGTGAGCTTGATTCAAATATTCCCATTTGTCTCCATCTTGATCACGGTGATTCATTTGAGCTGTGCAAGAGCTGTATCGATAACGGTTTCTCGTCAGTGATGATTGATGGTTCCCACCTTAGTTATGATGACAACGTTGCATTAACGCGTAAAGTCGTAGAATATGCTCATCAATTTGATGTCACTGTTGAGGGTGAGCTTGGTGTGCTAGCAGGGATTGAGGATGATGTCGTCGCTGAAGAATCAACCTACACTCAACCCGAAGAGGTGGAAGACTTTGTTGCCAAGACAGGTGTCGATTCGTTGGCGATATCCATTGGTACCAGTCACGGTGCTTACAAGTTTAAACTTGCTGAGGGGGAAGAGGTTCCGCCGCTACGCTTTGATATCCTCGAAGAAGTTGAAAAACGGATCCCTGGTTTTCCGATTGTTCTGCATGGTGCGTCTAGTGTTGTCCAAAAATATGTTCAACTGATTAATCAATATGGTGGCCACTTAGAAGGTGCTGTCGGAGTTCCCGAGGCGCAATTACGACTGGCAGCAAAAAGTGCCGTATGCAAGATTAATATCGATTCAGATGGTCGTTTAGCCATGACCGCTAAAGTCCGCGAATTTATTGCTAACAATCCAAGCGAGTTTGATCCGCGCAAATTTTTAGGTGCTGGTCGTGATGAACTGGTCGCTTTGATGACTCATAAAAATGAGTTTGTGCTCGGCAGTGCTGGTAAAGGGTAGGTGGTTGTCGGATATCCTCCTAGTTGAGGAATTCTTTTCGTTTGATAAAATAATAACTATGGGTTATCTTTTAAAGATAACTTAAATAGTTTTATTTCTTCAAGGAGGGTCACGATGATAAGTAAAGCAATGACCGAAGCGTTAAACGAGCAGATGAATTTTGAGTTTTATTCATCGACCATTTACCTTTCTATGAGTGCATATTGTAACCACAAGGGCTTGGATGGTTTTGCTTCGTGGTTTTATAACCAATATAAAGAGGAGATGATTCATGCGATGAAAATGTATGATTATATCCTCGATCAAGGTCATGCCGTCGAGTTGGCAGCGTGCCCTAAGCCCGAAACTGATTTTGGTAGCGCTCTCGATATTTTTGAGACCACACTGGGTCATGAACGTGAAGTGACCAAGCGGATTTATGCTCTTGTTGATTTGGCTCTCGAAGAGCGCGATCATGGGACTAATTCCTTTTTACAATGGTTTGTTAACGAGCAAGTGGAAGAGGAATCAACCGTGAGTAGTATTATTGACAAGGTGAAACTTGTTGAGGGTACAGGTAATGGTATTTTTATGCTGAATAATGAACTTGGTCAACGCCCTGCACCAGCAACAACTGTTTAATTATTCGATTAATATAGTGATAGACAGCTAAGGAGTATGTTATGGAACAGTTTATTTGTGATCCTTGTGGTTATGTGTACGATCCTGCTGAAGGTGATCCCGATTCAGGTATTGCAGCAGGTACTACTTTTGCTGATCTGCCCGATGATTGGTGTTGCCCTGTGTGTGGTGTTGGTAAAGAGGATTTTTCTCCGTACTCAGAGTAAGCATGTGCCGCACTTAACCGTAAGTTAATTACTGTGAGTGCATGTGCTCTTATAGCGAAAAAGGGCCGATAGATTACTCTATCGGCCCTTTTTCGTTGTTAATTATCTGAAATTTAATGGCGATTTTTAACGGGTCACCATCGCGTAGGAAAGATAATAGCAGGCTGTCACCCGTCTGGCACTGACTCACAGCATAGATCACATCAAATGGAGTGATCACGGTCGTGTCGTCAATTGCGCTGATAATATCACCCGCCTGAAAGTTGTAGTGCTCTGCAATGGTGCCCTTAATCACCTCTTTAATGGTCACTGTTTCATTTTTTTCCTCTAGCATGACCCCCAATTGCTGTCGCTGTGGACCCGCTTCGTAGCGGGTGTAGACGAGGTAGTGATAGGCTGGCAGGGGAACTTCAGGTAGGGTGACATCCATATACTGCTCTTTTTTGCTGTCATCCACCTCAAGGTCTTTGTTGCCGATAATGGTGTAACCGAATGGCAGTTGTTGAAAAACACGTCGTGGAATGCCGTAGCCGTGGCGAATATGGTTATCGCCTGCCAGAACGACCATCTGGGTGTTGAGCTGGTTGGCTTGCTGTAAAAAAGTGACGATCGATTGTGCCATCGTATCATCCCATAAACTTTGAATTTGAATAAATGAATCAGGGTTTGCGTTGCCGTGACTGTGCCCTTTGAAATAGGCGAGCATGGTTTGATGGTAATACGGATCAATATTCGTTGGCAAAATTGCGTCGCCACTCATGGCCGCTATTTTATCCAGCCTGCTGATATTTAAGGCGACAATAGGGATTTTTAGTTCGCGCAACGTATTTAGGAGCTGACGATAGTAGCCATAATCAATGCGCCATGTTTGATACCAGTTAGATTGCTGAATAAACTCTTTTTCGCTGAGTTTCCCCGCTATCCATGCATCAAGTATAGGTTGTTGCTTGGGATTGAACATCTCCATACCGACAGCAATTGGTTGATCTGCCCGCGTATGCAGAGCTCGAATCACCTCAACTTGCAAACGATGTGAAGCTGGGTTGTCGTGGGTTTCACCGATATAGATCAGACGATCACCGCTTATCCCGGCAACCATCTGCTCTAACGAAATTAGCGTCCCTGTCGGCAGATGTTGAATGTTGCCAATAATAGCTGGCGTTGGGGGCGGGTAGGGTTCGGCAATAGAAATTGGAGCTACAGCGGGGGAACAAGCGGCACTCATACAGATAAGTGCTACGATAAGTGCGCGAGTAAATAAGGCCATGATAGCTGGTGCTCTCGTTTAATCATAAATATTTTTAGAGTAAAAGATCTCTGTCATTTCGTGGCGTAATAGTTCACGCACTCGATCTTTCTCTTTGTCAGAAAAATCCTGCATCGCGGTACCAAATAGGTATTGTTCTAAATCGACCTCTTTGAGCAACATTTTGGTGTGAAATAAATTTTCTTGATAGATATTGATTCACGGGTCGCTTTTTTAATAAATTGCTGAATCGAGTGGATGCGATGGTCGATATAGTGTTTTTTGCCGTGAACGTCGCGGGTAAAGCCGCGCACCTTGTAGTCCATCAGTACAATATCTGATTCGAATGATTTGATTAGATGATTTAGTGCCTTAAGCGGGCTGATTTGACCACAGGTTGAGATGTCGATGTCGACGCGAAAGATGAGCCAACACCTGATCTGATTTAGGTTCAATGGGTTCTTCGGCGATCAAAACCGTAACACTGGCTCCCATTGGGTCGTAATCTTGGCTAGAGATGTTAAGTATGTTTGCACCGATGATCTGGGCAACTTCGCGTAGAATTTTTTCTAAGCGCTGAGTTTAATTTTAGGGGAACGTTTTGTACGTGAGATTTTTTTTGCGCACATGGCTGCATCTCCTTCGACAGGTTTTAGTGAAAACCTGTGGTCTCCGAGAATGAAAAGCCAAAATGGACACGGTGGTCAGTGTCATTTTGAACAAGCAGTAACGGCTTGCGCCATTATTGAGCGAGGCAATTTTATTCAAATTGCTGCTGGATAAATTGCCAAGATGTTTGATTGAGCCAAACTGAGCCATAAGAGCATAACTGCTGGGGAAGAACAAGAAAATAAAATCGCGCTGTTGTCGAAAATTGCAGTGAACAACAGCGCGATTAGAGTTGACCTTCGTCGGTGATAAAAACTAATTAGTCTTGAGAATAGTTCGGGTAGCCGCCTGTTAGTTGCTCAATAGCAAATTTTGCTGAAAAGATCGCTGATTGTGCTTCGATAATATTGAAATCTGCCCGTGATTGAAAAAATATCGCATCCAAAAGTTCGACCGAGGTGGTTACCCCTTGATCAAAGGCCACGCGGGTAATACGCAAATTTTCTTCGGTTTGTTGGCGATTGGTTTTTGCCACCTGTAGATTATCAAGTGCTAGATAGAACTCGCGGTAGGTATGCGTTGGTCACCATCATCCATTAGCAACTCATTTTCGCCACGTTGATAGGTTGCCGCAAGGTCGGCGCGGGGCAAAAAGGTGTCACGTGCTGCTTTACGCTCAAGCTGTGCTGCTTCGATGACAGTTTGCAGTGATTGCAGTTCACGATTGCTTGCTTGAAGTTGTTGCTGGAGTTGTGTCAGTTGATTCAATTCTGGCAATGTTGAAAATTCTGACAAATCAAGGTCCGCCAGTTGCACATCGGTAAGTGTCTGCCGTTGTAGTTGAGCAAGTTGTTGTTGAATGATGGTTTGAGCACGATTAACATTAAGTTGAGAGTTCTCAAGCTCCACTTCAATACGCAGCACCTCGTTGCGGGTGATGAGCCCAACATCAAACTTTGCTTGCGCATCTTGCCATTCTTGTTGGTACAACAGCAATTGGCGCTGTGCCACCTGAAGGTTTTGTTGCTGCTGGTGCAGATTTAAGCAGGTTTGTGCCACTTGCTGTTGCACGCCCTGTTGAATCTCTTGCAACTGGAGATCGGCAACCTGTTGCTGTTGTCTTTCGCTAAGCAAGCGGTAGTAATCACCAAAACCGTGAAACAAATTCCAACTTAGCTCAACGCCGCGACTATGGGTTTTCTCTTGTTGCAGATCTGTTCCATCGCGAAACTGCTCTGCTTGATAAAAAAGCTCAACTGCGGGTAGAAATGTACCCCGTTGTTTACGGATATTTTGTTGTTGTTGCGCTAACGCAGCTTGGTAGTCGCGAACGAGATAACGTTGCGATGCCGCATTCTTTTGCAACTCAGTCACTGTCCATGCTGAAGCGAACGACGGTATCGATAGCGCGACAATGCTAAGCAATATGAACATTTTTGATATAGATTTATTCAGCATTTTCAGCCCTTTCATTGTCGATAAAGAATGACAGTAACGCTGGGATAACAAACAGGGTAAACAGGGTTGATACGAGTAATCCGCCGAGCAGTACGCTGCCTATGCCGCGATATAACTCACTGCCAGCGCCAGTGGCCAGAACCAGCGGAAATAAACCAAACAGGCTGGTGGCGGTACTCATAAAGATCGGTCGGATACGCGTACGCACCGATTCATCAATGGCGGCCATCCCTTTTAGGCCATTGTAGCGCACGTTATTAAGCGATTGATGGACGATCAAAATGGCGTTGTTAACCACTGTACCAATCAGAATGATGAAACCGAGCATGGTTAAAATATCAAACGGTTGCGCTGTTATGAACCGATTAACCAGATCGAGACCGATAAAGCCGCCAGCCGCTGCCAGTGGTACACTGAATAAAATAATCAGCGGATAGAAGAAGTTTTCAAACAGCACCGCCATCAGTAGGTAGGTGATCACCAATGCTAGGAGCAGATTCCACTGTAGGGCTTCACGGGTTTGCACCAGTTTGTCGGCGTTACCGCCCATGATGATTTTAACCCCAGGCAGTTTCCCGGCGCTGGTCAGTTGCGCCACCAGTCCCTCTATGTTCTCCATCGCCTGTTGCAGCGCTATCTCCTCGGGGGGGGTAACTTGCAAGGTGATGTTGCGCAGTCGCTCATAGTGATCCACCTGAGTCATGCCGCGACTGTAGTGGGTTGTAGCGACATCGCCAATGCGGATAAGTTCACCTGAACGATTAACGATGGTGCTGTTAAGAATATCTTCGGGGCTGCGAAATTCGGTATCATCGCCCTTGAGAACCAAGTCCCTTTTTCGCTGACCGTCGGGTTTGAATTCATCGATCTGGCGACCATCCATCAGAACATCGATATATACCCCTAGGTCGTGCTCGTTAAGGCCGTTGGCTACCAGTTTTCTTTTGTCGGGTACGATACTTACTTCTGGATAGCTGATCTCTAGCGATGGTACAGGGCGGATCTGCGCTCCGGCAAGGGCTTGACTGATGCCGCCATAGAGTAATTGACCAGCGGCAACCATCTGATTCAGGTCGTTACCGGTGATTTTAACTTCCACGGCACGTCCTTCACCTATCCCCTCTTCGAAAATACCTGCCTGCAGACTGATGCCGAACATGTCAGGGATGCTGTTCATAATTCGGTTCATCACCGGCATCATGCCCCTTGCTTCGGTTGGATGCATACTCTGTGCCCCCATGATATTTAGATCTGGTGTAGCGACAAAAAATGAGCTTTTAATCTGTGGGACACCATCTACGCGGTCGTTGAGGATGTAAGGTTTCATCTCCTCATAAATATAGTCACCGATAGCTAACCGTTTTTCCACCGATAATCCTGGTGGTGGTATCATGATGTTCATGATCAGGTTTTCGTTGCCCTGAGGCAAATATTCCGATTTAGGCATCAATGACCATGTCAGGAATAGCGCTACACTGGTAAATAATACAATGCTGGCAACGCGATTAAGGGTGGAGCGTAGCGATAGCTCCGAGAGTCTCATGATGGTATCGACAAAGCGTTGGCCAAAACGACCGATAGCATCGCTTTTTTGTTTGGCTGGTGGCCGGCGTGAATAGATCAGATTAGCCAGACACGGAATTACTACCAGCGATACCACCATACTCAGCAAGATGGCGAAGGTGATGGCAATAGCGATATCACGGAACAGCATTCCCGCTTCTTGTTCCATGAAAATTACCGGTAGGAAAACAGCAACGGTGGTGGCGGTGGATGCCAGTACTGCACCGAACACCTCCTGAGCACCCTCCAGTGATGCATCAAAAGGGCTTTTTCCCATCTGGCGGTGGCGGTCGATATTTTCTAGAACGACGATGGCGTTATCCACTAACATGCCGATGGCAAAGGAGATTCCCGCTAGGCTTACCACATTAATGTTACGGTCAAACACCCACAGCGAGATAAATGTACCAATTACCGAGATGGGGATGGCAACGGCAGTTCATCACTGCCAATATGCCACCGATCAGAGCGTTTTGCTTGACAATGTTGATGGAGGTGGTGATGTAATTGATCTGGTCGTGGACAATGTTCAGATATAGTCCTTCGTCAGCCAGCATGCCATCATTTAACTCATCCACCACCTGGCGGACTTTAGCGGTTAAATCGATGACGTTGGCTCCTTGCTCTTTGCGAACCCCGATAACGATCGCTTTTTTGCCGTTCGATTGTACCGCCCAAGTATCTTTTTCGTAGCCGAGCTTAGTACTAGCGACATCGTGTAGATAGATGCGGGTGATACCGTCATCCTTGAGGACAACGTCCAGTGGGTCATTGACGGTTTGAAAACGGCTTACCGTGCGGATACGGTAATCTTTGCTGCCGATAGGCAGATTGCCCGCCGAGGTGTTACGGTTAGCCCCTTGAATAGAGCTGGTCACCTCGTCGATGGCGACATTGTGGCGCGCCATTTTGTCCGGGTCTACCACCACGTGTAGTTCTTCAGCGGTACCGCCGCCGACAAACAGTGAGCCGACCCCTTCGATTCGCTCCAGTAATTGTTCTATGTTGTTATCGTAAAAGGTGCGAAATTTGTCAATTTCGTCAGGATCTCCTTGGGCCATCTCCAGCAACATCCAGATTACTGGTGAACTGGTGGCACCGGCAGCTTCCATGATCGGCTTATCAACATTTTCTGGATAATCACTCACTTCGTCGAGCTTGTTAGCCACTCGGAGCAGCGCTTTGTCGATATCGACACCGACCTTAAATTTCAGGCTGATGGTGCCATAATCGTTATAGCTAGAGCTTTCCATGCTGATCAGGTTTTGCAATCCCTTGAGAGTATCCTCCTGATCCTCAATAATATCCTGCTCAATATCATAAGGGGTCGCACCCGGCCATGTTGTGGTCACGGTGATCTCTGGCAATTGAACATCGGGGGTCAATTGCACTGGCAGTTTATTGAGGCTGATGATGCCGAACATCAGCACCATAATGACGAATACTGCTACTGAAACTGGTTTTTGTATGCTGTATTTTAATATGTTCATCGAATCAGTCCTATCAGTCCTCTATGACGGTTACGGCTTGATCTGGACGTAAACGCTCATTTCCTTCATAATGGCTGCTTTACCCTCTTTGATGCTGTAGACAAATTTCTGGCCGTTAAAGGTCACCAGCGCGTCACGAGGGACGAGAAGTTGCTCGCTTTCGCTGTTGGTTGCCAAACTGACCTCAGCGGACATGTTTTCGTAAGGGTGTGTCATCTGCTCAAGTTGGATGCGACTGAAAATGTTTTTAGTTTGTGCATCAACAACAGGGCGAAACCCTTTGTGAATACCTTTAAGGTGTTGGTTAGTTGCCGGTAACCACACATCAACCCGTTGACCGATGGTGCTAAAGGGCAAAAGGGTCTCACTTGTTGGCACTTGAATAAATATATCACTTAACGCACCAATGCGAGCGATAGGGCTACCTGTTGTTGCCCAGTTACCGATATCAATATTTTTTTCGAGAATTCGACCATTAAATGGGGCAAGGATGACACTTTTGTCTTTTTTGATTTGTGTTGATTCAAGTTCGGCAGTGTAGGCAGCCTTTTGCGCTTTAATTTCGGCGACCGAGTAAAACAGTTGATCGTATGCTGTGGCGCTAGTTGCTTGTTGTTCGAGAAGCTGCTGATAGCGAGCAAGGTCTTTTTTCTTGTGGTCAAGTTTGGCCTGCGTTAAGTCAATCAACGATTGAATACGCATCAATTCTTTATCAATGAAATCGGTGTTTAGTTGAACAAGAACTTGCCCTTTATTGACCAGATCCCCTTCGCGAAAAAGAACCTTGTCAGCACGACCGCTCACCTCAGCTGATAGTTGACTGATACGATCAAAATAAAGGGTGCCGACAAATGATTGTGTTGGTGTTGCCAGTGAACTTTGCAGTGCTGTAGTTTTAACTAGAGCGGGTGGTGCTGCTGGGGGCTCAGCGAAAACAGGTGTTGTGATGAATAGAACAAGTACGAGAGCAAGATAGTGGCGCATTGGATACCTCAATAGTTAGTAATGGTGATTATGTTAAATTGGGATTAGGTCTTAAGCCGTCGATGCAAAAACGGATGGCATGTTCATCAAGGGGTGGAGTAGGGAGATGCTTGTATAGCTTGATGTGCATCACGCCATAAAATGCCGCATCGAGAAACCATGCTGTTTCTTCAACCGCAACAGGGCGAATACTGGTATCGGCAATCCCTTTACGGATAAACTGGCTTAACAGGTCAATTTTATATTTTAGATATGAATCAATAAGGGCGAAACCTTTAGTGCCAGGTTGGTGTACATCGTCCGTCATGTCGCGAATAAGAACAGTGACTTTTTTACTATGTTGTTCGACAACGAGGTTTTCACTGCGAAGCAATGCTTCAACGCATTCCAAACCGTTTTTACCGTGCTGACAAATGTCTTTGTAGCCTGTGATGGTGTGTTGGAGGATTTGATTGAGTACTTCATACAGTATCCCCTCTTTTTGCGTGAAGTGATAAAATAGGGTTCCTTGAGCAACTCCTGAGAGGGTGGCAATTTCGGCGGTGGAGGTGTTGCTAAACCCTTTTTCGGCAAACAGGTCAACGGCAGCGTCAATGATTTTATCTTTTTTCGATTTCATTCGGTTCCTTTCGAAATAAACTGAGTGAGTGCTCAGTCAGTACCGCGATAAGGCGACCTCGTCAAGTTTTAATTATTTATGAGAGAGAAAATTAATTGTTAGCAGTGGTGATGTTTTGAGTGGTGAACATGTTGAAAAGGCGGATCGACAGCATGATCGCAGCACTGGTGAGGCCGCAGATCAGGCCGATCCAAAATCCTTTTGCGCCCCAGTTTAAGTGGAGGCCAAGGAAGCAACCGATAGGTAGGCCAATGCCCCAATAGGAGATTGTTTGGATAACCATAGGTACTTTAGTGTCTTTGAGCCCGCGTAATGCTCCCGCACAGCACACTTGCATTGCGTCGGGGATTTGAAAAATAGCAGCGAGAAAAAGTAATGCTGCTGCAGAATTAAGGAGCTGTGTATCGTTGGTAAAAATGGAGACACACAGGTGGGGGAAGTTGGCCATGATTGTGCAACTCACTAAGGCACAAACTAGAGTTGTGAAAATGCCAGTGTAGACGACACGGCGTGTTTGTTGAGGGCGTTTACGACCGCTAGTGTGGCCGACGCGGACAGATATGGCGGTGGCAATGCTAAACGGAACCATAAAGGTCATTGTGGTGAAACTTAAAGCAATTTGATGTGCTGCGACAGTTTGCGCGCCAAAGCGGGCCAACAGTAGGGCGATGGTGGCAAAGATGCTACACTCAATAAACAGCCCGCCACCGATAGGTAGACCTAGTTTGAGCAGCTGTTTTTGTGTTTCCCAGCACCAGGCGGCATTAAGGCGTAACATCTGCAATTTGCGATAGAGGGCACCGCGCCAAAAGATAAATAGCATACCTAAGAACATCGCCCACATGGTGATAGCTGAAGCTGGACCGCAGCCAATACCACCCATGGCGGGAAAGCCCAGTTTGCCAAAAACTAAAATATAGTTGGCGACAATATTTACCGCGAGGCCAAAAAAACTGACCAGCATACTGGGTCGAGTGAGGGAGAGTCCTTCACTGCAATAGCGTAAGGCAAAGCAGGCCCCGAGCGCTGGGAATCCCCAAGAAACGCCTTCTAAGTAGCCGGTAATGAGGGGGACAAGTTGTGGTTCCACCTGTAGCCACGGCAACAGGTGATGCGCTTGATGGAGTAAAACAAGGATGATGGTGCCGAGGATGCTGCCAAGGTAGATCCCTTGTGGCGCAACATGGCTAATCGTCTGCTGCTTACCCGCACCATAGGCATGCGAGATGGTTGGTGTCAGGGCGCTTAAGATGCCGAGGAGGAGCAGCATCATTGGAAACCATATACTTGACCCTACGGCAACGGCTGCAAGGTCTTGCGCGCTAACGCGGCCCGACATCACGGTGTCGACAAAGCCCATACTTGACTGCGCTAGCTGGGCAAGGATCAGTGGCAGGCTTAAATTGATCAATTTTTTTAATTCAGCGGCCAACAGTTGGCTGCGCCGCTCGGTGAACCTCATGGTGGTCCTTTCGCAAAACAAAATAGGCCTTCCTGTTTGGAAGGCCTGTTTGACTAACAGCGTTTGTTTTTGAGCTGCAGTAGTAATTTTACCTACCAGAGGTGGTTACTTTTTCTAGTGTTGGATTTTAGCTGATGGTGTCCAAACAAATTCTGGTTTCAATATTGCTGAGAAGTCTCCGTCTAACGTGTTTGGCAGTGGAAAGGTTGCGATTTCCCAAATACCTGATACGCCACGCAAACCCATCATGCCCAAACCTTTCAACGGACCAAGAACAATTCCCATAGGACCACGATCACGAATTGTGACAACAATCTGCTTGGGAAATTCCCCCGGACACGTTATGGCATTGGCTACTCCGCGCACCAATTTAAATGATGAATTTTCAAGATAGACTTCAGGTGCAACAACCTCTTCAACATACTCACGACCATCTCCTTGATACCTTTGAGAGTAAGCAGAAGGACACAGTAGAAATAACCTGGAAATTAAAAAATCATCACTATTTGTCGGCCAATTTGAGCCGCTAATCGCCTTGAAAAAAACGGTTCAAAATCATTTATTAGATACAGAAAAACAAGTGCCCCATACATACCGCTGCAATTAGCTTTAGTCAATCAGTTTTAGGCAATTAATGGTTTGCTAAAAAACGTCAGGGTGGAATGTAGATGATTCATAGTGATCTTTTTGTAGTTATTCATGATGCTGAAAGTGACCAATGGTTAAAGTTTGAAACGCCAGTTCAGATTGTTATTGCGACAACGGTAGAGCAGGTATTAGAAAAATTGCATCTGGTTGAAACTCTGGTGAATAACGATGGCTTATATGCTGCGGGCTATGTTGGATATCAAGCTTCGCCAGCTTTTGATTCACGACTGGTAACTCGTAGTGGTGGTGAATTAATTATACTTATCCTCTTGAGTGTACAGTTGATGCTGATGTCGATGCGTGGACGTTCTTTTTATCGTTGCAGCATGCTCAGCAGGGCAGGTATGGGGCTTTTGTTGATCTCGGCCGTTTTGCAAGACTCGCCCCATGAAGGGGACGGCACCGCGAGGTGATGATCTGACCGATGATTTGCGCTTACGCGCTGAGTTGGCGAATAGTGAGAAAAATCGCGCTGAGAATTTAATGATTGTCGATATGCTTCGCAATGATCTCAGCCGAGTCGCCGATGCCGGATCGGTTCATGTTGATAACCTGTTTCAGGTTGAAGCCTATCCAACTCTGTGGCAAATGACGACACAGGTGCAGGCCCGTAGCCGCTGTTCGATTGTAGAATTGTTTAGCGCTCTTTTCCCCTGTTCATCAATAACTGGAGCACCAAAGGTGCGGACAATGGAAATTATTGCCGAGCTAGAATCTTCACCAAGGCAAATTTATACCGGCTCAATTGGCTTTATTGCGCCAGATGGCCGAGCGCAATTTAATGTAGCTATCCGTACCGCATTGATTGATCGCCAGCAGCACTGCGGCGAGTATCCAGTTGGCGGTGGAATTATTTGGGATTCTGATGCTGAGCAAGAATATCGCGAAACGCAAACCAAGGCGAAAGTGTTAGGGAGCCAGCCACGGTTACTTGAAACCTTGTTGTGGGAGCCCAGGAAAGGCTATCTATTATTAGAGCAGCATTTACAGCGCTTAGAGTTGTCGGCACAGCGATTTGGTTATCCAATTGAGATTGGCCGTTACAACGCTGGCGGGTCCGTTGTTTATTGGCAGCCACTGGCGAGCTGAGGTTTGAATTCTTTCCTCAGCCCTATCGTGGCCAACTGCGTGCGCTTCAGTTGGTTTTGGCCCGAAAGCCGATAGGCCCGAAAGCCGATAGCGAGCGATGACGAATTTTTTAACCATAAAACCGATGATCGCCAGTATTTTGATCGTTTGCTTAAATCGGCACAGCATGAGTATGGTGTTGAGGTTGATGATGTGGTGATGTTTAACCAGCGCGGTGAAATCACCGAGACCACCATTGCTAATATTGTCATCTGTCAAGATGGTGAGTGGTTAACACCGTCACTTGATAGTGGCCTGCTGGCAGGAACCTTTCGCCGCGTATTGTTGGAACAAGGGGTGATTTCAGAGCAGGAGATCACGGTGGCCCAACTTCAGGCAGCAGAGCAGATCTATCTTATTAACTCAATTCGTGGCTGGCGTTGGGCTCAATTGTGCTGATGTGGGTGATTAGTCACGCTATCGTGGTTCCCTCTTGCTCTGAGCGAGATAAAAGACTATCCTCCTTTTATGTCTAAATTAATTGTAGAACTCAACGAAATAAAATTGTCCCCGCTCGATTATTTACAGCGGCATATCTCTGCGGCATCACGTAGTTATCTGCGTCAGTTACTAAAGAAAGGGAAGATTGCTACCACTTCTGGCCCTTTGTCTGAGGAAAGCACGTTATCTGAAGGTTTAGAGATTCAGCTGCCTGATAGTGGTCGCATGCGCGAGTTGCTCAACGGTTGTAAGGCTCCTGAAGCAGATAGTCCCGTTTCAATCCTTTACGAAAGCCGAGAAATACTCATCGTCGATAAAGCACCAGGCTTGGCCATTCATTCAAGTGTTGGTCATGAAAAGACCAACCTTACTACACAAATCGAGCAGTTGTATCGTCGCCGTGGTGTGGCATTTAATTGCGCGCCGATCCACCGCTTAGATCTCGACACCTCTGGCCCCGTGCTGTTCGGTAAAGGAAAAAAAGCCTGTAGTGAACTCGGTAAAATGTTTATGCAGCATGATGTTGAAAAATGTTATGCGGCGTTGGCTAAGGGGCGGCTGCCCGGTAGTGGAATGCTGTGTTCTAAGGTGACCTCAAAGGGCAAAGAGAAGGAAGCCCATACCGCATTTCGGGCCTTGCAACGTACCGATGAGGCCTCTTTTATTGAACTTACCTTGCATAGTGGTCGTCAACATCAGATCCGTCGTCAACTTGCTGATCTTGGTCATCCACTGTTTGGTGATCGTCGTTATGGTGGCCCGTGTCCTACTGCATTATCACGAATGTTTTTACATTGCTGGGGGTACCGTTAGAAAACAGTGTTTGATTTATTCACCGTTGTTGAATATGATGCGGGCTAGGTTGATGCTCAATCATTATCATGATGTTGTATTGAATTGTTTCAGGGGGATAGATGGGGACGCTAAGAGAGGCCTATCAAGGCTTAGAAAAACAGTTTTTTAATTCACTGACAAAAAAAATCACCGGCATTCACTGACAAAAAAAATCACTGGCAATATGTTGTTTCTTTTGTTCGCAATATTAGCATCATATGGCGTTATGAGTTGGGAGCAAAGTGCTGTTGCTGAGGTGTTGCGTAACTCGCAATCTGTGGCTGAGATAACTGCTGCTATTGTTGCGATTCATCAGACGGCGCACCAGTTGTTGATCGCTGTGATTATTGTCAGTGTTCTCGTCTGTATTGTTCAGATCATTTCTGCTATTGTTGCGATTCATCAGACGGCGCACCAGTTGTTGATCGCTGTGATTATTGTCAGTGTTCTCGTCTGTATTGTTCAGATCATTTTCTTACGCTACATGATTGTTCAGCCGATTCAGAAAATCACCGCAATTTTTGAATCTATCGGTAGCGGTGAAGGCGACTTGTCTATTGATGTTCCATTGGAAACCCATGACGAGATTCGTGACTTAGCTAAAAGCTACAATCATTTCATGGATAAATTGCGTGACATTATTGGCCTTGTTCGCCAGCAAGGGGTTCAGATCGCAGTTCGCTCTGCGTCCGTTGGTCAGCAGGTGAGCGAAACGGCGGCGATTTCAAGTCAGCAGGGTGATCTGTCGGATGCGATCTATTCAAGTAGTGCTGAAAGTACGGGTGCTACAGGTGAAATTGCAGATAATTCGCAGACCATTCAAGCGAGTACTTCTGAGCAACTTGATCAAGCTCGGCGCTCATTGGGTCGTCTTCAGCAAGCCACTGAGCATATTGCTGAGGTGGATACCACGTTGAACGATTTTGTTAAAACCGTAGAGGGGTTGGATGAGAAATCAAAGGGGATTGAGCAGATTGTTGGCCTGATTCAAGGTATTTCTAATCAAACCGGTCTGTTAGCTCTTAATGCGGCCGTAGAAGCTGCGCGCGCCGGCGAGGCTGGACGTGGGTTTGCGGTGGTGGCTGAAGAGGTTAAGAATCTCTCCACTCAGGTGAGCGATGCCACTAATAATATCTCAGTGACCCTTCACGATATGATTGAAGGGGTGAAGCAAACACAAAAAGGGACGGCTATTATCTCGGAGCATATTGTTTCAACTAAAGAGGTGGTCGAAGATTCTTGCAATCAATTCACTGAAATGGTCAACGATTTTGAACAGACCCATGATAGCCTACACCGAATTAGTGCTTCGGTTGAGCAACTCTCTGCGGCATCGAATATGGTGCATCAGAATATTAGCCAAGTGAAGCAGCTCAGTGGTACGGTGGCTCAGGCGATGGGCGATGCGACTGAATTTACCAATGATTTGAATAAGACGACTCAGCTGATGCAGGAGACGGTGTCACACTTTAAAGTTGGTCGCGGTAATTTTGAGCACACGCTTGAACTCGCTCGGCGT
>NBLY01000073.1 GCA_002084665.1 Desulfobacteraceae bacterium 4572_35.2 | reverse complement strand
TCATCAATGAGGGTCACTAACTCGCGCGATAACCGTGCTTGATCGGCAAAGGTGTGCAGATTTTCCTGCCGTTTTTTACCTTTAACCTGATCAATATTGGCTAATAGGTTTTCAACTGTGCCAAACTCTTGGATAAGCGCTTTTGCGGTTTTTTCACCGATACCCGGCACTCCAGGAACATTATCTGAGCTATCACCCGCTAGTGCTTGCACCTCAATCACTTTATCGGGCGTGCCACCAAAACGCTCAGCCACTTCGGCAAGACCGGAGATTTTATCCTTCATGGTGTCTAACAGCTGAACCCGCTCATTAACCACTTGCATAAGGTCTTTATCGCCGGTGACAACGGTCACATCAATCCCTTCAGCACTTTTTTGCCGTGCTAAGGTGGCAATAATGTCATCGGCCTCAAACCCCTGACGCTCAATGCTAACAAGGTTAAAACCGGCTACCACATCTTTAATGATCTGAATTTGCGGCACCAAATCATCGGGCATCTTCGAGCGATTGGCCTTGTATTCTGAATAGATCTCTTTACGAAACGTTGGCCCTTTTGCATCGTAAATTACGGCCAACTGATCGGGATTATGATCACGAATCACCTTGAGCAGCATTTTGGTGAAGCCCAACACGGCGTTACAGCTGAACCCTTTGGAGTTGGACAGATGACGAATCGCGAAGTACGCACGATAGATGTAGGAGGAGCCGTCGATTAAGAATAGACGTTGAGACTTGGCCATGGGGATCACAGTTCGGTAGGCGGTTAACGATACAAGTATTTAAAACAGTGACAATCAATGAAAACTTGAGTGTCACCGTTTTTGACATAATGAAACTATTCAGACTAAAAATGGTTTGGGCTCGTAACTCTCATGGCAAGGATATTTGTCGCCATGGATGGCCACACTTACAAACAATCGGTGTCCATTGATATGGGGTTATAAGCCAATATTTAACCATGCTGAACAAGTTACGCTACAATTACAGTAGGTCGAATTTTTTCATGCGGTAACGAAAGGCGTCAATTCCTAAATGCAGCTTACGCGCGGCTTGCGATTGATTACCGCTGCTCAGTAGCAGTGCTTGTTGAATTAATTGTTTTTCCACTACTTCAATATCAATCCCCTCGGGCGGCAACTGAAAACTACCCGCTGAACTGCCAGATGGCTGATTCAGCATCTCGCGCGGCAACAACTCAAGTTTAAGGGTGTCACCACTTTCAAGGATAATGGCACGCTCAATAACGTTACGCAGTTCACGAATATTTCCTGGCCAATCGTAATCGAGCAAATATTTCTCGGCCGCACGGGAGAATCCTTTGACGCTCTTAGCAAACTCGGTATTGAAATGCTTAACAAAGTGGTACGCCAGCGGTAAAATATCAGCAGTCCGTTCACGTAATGGTGGTAGATAAATGGGGATAACTTGAATTCGATAGTATAAGTCTTTACGGAAACCACCATCTTCAATCGCCTGTAACAGCTCTTTGTTGGTCGCAGCGACAATGCGAATATCGACATGAATATCCTTGGTGCCACCGATACGACGGAACGAGCGCTCCTCTAAAACACGCAGCAGTTTTGCTTGTGTTCCCATCGGCATGTCACCAATTTCATCGAGAAACACCGTGCCGCCATTGGCCATCTCAAATAGCCCTTTTTTCTGGTTTTTAGCATCGGTAAAGGCCCCTTTTTCGTGGCCCATCAACTCACTTTCGAGCAACGTTTCAGGCACCGCAGCGCAGTTAATCGCCATAAAGGGCTGCTCACTGCGTGAGCTATCGTAGTGCAATGCCCGCGCAACAAGTTCTTTTCCTGTACCACTCTCACCTTGAACTAATACCGTTGCCGCATCGCTTTGGGCGATTTTAGAAACCATATCGAGAACACTCTCCATGTGGGTACTCTCGGCAATAATTTTTGAAGAGCCTTGTGTCCGTTTCTTTTCGGTGCGTAAGTGTTCGACCTCTTTTTTTAGTGCCTGCGTTTCGAGAGCTTTACGTAAAACCACCGCCAACTCATCGAGATTGAAAGGCTTATTGATATAGTCAAACGCACCAAGTTGCATCGCCTTGACGGCGGTTTCAAGCACGCCAAGGGCTGTGATCATGATGACACTGATATCGCTATCAATCTCTTTGATCTGTTCAAGGGTCTCGATGCCGTCGATCCCCGGTAGTTGGATGTCTAACAACACCAGATCGGGTGAGTGCTTACGCACATAGTCGAGTGCTTCTTCGCCAGAACCCACTGTTTGAACAATATATCCCTGTTTTTTAAGGCTTTGCTCTAAAGACCAACGGATCAAATGTTCATCATCAACAACTAATATCCGATAATTATTCATGTGGTTCCTCTTCCGTGTGCTCAGTGGGTAACTCGACAACTGGCAGGGAGATAGTAAACGAGGTTCCCTTGTCGGGAGAACTCATTACTGAAATGTGTCCTTCATTTTGTTTGACTAACTGCTTACAGATCGCTAGGCCAAGACCCGTACCACGATTTTTAGTGGTATAAAACGGGGTGAAAATTTTATCCAACCGCTCAACAGGTAATCCTGTTCCAGTATCAACCACCTGAATTCTCACGTAACTGCGACCATCGTGTTCACTGTTAAGTTCAGTTTGAATTGTCAATGTGCCACCTTCGGGCATCGCTTGCAAAGCGTTGATGATCACATTGAGTAAAACTTGTTGTACTTGCTTACGATCAGCCCACACCGGTGGTAAATGGCGCGTCAACTCGGTGACCTGCTGAACATGCTTTGCTTCGGGGTGTTGGGCAACAAAAAACAATGTCTCTTTGACCACATTGTTAATATCGAGATAATCGCAGTGGGGTAAACCGGGGCGACCAAAATTGAGTAGATCAGTTGCGGTCTTGTTTAACCGCGCAATCTGCGCCAAAATATCTTGAACGACTTTGTGGCGTTCATCGTCGCGTGGGAAATCATCAGCTAATACCGTTACCGCGCCACTAATGCCCGCCAATGGGTTTTTGATTTCATGGGCCATTCCTGTAGCCATCTCACCGATAGAAGCCAAGCGATCGGCTTGCTCCATTTGACGAAAATGAATCTCTTCAATCTCCTGTTTCGCCTCGGAAAGCTTGCCAACCATTGAGTTGAAACTATTCATCAGATCGGTGATCTCATCGTTGTGCTTGGGGTTAATTCTGACATCGAGATCGCCAGCTTCAACTTTTGCCATCCGTTTGGTAATCACCTGAATCGGTTCGCGCACAAAACGTAATAAAATAATGGCAACACCGACCGAGAGCAGTACGGTGACAAAGATCATCGACAACGTGAAACAGCGCGACGAACGATTGAGCTTTTCCATCGTCCCCTTCATCGAATAGGTCAGATTCAATACGCCAAGCACCTTTTTTGTCTCACCATGACAATTTTGACATAAGGCTCTTGAGTTGATGGGTTTTATGATACTTAAGTATTCCTGATTCGATTGTTGGAACAGTCCAGAAGTCTTACCCTGTTCAAAAACTCGACGATCATGGTCTGGGATCGGCAGATCAATCTCTTCGGCGATGGATGAATTGACAACAAGGCCGCTATTAGGGTTAAAGATTCGCACCCCAAGTAAGCTAGGGTTACGTGAGATAAATTCGAGAGTTTTTTGCAGGCGAGCAGCATCTCCTTTACATTTCGAATTGAAAATGGCGTTTTCTATCGTTGCCATCAGGATCTCAGCACCATCGGTGGTCATCTCAATCATGTTTTCATGATCACGCTTGTAGTGAAACGCGGTAAAAACACCGATTCCGACTGTCAACAGCACCACATTCATCACAACAATTCGAACAATCAAGCTGCTTCTAAACACAAAAAATTCCTTTACCCCGATCATTACTGGGTTCGCTTGTAAAATTATCGTCCTGCGGTTAGATACGCAAAAATTAGTTCATCAATTCCCATCGCCTTGTTGGCCGCTTGCGCTGATTTGCATGGTTCAACGTGCTTTGGTTGCTTCTCTGGTTGCGAACCATCGCCTAGTGCTTCGTCGATATAGGTATCGTAATGACCGCTTTTAAGCTGGCGTAGCATCTGCTTATGCTGGTCTTTCATGCGCAATTCAACCTGTTCCGCCAGGGAGGCATTTGGTGAAAGCTCAGCGTAGGATGTAGTTTGGCGCGCTAAAATTGTGCCACCGCTATAGAGCAGGGTGGTTATTTCAGATTTTTTAACCCCACTATCCTCGGTTTGGACATGGAATATCTGCTCTTTATAGCGAAAATTGTGATTAAAGCCACCAACCATAATGCCAGCCCCCAGTTACGTTAACGTGACACAAATCATTATTTAGTAACGTTTAATAGTTTCTTTATTTTGTCCACCGCTTCAAGGGCATCCTCAGCGTAGAGATCAGCACCAATCTCATCAGCATATTCTTGCGAAACAACAGCACCACCAACCATGGTAAATACTTTCACCCCAGCATCACGCAGTGCGTCAACGGTCACTTGCATCTGTTGTAGGGTAGTGGTCATCAACGCCGATAAGCCAACAGCATCGACATCTTCCTCAACGGCTCGTTTAACAATTGTCGCTGAGGTTACATTTTTACCGAGATCGATCACCTCAAAACCGTAATTTTCGAGCAGTGTACAGACAATGTTTTTGCCAATATCGTGAATATCACCTTCAACCGTCGCCATCATAATGCGACCGAGGGAGGCCATTTCGCTACCCTTCATCTCTTGTTTTAAGCGCCCAAAGGCGGTTTTCATAGTATCGGCACTCAATAATACCTGTGGTAAGAAAATTTGATTAGCACCAAAGCGGCGACCGACCTCTTCTAGCCCCGCCAATAATCCCTCATTACTGATCGCCAGAATCTCTAAGTCGTCAGCTAGAGCTTCTTCAACTAAGGTCACTACACCATCTTTGTCACCATCAATAATCGCTTGAGCCAAGCGTTCGCGCATGGTTGCTGGGCTATCGCTAGCCGTTTCTATGGTCGGCGTTGCGCCAACTATTCCCGCATAGCTGTCGATATAACGTTCAGCACGTAGATCTTTACCAAGCAGTACCATGGCACTGCGGAAGGCTCCCATCATCTCGCTATCTTTGGGATTGACAATCGCTGCGCTTAGTCCGGCCTCTAACGCCATGGCGAAAAAAGTGGCCGACAGTAGTGGCCGATTGGGTAAGCCAAAGGAGATATTGCTCACGCCGAGAACGGTCGCTATCCCCATCTCTTGACTTAGGGTGCGGATCGCTTTTAAGGTTTCAATCGCTTGATCTTGTTCAGCAGAAACTGTCAGCGCCAAACAGTCGATGACGATATCGCAACGGGGGATCCCCAGCGCAACGGCGCGTTCAATAATTCGTGTAGCGATATCGACGCGCCCTCGGGCCATTTTCGGAATCGCTCTAACGCTTCAGGGTCGGATGAGTCGAGCACCAAAGGTGTTCCAGTTACGCCACTAATGGCATAGACGGCTCGCTCCAGAGCTAGCGGCTCATCAGCTCCCGGCGCACCACAGTTAACATCGAGCAATGTGGCTCCAACAGTTGATTGCTGCTGTGCTTCACGGCGAATATAGGTGGTTTTCCCTTCACGCAGTTCGGCACTGTAAGCTTTTTTTCCAGTCGGATTAATTCGTTCACCAATGATCGCACATGTTTGATCGACACCAACGGCGACCACCTGTGTTCGACTGGAGAGCATGCCGCGTTGTGGTGGAGCGGTCCACTGTTGATCGCGTACCGCCAACGCTTCGGCCATCACCCGAATGTGCTCAGGGGTGGTGCCACAACAACCGCCGAGAACTCGTACGCCAAGTTCAATCAAACGATCGTGGCAGTTAGTCATCTGTTCAGGACTAGCGGGAAAAATTGTTTCACCGTCGACTAAAATCGGTAAGCCAGCGTTGGCTTGAGCGATCAACGGCACTGAACAGACGGCACGCATCTGTTCAAGAATTTCACACATCCCCTCAATGCCGAGGCCACAATTGGTACCGATCACATCCACCTGCAATCCTGCCAAGGTGACCGCCGCCGCTGCCGGAGGCGTTCCCAACACTGTGCGTCCACCATCGTCGAAGGTCATCATCGCCATAACGGGTAAATCTGAATATAAACGACAAGCCATAATTGCCGCTTTTAACTCGCGAATGTCTAAGAATGTTTCGCAAGTAAGCAGATCAGCACCACCATCGACCAGAGCACGAACTTGTTCGCCAAAAATTTCCACCATCTCATCAAAACCAGCATCGCCTACGGGCTCCAAAAAACGGCCAGTGGGGCCAATACTGCCGGCAACAAAATCAGTTTCGGGGTTCAATAACGATTGGCGCACCAGTTCGACACCACGTACATTGATCTCATGGACACGATCTTCGAGATCGTAATGCATCAGCTTGCTACGTGTGCCGCCAAAGGTGTTGGTGACGATAATTCTCGCTCCCGCTTGAGCATATTCACGATGTACTCCCGCGACTACATCGGGTGCATCAAGGTTCATCTGCTCAGGGCAACCACCCGCTTTTAATCCGCGCGCTTGGAGCATGGTCCCCATCGCCCCATCAAGAACGAGCACTTGCTGTTGTATCGCTGTTAAAAATCTACTCATTTTGGTTGTTCTCCTGATGTTTGTGGGCCAACCTCAACGGCTTGCACCTCTGTTTCTTGACGAACTAATGAAAAATCGGCGACGATGGGCTGGCGCAGATCAACATGACCGCGCAATGTAGCAATGGCCTTGCCATCAACACGGATCAATAGTTTACGAATATAGGGGAAATTTGCAGCAATGGTATTCACCAGTGCATGAACTGTTAACAGTTCTGATGTGCTGCCGCCGGGGTGGTAGGTGATCAATGATTGATTAAAGTTTAGCTCGGCAGTGGTATCGACAATCTTTGCATCAAGTAATAAAGCATGCTTTGGTAACGCTGGTACTAACGCAGAAACTGGGCCAGCAATAAGTTGTTGCACTAATGCTACAATACACTCTTGATCGGTTGCACACTCATCGATAAAGCGCACCTCCTGAACAAGATAGGGGCTGACAATGTCACCAAAATAAAGGATCACTTCGTGTTGCACTGTGGCAGATTCAACCACTAGGTGAGCGGGTTCAACAGCATTTGGATTCGAGGTTGTGTTAAATGGGTTAAACACCACCGCCATGCCAGCAAAAAAAGCTAGTAGGGCCAGCAGGCCAGACCAAGTCATTATTTTTTTCATGCTATAGCCTCCTGCTTTATGACGTTATATTGTCAACAAAATCCAAAGTCGCTCGCTCAACATTCGTTAGTTCGGTGCCGAGAAACGCTTCGCCAACACGAACAAACCGATGCGGTACATCGGTGACATGAAACTGCCACTTCCCTTGGGTCTGATCGTTCAACCAGCTATGTTCACTCAATAACTGGGCAACCATACGAGCGGTTTCCTCCGCCGAGTCTACCATCTGTATTGAATCGGGCAATAGCCGCGACAATGTCGGCTTTAATAAGGGATAATGGGTACAACCGAGCACCAAGGTATCTATCTTGTTTGCCAATAGTGGGGCTAAATATTCGCGCGCCGCCAACAAAGCCACCTCATGTTCAGCCCAACCCTCCTCGGCCAACGGCACGAACAACGGGCACGAAGCCGAAAATACTTTAACGCTAGGTTTAATCTGGCGCAGTGCCTGCGGGTAGGCATCACTCGATACTGTTCCTTCCGTGCCAATAACACCAACCACATCGCTATGAGTTAAACTCATTGCTCGTTGTGCGCCGGGTTCAATCACCCCGATCACAGGGATATCTAAACGCTGCTGCAACAGCTGCAACGCCACCGATGAAGCGGTGTTGCAGGCGACGACGATCATTTTTACCTGTTGCTGAATTAAAAAATTCGTCGCCTCAACGGCATATTTACGTACCGTATCGGGGCTTTTAGTTCCATAAGGAACCCGGGCCGTATCGCCCAAATAGATCAAGTTTTCACCGGGCAGCAGCTGGCGTACCTGTTGTAGCACAGTTAAGCCACCAACACCTGAGTCAAAAATACCAATTGCATGTTCGTTCACGGGAATCTTTTTCTGTAAAAGTAGCCCCATCACGTAAAGCTAGGGATTAATGTAAGTTTGAGCTAAAACAAGTCACTCTGTTGATCGGCAACAAACCTTGTAGGTCAAACAAAAGATGATAGGCATAAACACGCGATGAGTCAAGGTTTTCGCACAATTTCACCCTTGTATTTTTAGTAAAAAATGATATGTTTTTCTTTTGTTTACTCGCCAGCCACTCATATTGCATCCGCCAACGTTCTCACGGATGTGTGATCAACAGAATTGGATACGATCTATGGAAGAGGCAACAGACTGGGCTCAAGCACTTCAAACTCAACAGATCATCGGAT
>NBLY01000072.1:10603-22665 GCA_002084665.1 Desulfobacteraceae bacterium 4572_35.2 | reverse complement strand
GCAATGATTAACAGGGGCCAGATTGAATCCATCTGAATCTCCTAGGTGTTATATGGGTTAATAGTTTGAGCCTTTAGAATAGCAGAACGGGGCACTTAACGCCATGTAAGACGTAGTTTGAAACTGAGCCAAAAAGAACATCGCGAATTTCACCACTGCCGTGACGGCCAATAACGACTAAAGAGAACTCTTCTTTATCAGCAATAGAGCAGATAATGTCGCGGGGGAAACCCAGCTCTAAGCGAGGAATCACTTTTAATCCAGCAGCTTGTAGCCGTTCAGTTTGGGCGTTTAGAAACTTTTGCCCTGTTTTTGTCGCATATTCACGGATCATATCAATTTGAAAGTCGGGAATCATCCGATAGTCCATTTTTTTCACATTAACAACATGAAGCAAGGTGATGGGATCGAGAAATTGATCCTTATGCTCAATAATTGCGTTCAAAGTTGCTTCACTGGTAGAGCCGTCGCAAATTGGAACGAGAACTTTAATCCCGTAGCCAAAGAAGATACGAGGTAGCAATAAAACAGGATCGGGCCAAAAAGTAAGTAATAACAAAATAGCGATTTGGATCAACAGGAATGGCATAACGGCTCGGGCAACAAACAGCATACTGCGATTAGCAACGGCACCCGAAATAAACAAGCTCACCCCGAGTGGTGGTGTGCAGTAACCGATGCCGAGGTTTAGGGTCATGATAAGACCAAAGTGGAGGGTGTCGATATCAAATTCTGCCAAAAGCGGCAGAAATATCGGTGTTAGAATAATGGTTGCTGAGATGATGTCCATAAACATGCCAACGCAAAGTAATAGAACGTTGACGACGAGGAGAAACGCCCATGGTGACTCGAAGTTACTCACCACGGCACTGGCAATATGTTCTGGAATCTGCTCAAAGGTGAGATATTCACCAAACACCGATGCTCCGGCAACAATAACGAGTAAACTCGCTGATGTGGCTGCCGAGGAAACAATCACTTTTTTAACATCGCCGATCTTCATATCGCGGTGGATACATAGTTCAACGATAAAGGCATAAACGCAGGCAACGATTGCCGCTTCATTAGCGGTAAAGATACCAGAGTAGATACCACCAAAAATGATCACTGGTAGTAGTAAGGCCCAAATGCTCTCACGTAACACACTCAGAGCTTCACCTGTTTTCGGCCGTGGACGGCGTTCCATGCCATTTTTGCGGCAAAAAACCCATGCGTAGACTGACATGGCAAACATAATCATAAAGCCGGGGATAAATCCGGTTAGAAAAAGTGCTTCCAATGAGTCGGTGGTGATCATGGCGTACAAAATCATGGCGATGGAGGGCGGGATGATCACCCCGAGGATCGGTGCGGTGGTCATCACGCCGACACTAAATTTCTCATCGTAGCCATGTTCAATCAGGGCGGGGATCATAAAGCCACCAATGGCAACGACGGTAGCAACAGTTGACCCCGATATCGCGCCAAAAAAACCACAGGCAAGAATCCCTGCCATGGCCAAGCCGCCAGGTAAAAAACCTACCAGCACGTTGGCTGTTTTGATCAACTTTTGCACAATACTGCCGGTGGTCATGATGTTGCCACACAGGACAAAAAACAACACCACAATCAGAGCAAACTTGTCCATGCTGCGGTAGAGAATTTCGATGCTGATGCGCGGATCGATGCCAACAATGAGTGTTAGTCCAGCTAGACCAGTAAAAAAAAGGGCAATAAATACTGGGACAGTGGCTGCCATTGAGCCGAAAAGCAGTGCTATGATGAGTAGTTGAGCATTATCCATTATGTTCGTCCAAGCTGATTAATCGTTTTCGGGTTGTGTTGGGGAGAAGAGATCTTCCGTCAATAACATCAAAGTGCGGATAAACATCATGACACCAACAAATGGCAGCACGGCGTAAAAATACCATTCGGGTATTTGCAGTGTGGCGGTGGTGGCATATTCATCAGCATAGACCTCAATTAACATCCCCCAGCCTAACCATGTGAGTAATCCCGCAAAGGTCATGGTTGATAGGTGGTTGATGATATTGAAAAATTTACGCGTGACTGGGATAATTTGTGGTAATGCATCGATGCGAATCAGCGAGCGTTGGCGGATTGCAGCACTACAGCCAATGTAGGTACAAAAGAAGATGGTTTTGCGAATCACTTCATCGGACCAATAAAGACTGATATTGGTTGTTTTGCGCAAAATGATGTTGGCCAGACCTGAGGCCAGTGCAATGCAAACGACGAGAACTAGAGACCAATCTTCAATAAAGGAGAATGTTTTGTCGATGCGCTGAAATAATTTTTTCAACATGAAAGGTGTCCTGCTTAGGTGGTAAAAATAAAAAAGGTCGGAGGAAAACCTCCGACCTAAGCTGTTCTGCATGATGTGGGTGGCACACCTGATTCAGGCTTTAGTGACCCAATTGTTGCCGAACGGTAGCCAGATAGTCGGTGCCAATCTTTTCTCCCCATCTTTTATACACGGGCGTGGCCATCTCGACAAGTTTTTGCTTCTGTTCGTCAGTCAGTTGATAAAAGGTGACTCCTGCAGCTTTAGCCGCAGCGATTTGTTGCTGTTGTTGAATGCGGGTGCGCTGGCGAGTATCGGCACTCTCTTCAGCAATAACTTTTAGCAGTGTTGCACGAAGATTTTTCGGCAGTTTTTTCAACCAGCGCTCGTTAGCGAGGTGGATAAATAAACCCTGAGCATAATTGACTTCGGTAAAATAGGCAGCGATCTCAAACTTCTTGGTGATATTGCACACAATCGGGCTGTGATCTAGACCGGTAATGACTCCTGTTTGTAGTGCTTGTGGCACATCTGGCCAAGGTAGGGCGGTAAACTTCAACCCCCATGCCTTGTAGATATCAGCATTAACGGGTGCTTGAGCAATACGAAAATTGACCTTTTTAGCATCAGCTAAATTCGTGATAGGTGTTGTGCTCGCCCAGCCGTAAGTTCCGTAGCCTGTGATATCGAGAACACGAACTTTTTGTCGCAGGGCACATTCACTAAACGGGGTGAAAAGTTCAGGTGTCGCGCGGAATTTATCGAGCTTATCGAAGCTATCGACGACATATGGCAGGTTAACAATACCAAGTTGCGGGCTGAGGTTTGCTGCGGCAACGGAGGAGCATAGCATCCCCTGTATTGCACCCATTTTTAGCTTGCGTAGCACATCTTTTTCACCGCCGAGCTGTGACAATGGGCGAAAATCGACGTAAAGTTGACCGCCGGTCTCTTTCCACACCCGATCACGAATGCGAAAGCCAACACCAACACCCTCAATGGCTGGATGCGACACATTGGCCAGCAAATATGTGTACTCTGCGCCGGATGGGTCAAAGTCAGGGCTCCATTTAGCCAGAGGTTTGTCGCTGCTGGCCAAGGCTGACTGGCTGATTCCTATTACCAGCAAGAATCCTGTTATAACAAGTTTTTTAAACATCATTTTCATCCTTTTCCCATGCGCGGTCATATGGTGCTAGTTTGTCCGCTGAATAGCAAGTTACCTTTTCCATAACCTCAGCTATATCAGTAAGCTGTTTCAATGGACAGATAATGTGTGTGTTTGTGGCTGCTATTTTGTTGAAATCAAACTCTGGTTCGGTCTGAACGATAAAAAAATCCCACTGTTCGACAACAGCGAACGGTGGGATCAGTATTACTTATGTGCTGTAGGTAATTTTACTGCAGCGTAGATTGAACTTTTTTGAAGTAGTCGCTGCCGAGGCGTTGTCCCCATTTGTCGTAAACAGGTTGAGCCATCTCGATTAATTGACCCCGGTCGGTAGCGCTGAGTTCAAAAAATTGAACGCCGTCCTCTTGCGCTAGGCGCATCTGTTCAGTTTGTTGTTCAACCGTTTTCTGTCGGGCGATAGCACTCTCCTCTTTTACTGTTTCTAGGAAGATGGTGCGCAGATCCTCAGGCAGTTTTTTCAGCCAACGCTCGTTGACCATGTGAACATAGAGCCCTTGGATATAGTGGAGGTCGGTAAAATAGTGGGCAACATCGAATTTTTTGGTGATGCCACAGACGATAGGCGTGTGATCTAAACCATCGATAACACCTGTTTGCAGTGCTTGTGGAACATCGGGCCATGGCATAACGGTAAATTTGAGATCCCATGCTTTATAGCTGTCGGTGTTGACGGGTGCTTGAGCAATACGGAAGTTGATATTTTTTGCATCGGCAAGGGTGCGTACAGGCGTTGTTGTCGCCCAGCCGTAGCTGCCGTAACCAGTGAAGTCGATCACGCGAACTCCTTGCTTGAGCGCCGCTTCACTGAAAGGGTCAAAAAGTTCTGGTGTATTGCGAAATGTTTCCAACTTTTCGCTAGAGTCGATGATGTAAGGTAGATTGACGATGCCGAGTTTTGGGGCGACATTTGCCGCTGCAACGGAGGAGCACATCATCCCCTGAATTTCGATTTTTCCCATACTCGGTCACGAATGCGATAACCTGCACCGACTCCGGCAATGGCAGGGTGGCCGACATTGGATAGAATGTAGTGATATTCTGCTCCATCTGGATCGAAGGCTGGTTTCCATTGCTCTAAAACATTTACATTGAGCAAAAAACGTACATAGTGCCAACACGCTGATTCTAAACAGTTTCATTTACTGCTCCTCATAATAGTTCAAATAATTCTTTGTTCTTTATTTTATCTCCCCTGACAACAGCCTAACGATTGACAAAAGCTCTGGTCAAGCGATTTTTCTGGTCAACAGTGATACATCTTTAGTAAAGTGACGTATCGATCTGCTTCTAAAAAATGGTTTTAATTGAATGTTTTAATCTTTCTTGGCAAAACCGTTGCGCACGCAATAACTTATTACATTGAAATAAAGTATTTTCTATTTCTATTTCATGTGCATATTTAACCTTTATATGAGGGCAACATGACTGTAGCCATGCAAGACAAAAAGGGGATTCTGCTTGAGGCAGGAACCAATGAATTCGAAATTTTAGAATATTATCTTTATGATCAATCCTTTGGAATTAATGTTCATAAACTCAGGGAGATTGTCCCCTATAGTGAAGATGAGTTGACTCGGTTACCCGATAGCCATCCGTCACTGTTAGGTACTGTTTTATTGCGTGGAGAAACTATTCCGCTGCTTGAGCTTTCACAACATTTGGGTAAGCAGGTTGACCCTTCGAGGGTTGCGGTAACAGGTGGTGGTGTTCAAACAAAGCGCGTGGTATTAGTCTGCGAATTTAACGATACTGTTATTGCTTTTTTGGTTCACGGTGTCGATCAAATTCACCGACTTTCTTGGTCGCAGGTAAAGCCAATGGATCAGTTTTTTGAAAGCTATCATCCCCGTTTTACTGGCACGGTGACCATTGCAGAGCGTGATATATTGATTGTTGATATGGAACATATTGCCTACGAAGTCTTTGGTAGTGGGGAACACTATGAAGGTAATGGTGATGATTCGATAGAAAAAACCGAAAAGAAAAAAAACGATCGCGGTGACGTTAAAATATTCTTTGCTGAGGATTCATCGATTATTCGCCAAGGTATTATGCGAGTACTGAATCAGGCTGGTTATGTTCAGGCCCAGTGTTTTGGTGATGGCTTGGCTTGCTGGAATGGCTTATTACAAGCGAAACATGATAACGACTTGCCGCTATTGGTTGTGTCAGATATCGAGATGCCCGAGTTGGATGGCCTAGCACTGTGTCGACGAATCAAAGAGGATAAGGAATTTCAGAATATAAAAGTTGTGATGTATTCTAGTTTGATCAACGAAAACACCTCACATAAATGTGAAGAGGTTGGTGCTGACGACTATACTAGCAAGCCAGACGTAGCGAAAGTGGTTGCATTGGTTGATAAACACTGCCTTGTCTAGATAAACTTACATAATACGAAGAAAAACCGTTCTCCTTGGAGGGCGGTTTTTTTCTTTTTAATACATTCCGTTTTCAATATATATAGATTCTGATTGGCAGCTATGGTATAAGGCTTAGCGTTGTGTACGCTAGGCGAAGCTCGATGAAACAGTAATCAGGAGACAATCCGTATGAAACTCACGTTGACAAATATAAGTTTAAAATACCCCAAACTAATTATTGTGGCAATTTTAGCAATTATGCTGGGTTTTTTGATGCAGTTTCCAAAGGTTCAGTTCGATAATGACCCTGAAAACATGCTCTCTAGCCAAGAACCTGTACGTATCTTTCATCATGAAATAAAGCAGGCGTATGCTCTTTATGACTTTGTTATTGTTGGTGTCGTCAATGAGGAGAATCCCGCTGGGGTATTTAATGTTGATACCTTGGGACGCTTGCACCGTTTAACGCAACAGCTCATCAATGTTCAACGCAGTGATTCTGGCTTGCCTGTCGTTGTTGTCCCTGCAACCGCAACAGCGGCTGAGCAGCGCATAGAGCTTGATCTTACACCAACGAAAAAGTGGGAATATTGGCTCGGTAAAATCTTTAGTCATGAGGCGAATGCTCTGTTTGATGAGCAGGGTCATAGTGTGATTATTGGTCATGAGATGATGGCACCCAGTGTTGTGGATAATATCAAACAATCTGAAATGGGTTCATTGAAGATCGAATATTTGATGGAGAACCCACCACAAACCGCAGCACAAGCACTTCAGATTCGTGACGATGCCATGAATAATCCACTCTATCAAGGCACGTTAGTCTCTGAGGATGAGAAAGCGGCTTGCCTGTATATTCCTATTGTTGCCAAGCCCTATAGCTACAATGTTGCCCGTTTGGTCAGAGCGTTAACCGCCGATTGGCCTGCCCAAGATCAGGTGTTAATTACCGGTTTGCCGGTGGCTGAAGATACCTTTGGCGTAGAGATGTTGCTGCAGATGGCGACATCGGCACCGTTGGCAGGATTAGCGATCTTTTTGTTGCTGTTTATGTTTTTTCGTAATCTATCGCTCATCATGGCGCCGATGTTTGTCGCCATGTTTAGCGTGATCAGTGCCATGGGGTTACTAATCGGCCTCGGCTATGATGTTCATATTATGAGTTCGATGATCGCCATTTTTCTTATGCCGATTGCTGTCGCCGACGCTGTTCATATCCTGAGTGAATTTTTTGATAGCTATTCGCGCTTTAATAATAAAGCTGAGACCATCCGTTACGTTATTGGCCACCTGTTTAAGCCGATGCTGTACACCAGCCTGACAACCATTGCTGGTTTTGCATCGCTGGCTTTCACGCCAATACCACCGGTGCAGGTGTTTGGACTCCATGTAGCATTTGGGGTTGCCGTAGCTTGGCTGCTGAGTATGACTTTGATTCCCGCGTATATTATGCTTTTTGTCTCTAAGCAACGTTTAGCAAAACTACCCCTTAAAAAACAGACGAACTCTGCAGCAGCGGAGTCACTCTCTCTGTTGGCGAGGATGGGCAACCTTAGTCAAAAATGGAGCGGTACGATTTTAATTATCGCCCTTATTTTGGTTGGTATTTCAGCTTATGGTATCAGCCAGATTAAGGTAAACGATAATCCTGTTAAGTGGTTCACGACTGATCATGAAATTCGAGTGGCCGATGATATTTTAAATCACCATTTTGGTGGTACCTATACCGCCTATCTCACGTTTGAAGAGGTTCGACCACAGGCTTGTGATTGTGAAAAAAAATCGCACCTGATTGAGGCTCAAGCAAGAAAACGTTTTACCGCGCACTCGCCGAAAGAAACTGAAGAATTTATTGCAAAACTTCATCAGCTAAGTGATCAGCGAGCCAAACTGGCGGGGTGTGATGTCAGTGAATGTTTTTATCAGTTACTTCAGGAAGCCGACCGTCTTGATCAAAAAATATTGGCCGGCTGGAACCTACTTGCCGATGAAATTAACTATCTTGACCCTGCTGATTTAACAACAACAACCCTGCCGATCCGCTTACAGACGGTTGCCAGTGATGTTGGCGATGAGCTGCCGCTGTTATTGGCGCAGTTGTCCGCACAACATGAGTTGGTTGGCGAACCATTGCAAGATGCCGCTCTAACGATTTGCGAAACTCACCTCAATCAATCGTATCGCTCTTTTGTTGTTGAGATGCAGGCCGAAGTGACGGCACCGCCGTTTAAGCAACCTAAAATGCTTCGCTACATAGAGGATCTGCAAGAGCATTTACAGCAAAGTGGTTTAGTCGGTAAAACCACATCGGTGGTCGATGCCCTGAAGAAAGCAAATTTTGAGCTGAATTATGCTGAAGCACCCGCTGGAGTTAATGCCTTGGTGCTTGAAAGTTACGCGGCGAGGAACCGTACCCACTATGCTGTGCCAGAAAATGCTGCGGCGGTCGGTCAGGTTTTTGTTCAGCTAGAGGGGATGAAGAAGAAGGATAGTTTGTTCCATATGGTGACTCGCGATTATCGGAAGGTCAACATATGGATTCAGCTAAAGAGCGGTGACAATCGTGACATGGAAGCTTGTTCCGCTCGGCTTTGTGGGGTACCTTAGCGATGATTCCGCTCACGGTTACTATCACCCTTATCTATGGGATTATTGGTCTAGTGGGCAAGGATTATGACATGCCGGTCGCGGTGCTGTCGTCACTTACCCTCGGTTTGAGTGTTGACTTTGCAATCCATTTTTTACAAGGCAATCAGGGGATTGGATCGAAGTGAGTCAGGTGATGTTTCAGGACCCTGCTCGGGCGATTACTCGCAACGCCATCACCATTTCAGTTGGCTTTTTGCCGCTGCTGCTTGCCCCGTTGGTGCCGTATAAAACTGTTGGCTTCTTTTTAGCGACCATTATGGCGGTATCTGAGTCGGTTGCAGCGTTGGGTTTTTCCTAAGATCGATAGTCGTGACCATCAAATATAATCAGGAGATAACTATGAGAACCCTACTGACAACTATTATGCTGTGCCTGTTTGTTCTTGGCAGCAGTAATGTGTTTGCGCAACAACTCAGTGCCGATGAAATTATTGAGCGCGCCAATCAGGCTGCGTACTATGCGGGTGCAGATGGTCAGGCGAACGTCAAGATGACGATCACTGCTAAGGATGGAATTACCCGCGTGCGTGAATTTGCATTGTTGCGCTTAAATGAAGCAAACGGTGATCAGAAGTTCTATACTTATTTTAAGGCTCCCGCCGATGTGTATAAAATGGCCTATTTGGTCTGGAAAAATTTGGCTGATAATGATGACCGCTGGTTGTGGTTACCCGCATTAAACCTCAAAAAAAGGATTGCTCCAGGCGATAAGCGAACCAGTTTTGTCGGTTCCGATTTTGTTTATGAGGATGTCTCGGGGCGTAGCCCTAAAGAGGATCGCCATCGCCTTATTGAACGCACTGATGATTACTATGTGATTGAAAATGAACCTGTTGATCCATCATCGGTAGAATTTTCCCGTTATACCGTTCAGATTGATGCCACAACATTTTTACCCATGCTCGCACAATACTATGACCGATCGGGCCAATTGTACCGTAAAGTCGAGGCACTTGAAGTGGTTGATGTTCAAGGCTATCCAACGGTAACGGTTGCCCAAGCCAGCGACTTGGTCAGCGGCAGTGTCACGCGTAATGAGTTTAGTCAGGTGCGCTATGATCTAGGCTTGAAGGCAAAAATCTTTACCGAATAATGTTCGTGTTGATCATGTCTACCACTGCGTATGGTTGGCAATGGCATGGTTTTATCGAGGGTCGCAGTGGTGTGCGGTTTCAGAATGATGACAGTGGCGCTAATCAACGAAAGGCGATCTTAAACGAACTGCGTGGTCAGGTTGATTTAAGTCACAGTAGTGATTGGGCCGAATGGCGGTTACGCACCGATTTTGTCGCTGATGAAGGCGCTGGCGAACATAATCTTGATCTTGAACGGGGCCATGGTGTTATCGATTTACGCGAAGCGAACTTGGTGTTTTTTCCCCATGACAGTGTTGATGTAAAGCTGGGTCGGCAGATCTTAACCTGGGGAACTGGCGACCTGCTGTTTATTAACGATATGTTCCCAAAGGATTGGCAATCATTTTTCATAGGTCGTGATGAGGAGTATCTTAAAGCGCCATCCGATGCCGTTTTGATTAGCTTCTTTCCGCAATGGCTGAATGTCGATCTGGTGTATATCCCCAAGTTCAATTCAGATCGCTACATCTCTGGGGAAAGAGTTTCGTACTGGAACCCAATGCTCAATCGTCATGCTGGCCGCAATGACCCGTTAAAGGTCGAAGAGCGAAGCAGTTGGTTTGACGATGACGAGGTGAGTTTACGCCTTTACCGCGATGTGGATGGCTATGAACTGGCGCTGTATGCGTATGATGGCTTTTGGAAAAATCCAGTTGGTTACCATCCGGCGCAGGCGCAGCAAACATTTCCCCGCTTACGGGTCTTTGGCAGCAGTATTCGCGGTGATCTACTCAGCGGTTTGTTTAATGTTGAAGCGGGATACTATGATTCTGCTAGCGATCGTAGCGGTGATGATCCCTTGGTGCCGAATAGTGAATATCGGCTGTTGGTTGGTTACGAGCAAGAGCTAGCGCGAAATTTTTCTGCGGCAGTTCAGTATTATTTAGAATATATGGACGACTACAGCGCCTACCGTCAAACACTGCCGATTGGCAGCGTTGAAAAAGATCGCGCGCGCCATGTCGTCACCTTACGTTTGACCAAACAGGCCCTCAGCCAAAACCTCCAATTATCACTGTTTGGTTATTGGTCGCCCTCCGACCGCGATGGTTATCTGCGCCCTACCATTAAATATAAAGCCAGCGATGCACTCAGTCTATATCTTGGTGCTAACGTATTTGTCGGTGAAGAGAATTACACATTTTTTGGTCAGTTTGAGGACAATTCCAACCTTTACCTCGGCCTGCGCTATAGCTTTTAGTATCATTTTTTTGCTTAAATTCTATACGTCACCAGAGATAGGTATTCTGTTATAAGACTTTTTTCCGGTGCTGATTTTTTAAATAATATCAGCTAGCTGGATGTGAGCAAAGAGAGGTCCTCTTGTTTGATACTCATATTCATCTCCAATTATTACCTCAATACGTCAAATCAACTGGTTTCGCACTCGTACCCGCTGTGACGCAAAAAGATTGGCACGTGTTGGTGGAGCAATTTGCTGACCAGCCAAATGTATGGTTGGCACTCGGCTTACACCCCCAGCATGTCGATTGTTGGTGTGCGGAATATCGGCACCAGTTACAACGCTTGCTCCGTCATCCGCAGGTGGTCGCAATTGGTGAGGTTGGTTTAGATGCTGTGGTCGAAGCTAGCGACGATCAACAAGAGGTTGTGTTGCGCCAGCAGGTCCGTTTAGCACTAGAGGTTGGAAAACCATTGATTCTCCATTGCTATAAGCGTTATGGCCGCTTATTAGAGATTTTACAGCAAGAATCGGCTGATACGGTTGGTGGCATTGTCCACGGCTTTTCAGCGAGTGTCGAGGTGGCTATTGCCCTGCAGAAATTAGGATTTGGTATTGGTGTTGGTCGGCTGATCTTGAATGATAAGGCACGCCGCTTGGCCGAAGCGATTCCACAGTTGCCCGCCGAAATGCTGGTACTGGAAACCGATGCGCCGTGGCCGCAGCACTATGGACCGCAGAACTGGACAACGGTTTTAGCGCACATTGTCGAAAAAATAGCACGGTTACGTAATGAATCAGAGCATGAAGTGTTGAATTATACCCAGTGTAATGCGCAGCGTCTGCTGAAGTTGTTAGCAGCGCGAGTCGAGTGAGGTGTGATGTTAGAGCAGAATCGTTTTAGTCGGACGGAATTATTTATTGGTCGTGATGGTGTTTGTGCGCTAAAAAATAGCCACGTGGCGGTGTTTGGTGTTGGTGGCGTTGGTGGCTATGCCGTCGAAGCGCTAGTTCGCGCCGGGGTTGGTCAGCTAACCCTGATCGATTTCGATCACTTTAGTGTAACAAATATCAATCGCCAGTTGCACGCCCTCGACCATACGCTTGGCAAGTTGAAGGTAGAGGTGGTTGGCAAGCGCTGTCAAGCGATCAATCCGCAGGTCAAACTTACACTTCATGATGAGCGTTATAGCAGTGAAAATGCACAACTGTTGCTCAGCGAAAAGTATGATTATGTTCTGGACTGCATAGATACC
>NBLY01000072.1:0-10586 GCA_002084665.1 Desulfobacteraceae bacterium 4572_35.2 | reverse complement strand
AGTGGCAGAGTGTTACGCTTGGCTCAATCTCTACCCTGCCGTCGTTATTTGGCCTATTCGCGGCTGGAGTCGTGGTTAAAGAGATTGTCGAGGCAACTTCCGGTGGACGTTAACTGGTGGCAATTGATCATTCTAGCTGGCGTTGGGGTTGTCAGTGGTTTTCTGAACATTCTTGCAGGCGGCGGCTCATTATTGACACTACCGTTATTGATTTTTATCGGCCTACCTGCTGCTGAGGCTAACGGAACAAACCGCGTTGCGATCGTGGTACAAAACCTTTGTGCCTTGAAAAGTTATAAAAATAGCGATGTTTTGAGTTGGAAAATAGCGTTGATGTGCGCGCTTCCAGCCATTGTTGGTGCGATAATTGGTGCCAGTTTGGCCGTCACAATTGATGAGAAGTTGTTTCGTCAAGTGCTGGCAGTGGTGATGTTGTTGATGTTGGTCGTTACCACCATTGATCCCGTTAAGCGCTTTCGTCAGCCGATACAGCAGGGAGAGAGGCCGCCGCGCTGGCCAATGTTGCTGGGTTTTTTTATAATCGGAATTTATGGTGGCTTTATTCAAGCTGGAGTTGGTTTCTTAATTTTGATGGTAACCATGATAGCTGGAATGGACCTCGTCAAAGGCAATGTGCTTAAGGTTGTGGTGATCTTAATTTTTAATCTGCCCGCAGTGCTGATATTCGCTTGGCATGGTCAGGTTGATTGGCTTCTAGGTAGCGTTCTTGCCAGTGGAAATGCTGTTGGAGCAATGGTTGCAGCACGCCTCGCTGTTGTTAAGGGCCACGATTGGATTCGCCGTGTTGTTACCCTTGTTATTGTTGCATGTGCGGTGCGTCTTGTTGTGTTGTAGCAGTCATTCCCTTGGTTCGCGATAAAATAAAATGCACACTGTATACAATTTCCTTTTGCAATTTTATCAAACGATGTTTAGTATTAACGCAATATGTGATCCTCGTATAGGTCAGTTGTTTTAATGTTGGCTGTGAGGTGTTTTGAGTTTTAACGTTTTTATGTAGGGGGTAAAGAATTATGAACATTTTTGTAAGTTGGAGGCCACCACCGAATTGAAGCCGGAGCCGTAGTGGTGTTTTGACGGGACAGGGGTCGCTTGTGTTGAGATCAAGTTACATCCTCTGTTCAGAACAAACTTTTAAGGATAGGTAGATTTATGCAAATGCTTCAAAGTTCTATTGGAAGAAAGCTCGTGATGGCAGCGACAGGCATGTGTCTGGTTGGTTTTGTCATCGTCCACCTGCTTGGTAACTCGTCCATTTTTATTGGCGCGAATGGTATCAATGCGTACGCTGAGCACTTACATGCACTAGGTCCAATCGTTTGGATTTTCCGTGTTGTATTGCTTGGTCTTTTTGGGTTGCATATCTTCTTTGGTATTCAGCTCACTCTGGAAAATCGTGCAGCCCGCCCTATCGATTACAACCAGAAGAAAAACATCCGTACTTCATTTGGTGCTGAGACAATGATCTACACTGGCCTCGTTATTTTGGTCTTTGCTGTATATCACTTGTTCCACTTCACCATGCATTTGACCAACCCAGAGATCTCTGTAAGCGCACTGCCTATGGACGCTCTTGGCCGTAACGACGTATTCACAATGATGATACTGAGCTTTCAAAAGTTTTTTATCAGTTCAATCTACGTCGGTGCGATGGTTACTCTGTTGCTACACCTGAGTCATGGTGTCCAGAGCCTCTTTCAGACATTTGGTGTTCTGAATGGTAACACGTTGCCGATCATGGAAAAGATCGCACGTGCTGCAGCTATCGTAATTTTTGTTGGTTTTATCTCTATCCCGGTGTCCATACTTCTGGGCCTGATTAACGTTTAGGAGGGTACATCGTGATATTAGATGGAAAGTGTCCTACCGGACCAATTGAAAAGACTTGGGACAAGCATTGTTTTGATATGAAGCTTGTTAACCCAGCAAATAAGCGTAAGTACAAAATTCTGATGGTTGGTACTGGTCTTGCGGGTGGTGCTGGTGCAGCAACACTTGGTGAGCTTGGTTACGCTGTTGAAGCGTTCTGCTATCAAGATAGTGCTCGTCGTGCGCACAGTATCGCGGCTCAAGGTGGTATCAACGCTGCGAAGAACTATCACAACGATGGTGACAGCGTCTTCCGCCTGTTCTATGACACCATCAAAGGTGGTGACTTCCGTGCTCGTGAGGCTGATGTTTGGCGTCTAGCTCAGGTAAGTAACAACATCATTGATCAATGTGTTGCTCAAGGTGTTCCGTTTGCGCGTGAATACAGTGGTCTGCTCTCTAACCGTTCATTCGGTGGTGCTCAGGTTTCTCGTACGTTCTACGCGCGTGGTCAAACTGGTCAGCAGCTTCTTCTTGGTGCATACCAAGCACTTTCTCGCCAAGTAAAGGCGGGTACTGTTAAATTGCACCCACGTACAGAGATGGTAGATCTTGTTGTTGTTGACGGTGTGGCTAAAGGTATCACCGTACGTAACCTTGTTTCCGGTGAGATGGAATCTCATTGGGGCGATGCTGTTGTTCTTGCAACAGGCGGTTACGTCAACGTGTTCTACCTGTCAACAAACGCTATGGGATGTAGTGTAACAGCGGCTTGGAAAGCATGTAGAAAAGGTGCTTTCATGGCTAACCCTTGTTACACACAGATCCACCCAACATGTATTCCACAAAGTGGCGATCATCAGTCAAAACTGACCCTTATGTCAGAGTCTCTACGTAATGACGGTCGTTGCTGGGTTCCTAAACGCAAAGAAGATTGCGAAAAAACTGCTAGTGAGATTGCTGAAGGTGATCGTGATTACTACCTCGAACGTAAGTACCCATCGTTCGGTAACTTGGCTCCACGTGATATCGCTTCACGGGCAGCAAAAGAGCAGTGTGATGATGAGCGTGGCGTAGGACCCGGTAAGCGTGGTGTTTACCTCGACTTCCAAAGTTCTATCGACCGTGTAGGTGAGGATCTGATTCGCGAGCGTTACGGCAATCTTTTCGAAATGTATGAGAAAATTACCGATGAGAATGCATACAAGCAACCTATGCGGATCTACCCTGCTCCTCACTACTCAATGGGTGGTTTGTGGGTTGATTACAACTGCATGAGTAACATTCCGGGTCTATTTGTATTGGGTGAGGCAAACTTCTCAGTTCACGGTGCGAACCGTCTCGGTGCTTCAGCTCTGATGCAAGGACTTGCTGATGGCTACTTCGTTATCCCTTACACTATCGGTCACTACCTTGCCGGCGTAACACCTGGTGAAGTAACTGACGAGCATGCAGAGTTTGCTAAATCACGTGAAGAAGCTCAAGCACGTATTGACAAACTGATGAATGTTAACGGTAAGCGTTCTGTTAGTTCTTTCCACCGTGCTCTTGGTAAGATCATGTGGGAGAACGTTGGTATGGCACGTAGCGAGAAGAGCCTCAACTTTGCTCTGAAAGAGATCCCTGCACTACGCGAGGAGTTCTGGCAGAATGTTAAAGTTACTGGCAAGTCAGATCAACGTAATGGTCAGCTTGAAGATGCTGGTCGCGTAGCGGACTTCCTTGAGTTTGCCGAAGTGATGGCAACGGATGCTCTGCATCGTAAGGAATCTTGTGGTGGTCACTTCCGTACTGAGTTCCAAACTGATGATGGCGAAGCGATGCGTGATGATGAAAACTTCTGCTATGCTGCAGCATGGGAATACAAGGGTGAAGGTAAGGCACCTGAGCTGCACAAAGAGCCATTGAAATTTGAAAACGTTAAACTTGCAGTAAGGAGCTATAAATAATGGATTTAACACTTTATGTATGGCGCCAGAATGGCCCTGAGGAAAAGGGTAAGTTGGAGCAGTACGCGGCAAAGAACGTAAGCCCCGACAGCTCTTTTCTTGAAATGCTTGACGAAGTCAATGAGGAATTGATTGGTGAAGGAATTGATCCAATCGAGTTTGATAACGATTGTCGCGAAGGTATCTGTGGTACTTGCGGTTGTGTTGTCAACGGTGTCCCTCATGGACCTCAAGAAAAAACAACAGCGTGTCAACTGCACATGCGTCAATTTAGTGATGGCGATAGTCTGACACTTGAGCCTTGGCGTGCGAAAGCCTTCCCCGTAATCAAAGACCTCGCAGTAGATCGCGATGCTTTGGATAAAATCATTCAGGCTGGTGGTTACACCTCAGCTTATACTGGTGAAGTTGGTGAGGCGAATCAAACATTGATCTCCAAGCCTGATGCTGACTACTCAATGGATGCTGCTGCATGTATCGGTTGTGGTGCTTGTGTTGCTGCCTGCCCTAACGGTAGCGCAATGCTGTTCACCAGTGCTAAGATTGCTCAAATGGCTGTATTGCCACAGGGTGCAATCGAAGCTGCTGAGCGTGTCAATAGCATGACTGAGGCAATGCTCGATGCTGGTTTTGGTAACTGTACCAACCATTACGAGTGTGAAGCTGCGTGTCCTCAGGGTATTAGTGTTAAGTTTATCGCTAAGACAAACCGTGAGTATGTAAAGGCGTTAGCTAAGTAATTTATTTAGCCACGTTGCGAAACAAAAAGGCGAGCCCATTTGGGCTCGCCTTTTTTATTGCTGATTGATGTAGATGATAAGGCTAGGTCGAGATGTGGTCGTTGTCCAGTTTGATGAGTTGGTCTTTAGCTGGAATATTTTGGATAGAGAAATGGTCAATCGCCCATTTAAGTATGGTCTCAGTTGGTTGATTAATCAGATCAAGTGGTGGAGATTGCCCTAGGAATGTCAAAGCCTGATGCAGATAATACTGTGGTGTCTTGGTGTCACAAAAAGAAACCTGATGGTGGCGCTTGCTAATTTTTTCACCCGAGCTGTCTAGTGCTAACGGCAGATGGGTATAGCAAGGGACACTAAAGCCTAAACAGTTAAATAGATATATCTGCCTCGGCGTGGAAGCTAGTAGGTCGCGACCACGAACGACATGAGTTATTCCGCTGTCGTGATCGTCAACCACCACAGCGAGTTGATAGGAGAAAACACCGTCACCACGGCATAAAGTGAAATCACCGACGTCGGTCGCTAGAATCTGTTGCACTGTGCCTTGAAGGCTATCTTGATAGATTGTTGCTGTGCGCGTTGTTTTGAGGCGTAAGGCCGGGTTTTTGTCCTTAGCGCTGGCATTATTTAAGCAAGTTCTTGGGTAAATTGGTCCATCAATACCAAAGTGCGGAGCGCTGGCTAATATCTCTTTACGAGAACACCAACATGGATAGGTGAGATTGAGCTGATCTAAGCAGTCGACAACCTCAGCGTAGCGTTTTGTACGGTTACTCTGGTATGCAACTGAACCGTCCCAGTGAAGGCCAAAGGTATCAAGCTGGTGTAAAATTTTATCAGCCATGCCCGCGACAACGCGAGGCTGATCAAGGTCATCAATGCGAATCAACCATTGGCCGTGGTGTTGTTTGGCCAAACAGTAACTAGCAACAGCTGTCACCAGCGAGCCGAAGTGACAGCGAGCCGAAGTGAAGTGACCCCGTCGGGCTAGGCGCAAAGCGACCAACATATTTATGAGGCGTAAATTGAGTTGTCATTCATTCAATGATGGTTGTCAAGTGATGTCAAGTAACTGCGCTTTATCGTGAAAATAGGTTGACAAAAAATGTCGAGACCCTTATTTATTACAATAACAGTAAACAATTAGATAGGGACGATTATGATTATTACACGCGCCACAGAATATGCTGTTCGAGCTATCCTGTATATGTCGAAATTTCCTCAGGGAGAAATTATTCTTAAAAAGGATATTTGTCGCACACAGGACGTGACCCCAGCATTTTTAACAAAAATATTTCAGCCACTGGTAAAGGTTGGAATTGTCGGTTCGCAACGTGGTGTCGGTGGCGGATTTTATCTCAAGCATGATCCTAAAGATATTACAATCTACGATATCTTTAAAGCGCAGGAGGATCCACTGTATATCAATAAATGTCTCGTTGAGCAGGGTTGTTGCGAGCGGGATAAGTATTGTGCTGTACATGGTGCGTGGCGTGATGTTCGTGCAGGGATGGTGCAACAGTTATCTCAGTATAACTTTGCTCGGCTAGTAAAAGAGGAAGAGCAAAACTTACAGAAAATTAGTGATCTAAAGTAATCTATTCAACTGACAAACTGAGTAATGTCCACTCCAATGGACGCATTAAACTCATTCGTGGTAATAAATACCCTTTTACCTTTATTGCAATGTTAACTCTGTTTAGTTGGGGGTTGGAATATTATGGATGCAGGACAAATAGAACACTTTCGGACAATTTTACAAGTTCAGCTTGAGGAGTTGTTGCGCGAAGCTGGTAAAACAGTTTCAGGCATGACCGATGAACACGAAAATTTCCCCGATCCAACAGATCGTGCGTCAATGGAGTCTGAGCGCAATTTCGAGTTGCGCATACGTGACCGTGAGCGGCGACTGATAGTAAAAATTCGTGACGCTTTAGGCCGAATTGATGATGGAATTTTCGGGGTGTGTGAGAGCTGTGAAGAGGAGATCGGCATGGCTCGCTTAGAAGCACGACCCGTTACCACACTTTGCATTGACTGTAAGACAGAGCAGGAACGCCAAGAGCGTATTGGTTAAAGATTATTTCCCCTGTTGAACGACATGTTCAGCAGGGTTTTTTTTAGGGCATCCCCCGAGCATGGTTAATTAGCTATGCTATCCCTCTTATTCTTATTATTCCCATCTCAAGCAGGTCGAAATGAACCGCGAAGATTCTATTTATTCCCACGCACAAAGCTCGGTTGCCCCCTTTGAATTTAATGACAAAGTTGTGCAAGTTTTTGACGATATGATCACCAGAAGTGTCCCTCTGTATCGAGAATCACTCTGTCGACAGGCGCAGTTGGCGGCCCACTTTTATCAACAGAACAGTGTCCTGTATGATTTGGGTTGCTCTAACGGTAACTTTGGTTTGCAATTTATAGAACAGATGAGATCTCAATCTTTTAAGATGGTTGGTATTGACACCTCTCAGCCTATGCTAGACCAGTATGAGCGGCGGTTGAAAAAACTGAATCACTCTGACAATATTGTGTTGTGTCATCAGTCTATTGAAGAGTATCCCTTTAAGGCAACCTCAGTAGTGGTGATCAACCTGACATTGCAGTTTTTAAGCCTTGAGGTACGAACGCAATTACTACAGCGGGTGTATGATGCTCTGCTTCCCGGTGGCATCCTACTGCTAACTGAAAAAGTTGTTCATCAAGATCATAAGTTGTCGCAGCTTCAGCAAGACTGGTACTATCGCTTCAAGAAGGAAAATGGCTACTCTCAGCTTGAAATAAGTCAAAAACGCGATGCCTTAGAAAATGTTCTGATTCCTGAAACAATTGAGCAGCATGAAACTCGCATACGCCAGTTAGGTTTTCAGCAGATCGATGTGTGGCTCAAGTGGTTTAATTTTGCTTCATTGGTGTGTGTTAAATGATGGCAGCAGATCGTCATCGTATTGTAGCTGCCCTTGATCCAAACAACGAGTTCAGCTGGGCCGATGAACTTGAATCACTTCTTGAAACTAAGGAGTTTTTCCACCGCCATCGCGACCGTAAAAGCCAAGCCTATATTGATATTATTGAAAATCTAAACGAACTCCCTACCGTCGCCTGCCAACTCAATCAAGATTGGGTCACCGTTGGCAAAGATGGAGACCTCACACCACAAAGTGCTGAGCAGGTTCTGCATGCCCTTTATGGGTTGCGTCCGTGGCGGAAAGGTCCTTTTAACGTGTTTGGCACCGCTGTTGACACGGAATGGGTTTCCTCAGTTAAGTGGAATCGGTTGACCGCGCATATCGCCCCATTAAAGGGGCGCCGGGTTCTCGATATTGGTAGCAGTTGCGGCTACTACCTCTTTCGAATGTGCTCACAGCAGCCCAAGTTGGTACTCGGCTTAGAGCCCTACGCAACATTTTATTATCAATTTTGTTTTTTACAAAAACTGATTCAAGCAGCCAATTGTTATACAATTCCAGCAAAATTTGAAGAGCTACCCTTGCTAGAAGGCTACTTCGATTCCGTCTTTCATATGGGGGTGCTGTACCACGTTCGCTCACCGCTTGATACATTGATACAAGTTCGGCGAACCCTTCGCCGCGGCGGAGAACTTATTTTAGAGACCCTTGTTATCCCCGGGACGGAATATCTAGCCCTCTCGCCACAAGATCGATATGCTAAAATGAATAATGTTTATTTTTTGCCCACGGTAAACTGCCTCACCTCATGGTTGGAGAAAGCAGGGTTTACAAATGTCCGCTGTGTTGATGTAGCTCGAACAACGAGTGAGGAACAGCGTAAGACTGCTTGGGTACAAACTGAATCGTTAGCAGACTTTCTCGATGCTGATGATGAGATGAAAACCGTTGAGGGTCATCCTGCGCCGCGAAGAGCGTTGATGATTGCTGAGGTTAAGTGATTCGAGAAGAGGAGGAGCGATGGAACATATTCAGCTGGCACTGCAAGATTACGTACCGAATCAGGGGGTAAAAGAAACAGATCGTTGTGCCTCAGTCGCTCTATTGTTACGCCAAGGTGATGATGGTCCAGAGGTGTTGTTTATTCAACGAGCGCAACACCCAGAAGACCCGTGGTCGGGAAATCTCGGTTTTCCCGGTGGTCGTATTGACCCTAAAGATTCAGGTCCCCTAGCGACAGCTATACGCGAGACCGCTGAAGAGGTGGGAATAATACTGACACACGATCAGCTGCTCGCTCAGCTCGATGATCAACAGGGGGTGAGAGTTGCTGTTCAGGTTTGTTGTTATGTCTTTATTGTTGATCGCGCGGTTCAGGTTCGTGGCAATAACGAAGTAGCGCAGGCTTTTTGGGTTTCGTTGCGACAGCTACAAGAGCAAGAGCGTCATTGCCGGCGTGAAATAGATTGGCATGGAACACTGACTGAAGTTCCGTCAATTTACCTCAATGAAGCCGTTCCCGTGTTGTGGGGCTTAACCTATCGATTTGTAGTAACGTTTTTTCAGTGGGGCTTAACCTATCGATTTGTAGTAACGTTTTTTCAAGCAGTTTCCATTGAATTTATCAATTTTCGTTGTTTGAGTTGACCCGTAACGTTCTCTTGCTAAAATATCAGTCTGACCACGAGTTTGTTTCAATTGAGCGAAATAGACCCATTAGTGTTGCAGCTATACCATTAGAACTCTCGACAGGAATAGCTGATTAAGATTAGTATTATTTTTTTAGTGTATATATTGTTTTCAGGTAGCCAATGTGGTTTGGTTAATTGATTGGTCGTTGGTTGCTCTTTTATTTGTAATGCTTTTTATTTGGAGAATCGGTAGATGGAACAAGCTAGCAGAGGGTCGACAAAATTGTTTTATGTTGTTTTATTGATAAACCTTGTTGCTGTTGTCGCCACGTTTCTGTGGTTTGATAGCGTCACAGTTTTGATTCCTGTTTTGTTTGTTTCTATTGTCAGCGGCATTGGATTATGGCTCATGCGCGATTCATCGCGCGGTGATGAATCTAACGCTGATAACCAGCAAAAGTCTGAGCAAATAACACAAACAATGCAGAGCGTTTTTGAATATTTAGATCAAGAACTTGCAGGGCAGTTTCGCGATGCTCGGCAGGAGAATGGTCAAGTACAAGAGATCTTAGCTGATGCCATTAGTAAATTGGTGGAAAGCTTTACCCAACTCGAACAGGACACCTCACGCCAACTAGAGGTTGCCGTCAAACTATCGGGGAGCGGGGCAAAGCAAGAACATGGCGAAGAGGTATCATTTGCGAATCTCTTTTTATCCATTGAAAATGTCATGCAAAAGTTGCTCGACGCTACCATTGATGGTAGTGCTAAGTCAGAGCAGGTCGCTCAAGAAACGATGAAAGCGCGGCAGGAGTTTCAAACAGTCCTCGGTATGCTTAGCGAGGTTAAAAAAATAGCCGATCAAACTAATTTACTGGCGATCAATGCTGCGGTGGAAGCGGCCCGAGCAGGTGCCGCAGGGCGTGGTTTTGCCGTGGTTGCTGAGGAGGTAAGAAACTTATCTATCCGTTCGAATCGATTCAGCGAACAGATTGATGAATCACTGCAAAGTATTTCACGCTTGTTAGATCATGTCGAAATGTCAATTCATGATTTAGCCAAACAATCAGACCAGTTGGTTCAAGATGAGCGTGAAAATATTAAAATGGTGATGGGCGATGCGCAGGGCTACTACGAGCTTGTTGACAGCAGTGCCCAACAGATATCAGAGCTTGCGTCTAATGTGTCTCGTCAAGTTGGTTATGCGGTGACCTCGATGCAATTTCAGGATATGTCTACCCAAATCATCGACACCGTGAGCAAGCGGCTCGTTGCCGCTGAGGAGTTGCTGAATAGCCTTGTAGCGCTAACAACGAGTACTGATTCTAATGGATCGAGTGACTCAAGTGAACAGTTGTTACAACTTCTCAACTCGGCAAAAGATTTAGTGCAGCAAAGTCATCACAATCCTGTTTCACAAAAAAGTATGGACGAAGGTGAGATCGAATTGTTTTAGCGAATTTCAGAGATTCAAAAAGATAAAACTTACTCAATTTAAAACGTTAGGAGTTGATCTATATGGCAAAA
>NBLY01000071.1 GCA_002084665.1 Desulfobacteraceae bacterium 4572_35.2 | reverse complement strand
ATAACACCATGAAGAAATAGTACAAAACGACCCTTTTTCATATTTAACAGCGTAACCATTCAGCACAATCATAGATAAACTAGCAACACACTATAAAAATAGGGCAATACATCCCTTGTGCTGGGCGTTACCAACCGGTCAGCTGAAGTTACTTCAGAATAAGGCCATTAGTTTCCATCGCCAATGACGACAGTGACCAAGAATCAGTGCAATTTACATCTTGACCCCATTTAAATTTTCATCTAAGTTTGCCTAATTGAAATTTTATTTTTCTTAGGAGGAAAACATGAAAAAACTGATCGTTGCTCTGATGTTGGTTGCTTTTGCAGCCTCTACAGCCCTAGCTGCTGACGTTGTCACCTACGCTAAAGATTGCAAAAAAGGTGCTGTAACGTTTAACCATGCTATGCACGGGGAAAAAGTTGTTGGCAGCTGTGCTAACGCTGCTTGCCACGGTGATGCAGCTCCAGCCAAAATTGCTGTAGACAAAAAAACTGCCCATAAAGATCTATGCAAGACTTGCCACAAAGGCAATGCAGGCCCAACTAAGTGTGGTGGTTGTCACATAAAGTAAGCCGACATCACAACTTACATGTTTCAGCAAAAGCGAAGCCTACCGGCTTCGCTTTTTTTTAACCATTTTTCCACCATTATGCCACGATAGAAAACATCTTCGACTTTCTGGAGTGACAACATGAAGAAAATTCACACCGACGATCAACCAAACAAACAACTTGTTTCAAGTTGGCGAAACCGCCTGCATGAAATAATTTTCGAGGCTGAAACACCTGCGGGCAAAACATTTGATGTACTTCTTATCATATGTATTATTACCAGCATCATCGTTGTTATGGTTGACAGCGTTTCACGCTGGCATCAATCCATCGGCCAACTGTTGCTCATCGCTGAATGGGCTTTCACCATTCTGTTCACCATCGAATACTTGTTACGTCTCGTGTGCATTGGTCGGCCGATTAAATACGCCACCAGTTTTTTTGGTATCGTCGATCTCCTTGCCATCATCCCCACCTATCTCGGCCTCTTTCTCCCCGGCACTAAATTCCTGCTCGCGATACGGGTGCTGAGAATATTACGTGTCTTTCGTGTCTTGAAACTGGTTCAATATTTAGATGAAGCCGATTACCTGTTAGCAGCATTGCGTTCTAGTGGCCGTAAAATAGCGGTATTCCTGTTTGCGGTAGGGGCAATCGTCGTCATTTGCGGCTCCCTTATGTATGTGATCGAAGGGGAAGCGAATGGTTTCACCAGTATCCCGCGCAGCATCTACTGGGCCATTGTCACCTTAACAACCGTCGGTTATGGTGACATATCGCCGCAAACAGACCTTGGTCAGGTTCTCGCATCAATTATTATGATTTTAGGTTACGGAATTATTGCCGTACCAACGGGGATTGTTACCGTTGGACTAACTCAGGCATCAAGTCGCACAGTTATCTCCACCACCTCATGCCCCGAATGTAGCAGTGAAGGACATACCCCAGATGCGTTATTTTGCAAAGATTGCGGATCGAAACTTTAGCCACAGAAAAGCCGCTTCCCACGAAATAGTGAAAAGCGGCTCAATATTTCAACAACCAAATAGAGTTGCAGTCCAACGATTAATGGCCAACCTCTGACGTGGCAGGTTCTACCGTTGCAGCACTATCATCAGAGAGAACCTTCAATAGTTCCACATCAAAAACCAATACTGAGTTTGGTGCGATAACGCCGCCCATAGCTTGTTCTCCATAAGCAAGATTCGCTGGGATCACTAGCTGCCACTTTGATCCTTCAGTCATCAATTGCAGGGCCTCTGTCCAACCCGCAATAACACGTGAAACTGGAAATTCTGCTGGCTGCCCGCGATCGTAAGAGCTGTCGAACTCTGTACCATCAGTCAACGTTCCGCGGTAATGGACCTGAACCACATCCTCGGCCAACGGCTTACGCCCAGCCCCTTCAGTAATGACCTTATATTGCAGACCACTTTCGAGAGTTACAACGCCCTCTTTCACCTTATTTGCCGCAAGAAAAGCTTCACCCTCGGCAACATTCACCTGCGATTTAGCATCCGTTTTCTTCTGGTGTTGCTCAACCATATACTGTTGAAACTCGGTCATTGTCGCCGCAATCTGCTCTTGACTTAGACGCGGTTCGACACTGTTTTGAGCATCATTAAGACCAGCAAGAACAATCGCCATATCTAAATCAAACTCATTATCTTTAAAGTTCTTAGCCACATCGTAGCCAACACTATAACTGACTCTTTGGCTTAGGGTATCAAGAGAAACATCTACATTTTTTTTCTCTTCATTACAACCTGACAACGCCAACACTGAGCTAACAAGTAAAACAATCCATATACGCATAGAAAATTATCCTTTTGGGGCAAATGTTTAAATAACCTACTAAAAAATACGGTGATAACAACACCCTGTTCCCACCGACACTAAATCGTTGGTGCAGTCTAAAAAAACATGACCAAACTACATTTTACCTATAGACTTGCCAACATAAAATCGTCAACCGTGTCATTCAGGAGCTATTTTCATGACCATACGCATCGCCCTGCTGTTTATTTTACTGACTCTAACCTGTGCATCTGCACAGGCTCAAACAACTACTCTCAATATTGCCGTCAGTGTCGCACCTCAAAAATATCTGGTGCAAAAACTGGCCGGTGAACATGCCAAAGTCCGCGTCATGATTAAACCTGGCCAAAGTCCGACGACATGGGACCCATCACCACGTGAGATGGCGCGTTTTGCCACAACCGATCTCCTTTTTTGTATCGGTGTGCCGTTCGAAAACATTTGGCTGCCTCGACTACAAAACAATTTCCCCAACTTAAAAGTTCACGATCCACGCCAACAGATCGCGCTACGCCCACTGCATGAGCACTGCCACCACAACGAGACACACCGTGCTCAAGTTGAACCAGTAAACTCCACTCTGGACCCGCACATATGGCTGGATCCATTGCTTAATATTCAGATGGCTGAGAACATGCTTCATGCCTTGGTGAAACTCGACCCTACCCATCAACAAGAGTATCAGCAGCGGTTCGAACAACTACGCCTTGAGTTAACCCAACTCCACCTTGAAATTGAGGCGCTACTCCAACCCTACCAACAACACTATTTCATGGTATTTCATCCGTCATGGGGTTATTTTGCCAGACGCTACCACCTCCAGCAAATGGCGATTGAATTATCAGGAAAAGAGCCAAAAGGAGCTAAACTCGCCCAGATTACCCAACAAGCACAGAAAAATGGAATTACAGCTATTTTCATCCAAACACAATTTAGCCAAAAAGCCGCAACCACTATTGCCAATCAAATTGGTGCACAGGTGATCAGCCTAGATCCATTAGCAGAAGATCTGCCACTGATGTTACGCACCACAGCTCAAAAGCTAAGCTGTGCACTGGAGGCCCCATGCCCGCTCTCATCACACTGAAAGATGTCAGCTTTAGCTACGATGACCGACCTATTTTGGACCATGTTAATTTAACCATCAATGAGCACGATTTTCTCGGCATTGTTGGCCCAAACGGCGGCGGCAAAAGCACTCTGTTAAAATTGATTCTAGGCTTACTTACGCCCAGCACAGGAGAGATCAGTGTGTTTGGCAAGCATCCGAATCAGGTTCGCACACGGCTGGGCTACGTGCCTCAATTTGCTACATTTGACAGCGCCTTCCCAATCACAGTGCTCGACACCGTGCTTCAAGGTCGCCTCGGCAAAACCCGCTCACTGCTCGGCTACAACAAACACGATCATGCTATTGCACAACGGGCGATGGCTGAGACCGATGTCGAATCGCTACAGAAACGGGCGATGACAGCCCTCTCTGGCGGCCAGCGTCAGCGGGTATTGATCGCACGTGCTCTCGCTTGTGAACCAGAAATTTTACTACTCGACGAACCAACAGCCAACATTGATCCTCACCATGGCGAGAGTATTTATGAACTGCTCCACCGCCTCCATGAACGGATCACCATGATCCTCATTTCACACGATGTTGGCTTTGTCTCCCGCTCCGTCACCCGGGTAGCTTGCCTAAACCGCACATTGGTTTGCCATGCCACCTCACCGGTAGACAGCGACAGCATCAACCATCTGTATTCAAACCCAGTCAGTGTCATCCATCACGACACCCGCTTATCACTCGAGGATAACCTGTGAGTTTTTTCAATGCCCTGCTTGAACATACATTTTTGCAACACGCCCTCTTCGGAGGACTGTTAGCCAGCCTCGCTTGTGGCGTGATCGGCTCCTTTGTTGTTGTGCGCCGTATCGGCTACATGGCAGGTGGAATTGCCCATGCCATATTAGGCGGTATGGGGATCGCTTATTTTCTAGGGCAACAACCGATGAGCGGTGCCCTAATTAGCGCGCTAATTGCCGCAGTCATCATCAGTCGCGTCAGCCGAGTTAGCAAACACGGACACCACCAAGAGGACACCATCATCAGCGCCCTGTGGGCGGTCGGCATGTCTATCGGCATTATCTTTATCGCCAAGACACCGGGATACAATGTCGACTTGATGAGCTACCTGTTTGGCAATGTGCTGATGATCTCAGCTAACGACCTGCTCCTTATTGGCCTACTTGATGGCGGAGTCCTACTCTTTACCCTCATCTACTTCAAGCAACTGCTTGCCTTGTGCTACGACCCCGAGTTTGCCGGACTGCGCGGCATTCGTATCGAATGGCTCAACACCCTATTACTGTGCATGGTTGCCATAACGGTTGTCATTCTCATTCAAATTGTCGGTTTAATTTTAGTCATTGCCATGTTAACGCTACCTGCAGCAACGGCACGACTGCATGCGACGACCATGCTAGGGATGATGATTCTAGCCACTGCGTTGGGGATGATGATCACCAGCGGTGGCCTGTTGATCTCCTACAACTATGATTTACCAACAGGGGCAACCACCGCTCTAAGCTCTGGCATTCTCTACCTTGTTGCCGCCCTAATTCCTCAGCGGCGACACGCCGTTAAATGATAATAATTCTCATTACCACTTGACCCGTGCAGGCATTCACGCTACTATTCACACCTCTTGACAATAAATTTGCAGATCTAATTTCCTAAAGATTGAGAATAATATGTGCCCACTATCGCAATGCAAAAGCGGTGACACCGTTTACATAAAAGGGTTTATTGGCGGCTCTAAGCTGCGCGGCAAGCTTCACTCTATGGGATTAATGCCCGGCGAAGCCCTTGAAGTGATCTCTAGCAACTGCGGTCCCCTTGTGGTGCAAACCAAAGGGGTCAAATTGGCCATCGGTTGCGGTATGGCTGAAAGCATCATGGTTTCCTGCCACTGCTCCTGTGACCGCGGCGTGCCCTGCTGCCAACGCTAATTACCAACACTCCTAATTTCCCCATCAAGCTCCTGTACCGAATTTACATCGCCCCCGACCCACACTATCTCTATATGAGCGAGCGTCATCGTGAAGCGTTAGCGCACCTGATCTACGGCTTGCAAACGGAGGGTGGTTTTGTTCTGCTAACAGGTGAAGTGGGAACTGGAAAAACAACCATTTGTCGTTGCCTGCTTGAACAGATACCAGACGATACTCAAATCGCCTTTGTTCTCAATCCAAAACTCACAGTGCCAGAATTGTTAGCGACCATTTGTGATGAACTGGAGATTGACTACCCGCCCAACAACACCAGCATTAAAATATTTATCGACACCATCAATCATTACCTCCTTGAGGCCCACGCTCAAGGCCACAAAACGGTAGTCATTATTGACGAAGCGCAAAACTTATCCATTGATGTCCTTGAACAAATTCGCTTACTGACCAACCTCGAAACCAACAAACAAAAATTACTGCAGGTGATCATGTTGGGTCAACCCGAGCTCAAGGCGATGCTCGCTCAGCCAGAGCTACGCCAATTGGCTCAGCGAATTACGGCGCGCTATCACCTTGAACCGTTATCTACCGAAGAGATGGCTGGCTACATTAGCCACCGCCTTGCTATTGCCGGTGTCGAGCGGCCACTGTTTACGGTGGCAACCATTCGCAAACTGTATCAACTTAGCGGTGGGGTTCCGCGCCTAATTAACCTATTATGCGATCGTGCGCTACTGGGTGCCTATGTGCAAGAGCAGCACATTGTCAAACCCAAGCTACTTACCATGACAGCTAAAGAGGTCTTTGGCGATAAGAGCGGAAAATTATCGCAACCATCGTCATCACACTGGCGGCGCAACCTCATTGTTCTGCTGTGCATCACCACCATCGCTGGGTTGGCAGGCCATTTTTATCAATGGCGAACAGCTCAAATTCCAACAAAAACTGCTCAACAAAAACTGCAACCAAGTTCTGGCCTCAAAACACACCAAACACCAACGGTAGCTTCTGCTCTAATCTACCCAGAACAGATCACTATCAACGATAATTTAACCAGCGCCCAGCAGGAGTTATTTAAACGGTGGGGCTACAATGATTATCAGCCAGAAATACTGGCTGGCGACTACGCACTCCAAAACGGCTTACGCTACCTGACAAAACGGGGCAGCCTCGGCACACTTAGCCGCCTTAATCGACCAGCAGTGCTAACCCTAACCAACTCATACGGTCAAATTTTTTACGCCACTCTGACTCAACTCACCAGCGACAAGGCAACATTCAATTACGGCCCAACCAGTAAAAGCGTTGCCACGAGTGACTTAATCAACCAATGGGACGGTGAATTCGCATTGGTGTGGCAACCTCCCGCTGACTATATCAATGCTATCCACCCCGACGATAGCGGCCCAATGATACTATGGCTTGAACGTCAGTTTGCCGAGCTCAGCCAGCGCACGCCGAACCTAGATCCTGCGCTAAAACTCGAAGGCCTTCTCCTTGAAGATCTCTATCAATTTCAAATATCACAAGGACTTAAAGCCGATGGCATCGTTGGCCCTATCACCCTGATCCATCTCAACAACAGGTTAAACACAACCCACCCAATGCTAACCAACAACAGGGAGGGCTAACAGATGTCCTTTATCCTCGAAGCGCTGAAGAAATCGGAAAAGAATCGGCAAAAATCCAGTGCGCCAAACCTTGAGACACAGCATCACAGTAGCCCCAAAGCACCATCAAAAAGACCGCTATGGATCGGGCTGTTTGTACTCTTTGTTCTACTGTTTAACGGCGTGGCTTTAATCTGGTTGTTTGGCCCGTGGCAACAGGCCAAAGTTCAACCTCAACAGCAACCACTGAGCGCCAGCAGCCATATGAATACTGAACACGCAGAATCAACTGCCGTGCCGGTCATACCACAGCCTGTGACAACAATAGAAACTCAGCCCACGACAACAGTGAGCGCAATTGCGCCACCAGTCACGCCAGAACAACCGACAGCTGTGACCATCAGTGAACTACCAGCGCACATCCAACAACAACTACCAGAATTCACCATGTCGGTGCATGGCTATGCGGGTGACAACAACAGTCTTATCCGTCTTAACAACAAAATTATGCGTCAAGGTGGTATCCTCGATGGTCGTTACCGATTGGAAGAGATTACGCCCGACGGTGCCATCTTTAGCTATCAAGGCTACTGGTTTAAAATCTCGCGCACTGGGCGATAA
>NBLY01000006.1 GCA_002084665.1 Desulfobacteraceae bacterium 4572_35.2 | reverse complement strand
TTGGCCATAAACAAGTAACGCTTTTTTGCCATAGCTGACGGTGCTCTTGCCGACCTTATTGACCATATTAGGGCCAAAAACAATTTTTGTTGGATTATGAAATACAAACGGTTGCATCGTTATTTCCCTCTAAAAAACTTAAACATCTAAAATATCGTGGATCATTTGAACCACCTGCTGACAAGTCAAATCATCAATCAATAGCCGCTTATGCCGGCTTTTATGGCCACTGATCACTTTTATGGCCACTGATCAACGACACGTTGCTTTTTGAACAGCACAATAACTTGGCAAAAAAATCACGACACAATTTATTTGCTGCACCATCAACGGGAGGAGAGGTTAAACGAACCTTTAACTCCCCACCCTGAACACCGCACAGCTGATTCTTGCTAGCTCGCGGTTGCACCAGTATCGCTAACACAACACCATCATTGCGCGCCACTGCCCATTCAGCCTGTACCACGGCAACCTCAACCATTAAAAACTATACGCTATTGAAGCAAGAACGGCGGTGATCATCCGCTGGCAAAACGACAATGCCAACAGTAGGGCTAGCGGGGTAAAATCTATACCTCCAAACTGCAACGGTACGTATCGTTGAATACGATTCAATACAGGATCTGTCGCAGCGTGCAAGAATCGAACAATAGGATTATATGGATCAGGGTTAACCCACGAAACAACGGCACGGCCAATAATGATAAATATATAGATTGTAAAGGCTAAATCAACAAGTCCAGCAACGGCTAAAAACAGCTCACGCAAAATCATCATTTCCCACTTTCATCTCTAAAAAACCCCCAATATCGAGGCTGACATTTACAGTTTCGAACGCTGCAATCTTCACGATCAATCACAAAACATTCACAAATAAAAACCTTTAAAAACAGCATCATACACCAGAAACATACGAACGCCGTTTTTTGTGCCGTATTCGTACGCCAAGTAAACTACCATGAAGTGCCAAGGGGAACAATCAATCATGCGACAAACCAATAATCTAAACATTCAGACCATCATTAGCCGCACTGGACTATGCTCGCAAACTGGCAACTCTGACTAAAGAACTTGACGATCAGCTATTGATTGTTATGCGCGTTTATTTTGAAAAACCTCGCACCACAGTGGGCTGGAAAGGACTCATCAATGATCCAGACCTCAACGATACCCACCTGATCTCAAAAGGGTTAGGGATCGCTAGACAACTGTTTTGCGCCATTACCGACCTCGGCTTACCGATTGCAACCGAAATGCTTGATACCATCACCCCGCAATACTTTGCCGACCTCAGGCAACCCCAATGCGCATATCGTATTACGTGGCGGCAGTGGCGGGCCCAACTATAAGGCCAGCGACATTGCCAACACCGAAGACAAACTGAACTCACGCAATCTTGGCCCTGCGATCATGGTAGATTGTAGCCATGCGAATTCAAACAAAGATCACAATCTGCAAGCGAACGTGATCAACGATGTCCTCGACCAGATCTCCGCTGGCAACACCAGCATCAATTCACTGATGATCGAAAGTAATCTTGAAGCGGGAAATCAATCAATTGCTGCACCAGATCAACTCAAATACGGCGTTTCGATCACTGATAAATGTATCGATTGGAGCACCACCGAACGATTGTTACGCTCAACCCATGCTCGACTCAAAAAAATCAACGGTCGCCCGTTAAACTCAACAATGTAACAACTGATTGTAAACAGGGCGCACGATCCATTGGATCATGCGCCCTGTTTTATTTATCTTAGTCAAACAAACTGCATCAAAACATCTGTCTACAATTCAAACTGAGCAATCGCTTTCGCTGCAATAGTTTGACCAATACTCAATGAAGCCGTCGCCGCAGGTGACGGGGCATTGAGGACATGAACCATCCCTGCCTGCTCAATGAGCTGAAAATCATCCAACAGCGTACCATCGGCGGCTATCGCTTGAGCGCGAACCCCTGCACCACCACGATACACATCATCGGCTTGTAAAGATGGCAGCAGATGGCGTAAATCTTTAACAAACGTTTGCTTACACCATGAGCGACGGTACTCCTGAAAGCCAACTTTCCAAAACCGCCGAGCCAATTTTAAAAAGCCAGGATAGGTCAAGATCTCAAAGGCATCGCGTGGCGAAAAGCTGAACTGACTATAACCTTCGCGCTTAAAGGCCAACACAGCATTCGGCCCAGCTTCAACCTCACCATCTATCATTCGCGTGTAATGGACACCTAAAAATGGAAACGCAGGATCAGGGACTGGATAAATAAGATGATTAACTAAATCACGGCGCTGCTTTTTTAATTTATAATATTCGCCGCGAAACGGAACAATACGCAAACCGGGATCAACACCACACATACGAGCGACACGGTCACAGTGCAAGCCCGCACAATTAACAACAAAAGAGGCGCGCACGGTCCCCTGCGAGGTCAACAGATCAAACCCCTCAGTTAATGGCGTAACACGATGCACCTCGGCATTAGTGATAATTTGGCCACCCCGTTCTTCAACCAACCGACCGTAGACTTGGGTGACTTTAACATAATCGACAATGCCCGTTTCTGGCACAAATAACCCAGCAACCCCCTCAACTTGAGATTCATGGTGCTTTAACCCTGCGCTGTCTAGCCTTTCTAACCCTTTTAAACCATTGGCCTGCCCACGTTTTTCCAGCTCATCTAACGCTGCCAATTCACTTTCATTTGTCGCTACCACCACTTTGCCACAACGATCATGTGGGATCTGATGCTCAACGCAAAAGCGGTAGAGCGCGTCGCGCCCATCGACACAATTTTTCGCCTTAAGCGATCCGGGGCGATAGTACAAGCCTGAATGGATAACACCGCTATTGTTGCCTGTTTGGTGGCGTGCCAGACCACTCTCTTTTTCGAGAATAACCACCCGCCGCCCCGGAGCCTGCTCTGACAATGCTAAGGCCGTCGCAGCCCCGACAATTCCACCACCAATTACTGCTACATCGCATGTTATCATCGATTCAACTATCCCTTCGTTTCCTCGTCATTCTTATTTGCAACCTGCAGGCGAACATCATCAATATTAACCATTAAAACATCACCGCCATCTCGTTCGCAGCGAACAACGCCCTCATCGACCCAAAAAAGCACTGTTGACTTTTTGAGGCCAAATTTATCCGCCGCCGCATCCACCTGTTGACTTTTTGAGGCCAAATTTATCCGCCGCCGCATCCACATCGTACCATGTTTTAATCAGTGCCATCACCAAGCCCCTTTCAGATTAAAGATTCTCATAATCTAAATCTAAGTATAACCTGTGCCAGCAAAAACGAAATAACAGTTTCAATAAAAAAGGGTAGCTCTTTACAAAATAAAATAAAAAACGATATAAAGAGTGCGAGGACTGTTGTCGATATACGAGAAGAACAACCAAAGCACAATTTCTAAACGGCAGCCACTAGCAATCTACAAAATACCCAACTGACATTATTAGGATATATTATGGGCCCAAGCGTCCTGATTATTGACAATTCAAGCACAATTCGCCACAAAATCATCGCGGCACTGAAGGAGAGCTCTCCGTTCAATTCGTACTACGAAACAAGTAGTGGCGTTGAAGGGTTGGCCATTATCCAGAACAGTGACATTGATGTGATCTTATGTGGCTTGCAATTGTTTGAACTATCAGGCACAGAACTGTTGCGCCACCTACAACAAAATGATGAGTTGTGCGATATCCCCGTTGTCATCCTCACCTCAGACAGTAATACCCAAAAAAAAATTGATCTACTTGAACTTTCAAGTACCGACTCATTGACACGCCTCTTTAACCGGCGCAAATTAATGCAAACACTCGACCAAGAGTTTCAACGACATAGCCGTTCGCAAGACACTTTAATCTTGCTAATGCTCGACATCGATCATTTTAAGCAGATTAACGACACCTATGGCCATCTTCACGGTGACAAGGTACTGGTCACATTGGCAAAGATACTCAAAGAGTACTTACGCCCGTATGATATTGCCACGCGCTTTGGTGGGGAGGAGTTCGCTCTCGTACTCCCCAATACGCCAATAAATGGCGCACTGGAGGTAGCACAGAGGCTAAGAGTTGCGGTTGAGAACTTAACATTTGGCGGTGAACTTCGTGATCTGAAGATCACGGTTAGCATTGGTGTTTCAGGCTATCCGGGGGCAGGAATTGAAAGCGTCGACCAATTACTGCAAGCGGCTGACCAAGCTCTATACCAAGCAAAAAACAGTGGCCGCAATAAAGTTTGCTATATTGACTCGCGCCCCGAAACAGATCAAGCCGAAGATCTTGAAGTGCCTACAGATCATTCAACAAGCGATAAAGTTTTTTCTGAACAGCCCACACCTTAACAGCTTCACTATCACACTCATCATCTTCAAGCAGTAACCGCGCTCGATCAAACAAATTGTGTGCATCAAGCAATACAGGGCTTAACACCGATTCAATTTTCATTCTTGGAATTTCACCAACCACTTCATCCTGTTCAGCAAGAATTGCTACCGCTTGATCAATCACCCGAAAAACACGCTCGGTTGCATCACTCTGCTCATCGCTACGCAACGCCTTAATTAAGCTCTGCACCTCAGCAACCAATTCGCGATATCGTTCTGAAATACTCATATTTGCTCCTAAACATAGTTTGTAAATAACGGCAGATTTATACTCCCCGATAAAAGCAGATGAACCAAAAAAAATCAATGTGATTCCGATAAAAAAGTTGACTTCTCTAAAGCGGGACTGCTAGTTTTTGTCTGTTACATTAATGCCCTAGGGGAGTATATTACTGAGAGTCCAAATTATTGGACGACCCTTAGAACCTGATCCGGATGATACCGGCGTAGGGAAGCGGCGCTGAAACTGGGAGTGATCCCAGCGAAGGTCGCTTTCGCGATCTTTTTCTATTTAAGCCTATCGATAACACTATGCAGATCCTAGTTAACGAAAAATTGCTTGAATTCCCTAATCACTACAGCTTATTTCAAGTGCGCGACACTGTTGCCCCTAACGCCGACCTCATAATTTGCAACGGAACCACCTGCGCTTGCAACCAAACATTAGATGGCACAGAGCGCATTGTTCTCATTCAGCGCGGCATACAGCCTAATGTTGACGAACTTGAAGCCCTGCTATTGGCTCGCCACACCCCCGAAGTACACCAACCGCTTAAAAATGCCACAGTGGGCATTGCTGGTGCCGGTGGCCTCGGTTCGGCAATAGCCATAGCCCTCATGCGCTGCGGAGTCGGTCACCTGATTATTGCTGATTACGATGTCGTCGAACCATCAAACCTCAATCGCCAGCACTACTTTCTTGACCAAATTGGCCAACCAAAAGTGACTGCACTGAGGGAGACATTGCGCCGCATCAACCCTTTTAACTCACTACAATGTGAAAACGTCACCCTCGATTGCGACAATATCCCCCCACTATTTTCCGAGGTCGATGTGATGGTCGAGGCATTTGACTGTCCCGAGGCGAAAGCGATGATTAGTCAATGCTGGTTACGCACCTTTCCACACAAACCGCTGGTTGCCGCATCAGGGATGGCTGGTTACGGGTCGAGCAATAGCATTACAACACGCCGCGCACTCGGCAACCTTTATATCTGCGGCGATGGAACAACTGCGGTTCAACCGGGGTCAGGACTCATGGCGCCACGCGTTGGCATTGCAGCTCACCATCAAGCAAATACAGTTATCCGCCTATTACTGGGAATTGATCCGATTGAGGAGAATTAAATCATGGAAATCACCGTCAATAATCAACAGCGCACCGTTGATACGAGCACGACACTCAGCGCATTAATCGATGAGATGGGTTTAGACGACAAACGTATTGCCATTGAATATAACCGCGATATTTTATCCCGTGAACAGTTTTCGACGATCACCTTACAAGCTGGCGATACCATTGAAATTGTCAATTTTGTTGGTGGCGGCTAAACAATAGCGAGAGTTCAACTTGTATAAAAAAATTCCGCACATACTTTATATGACAGACAATACCGAATCTACACCCTCGGTACAGAAAGGCACATATCATGGATGATTTAATCATCGCAGGTCGCTCATTTCGCTCTCGCCTAATGGTTGGCACAGGTAAGTTTGCATCGAATGCTCAAATGGCAGAGACCATTGCCGCTTCGGGAGGCGATATCGTTACCGTCGCCCTGCGCCGCGTCAATATTGATGACCAACAAGATGATCTCCTCAACCATATTGATCGCGATAAATATCTACTGCTACCCAACACCAGCGGCGCACGCGATGCCGATGAAGCGATCCGCCTTGCACGACTTTCACGTGCCGCAGGATGTGAGCCATGGGTTAAGCTTGAAGTCACCCCTGACCCTTACTACCTGTTGCCCGACCCCATTGAGACATTAAAGGCTGCTGAAGTCTTGGTCAAAGAGGGATTTATCGTCCTCCCTTATATCAATGCCGACCCCGTGCTAGCGAAACACCTTCAAGAAGTTGGCGTGGCAACGGTTATGCCCCTCGGCGCTCCTATCGGCACCAACAAGGGCTTAAAAACCCGTGACAACGTTGCCATCATCATTGAGCAAGCCATTGTCCCTGTTGTCGTTGATGCAGGCTTAGGTGCGCCATCCCACGCGGCTGAAGCGATGGAACTGGGTGCCGATGCGGTGATGGTCAATACTGCCATGGCCGTTGCTGCTAACCCACCAATGATGGCGGCGGCTTTTGCTAAAGCGGTTGAAGCGGGTCGTGAAGCGTACCTTGCTGGGCTAGGCAAACAACAAAATCAAGCTGAAGCATCAAGCCCTCTTACAGGCTTTTTGAGGAATAAGTAACCATGAGCTTCTCTGATGAAATGCAAAAATACCCTGCTGAACTGATCCAAGAGCAGATAGCCAACACCACCTCCAATCAGGTTGAACAGGCGCTTGCTGGCGAACGCCTAACCATACGCGACTACGCAACACTGCTGTCGCCAGCGGCACAGCCTTATATTGAAACAATGGCGCAAAAAGCCCATCAAATCACTAAGCAACGCTTTGGCAATATCATTCAACTTTACACGCCGATGTACCTATCAAACGAGTGCAGCAACGGCTGTAAATATTGCGGTTTCAACGCCAGCAACAAAATCCCTCGGGCGACTCTGACTCTCGACGAGATTGAAAAAGAAGCCAAAATTATTCACGATTACGGTTTTCGCGCCATTTTGTTGCTGACGGGTGAGCATAAAAAAATGGAGGATAACAGCTACCTCGAAGCTGCCGTCAAACGGATTAAGCCGTTGTTTAGCTCCATTAGCATCGAAGTATACCCCATGGATACTGACGGCTATAAAAAGATGGTCAGTGCTGGTGTCGATGGCCTCACCCTCTATCAAGAGACCTATGATCCCGTTCTCTACGAGCAGTTGCACCCCTACGGCCTAAAGCGTAACTATATCAACCGCCTTAACGCCCCAGACCGCGCAGGGGAAGCGGGCCTACGCCGTATCGGTGTCGGTGCATTACTCGGCCTTGGTGCTTTCGCCACCGAAGCTTTTCACACCGGACTACACGCCAACTACCTGTCAAAACGCTATTGGCGTAGTCATGTCAGCGTATCGTTCCCACGCATTCGCCCTGCTGATGGCGGCTTCGCCCCTATCAATATCATCGACGATACTCAACTGGTGCAGATGGTGTGTGCAACACGGCTACTGATCCCCGATGCAGGGTTATTCCTCTCCACTCGCGAAAGTGCTGAACTACGCGACAGCTTGATGCCCCTCGGCATTACCCACATGAGTGCCGGTTCCTGCACCTCGCCAGGTGGACACGCCAACGAAGGGAAAAACATCGAACAATTTGCTATTGATGATGATCGTAGCCCTGAACAAATGAGTTCGATCATCAAAGAGAAAGGCTATGAAACCGTTTGGAAAGATTGGGATAGCGCATTTCTTAATGCAAGTTCTATATAAATATGGCTACCGATTTTTCACTTTACTTGATCAGCGACCGACATCAGGTCCATCCGGACCATACACTGTACAGCGCTATTGACGCTGCCCTTCAAGGCGGTGTCAAAGCCGTGCAACTTCGAGAGAAAGATCTCACGACTGCCGAATTATTAACTCTTGCCCAATCACTACGTCAACTTACTCGTCAATATCACGCCAAATTATTCATCAATGATCGCATTGATATTGCCTTAGCTGTTGACGCTGATGGCATTCACCTCACCGAAACGTCAGTGAGTGTCTTAGAAGCACGGCAGCAACTTGGCGACAACAAACTGATTGCAGCCTCAACGCACAGTCTTGAGCGCGCCCTGCAAGCCGAAGCACAGGGGGCTGATTTTATCACTTTTAGTCCTATCTTTTTCACTAAATCGAAAGCACAATACGGCGCACCACAAGGACTCGACAAATTACGCACCATCTGCGAAAAAATTTCTATCCCCGTTTTTGCTCTCGGCGGTATAACACCACAGCAACTTCAATCTGTGGCACAGGCTGGAGCGGCAGGAGTTGCATTAATCTCTGCAATACTCGCGGCATCCAACCCCGCCGAAGCAGCACAGCACTTTTACCATCCCGAACGTTAGGGCCTGAACATCATTGCAATTCAAATTAAGGAGAAATTACATGGCTAAAATTCCACAAAGCGTTCTCACCGCATGGGAGAACCACGTCGGTCCAGTTATCTTCACCACGGTCAGTCAAAATAATATCCCCAACAGCATCTACGCAACCTGTGTCAGTTGCGATGGCGACAACCGTTTTATTATCGCCGACAACTATTTTGAAAAAACACGCACCAACATTCAATCTGGAAGCAGTGGCACTTTTTTGTTTATCACTGACAAAGACAAAGCCTATCAAATTAAAGGCCGTATTGAATATCAGCAAAGCGGGCCACTTTTTGATGACATGAAGCAGTGGAACCCAGAAAAGCATCCAGGTCATGCCGCTGTTGCTGTAGTTGCAGAAGAGATTTACAGTGGTGCGGAAAAAATAATTTAAAGATATGAACAACAGGTTAGAGAGAGAGGGGGGCCTCTCTCTCTCCAATAAATCATTGTAACTTCAGCAGACAAACTGGCAATTGTGCTGAATAGCAGGTTACAAATCATTTAAAGACAAATCAACAATTGTCAGCTTAGGTCACTTACGATACTCTACTACAAAAATAACACTGTTATATTTCATTAGAGATAAGGAGAGGTCATGAACGAAGCTGTCATCCAAACATCTAAACTAAATCGCATCGGCACTATCAGCCTTAACAGAGCCAACGCCATGAACACCTTCACCATCCCTTTTGCTCAACAGCTGGACGAGGCATTATGGGAGATGGAGAACGATCCTCAAATTTTAGTGGTTGTCATCAAGGCTAACGGCAAAAATTTCTCAACTGGAATCTCTCTCGAACAGTTTGACAACAAAAGCCAGCATGAATTTCGTGATTTCCTCTATCGAATCGATGCCTTCTATCACACTCTAGCAAAAATGAAGACCATCACCATCTCCGCCGTTCAGGGCTATGCACTGGCAAACGGTGCCGGATTAGCCTTTGCTACCGATTTCACTATTGCTACAGCCAGTTCATCCTTCGGAACCACAGCGATTAATGTTGGCTTAATTTGCCTTGGCCCTGCGGCTCCAATGATGCGCATCATTGGTCGTAAAAAAACCATGGAACTAGTGTTAACAGGCGATATTATCACAGCCAAACATGCCCTCGAATTAGGCCTTATCACTCAAGTCGTTAACGATGATGAACTTAACGAAACTTGCGATAAATTGGCACAAAAGTTAGCTAAAAAAAGTCCATTAGCCCTACAGATTGGCAAGGAGGGCTTAAACCGACTCGCTGACAGCAACCATTACGACCAAGGGCTCGACAGCATGGATGATCTATTTGCCACCCTGTGTGCAACACAAGATGCAACCGAAGGGGTTACGGCATTTCTTGAAAAACGCCCCCCAGTCTGGCAAGAAAAATAGATTTCACCGAGACGATGGGGAGCGCTAGGTAAAAGTGCCTACCGCTCCCTTATTCCATTCAACCATAGCAGGCTGTCAGACTTGACAAGAACCTACTACGGATCAGCTGGACTTGGCCCATATTCTCGTCCATTTTCGACAAATAGGCTCACTATTCGCTCTCAAATATTCGAAAATCTGCCCTCAACCAGTCAATTTCTCGCTACAATTCGCCAAGACCGACAACCTCCTATGGTTTCTTTTGCATCCCAAGTAAAAACCTTTTATGCTGTGGCCTCACTTTTAACGAGGTATTTATATGGCAAACGAACTCCAATGGTCAGCGTTACTATCAAGCCAACGCGTTGGTCAAAAATCATCCAACCAACACCCTACCGACCATGCTGAGCGGAGCGAATTTGAATCGGACTACGACCGCGCGGTATTTAGCGAACCTTTTCGCCGTTTGGCTAAAAAAACTCAAGTTCACCCGCTGGCACCAAACGATCATATCCACAACCGATTAATCCACTCTATTGAAGTGGGCAGCGTTGGTCGTTCATTAGGCAAAAAAGTACAACACTTCTTGCAGCAACGACATCCCGAGCAAGCACAAATTTTTGATGAACTGGCACTGATTGTCCAGGTTGGTTGTTTGATTCATGACATCGGCAATCCCCCCTTTGGCCATGCTGGAGAGTACGCTATCCGTGAATGGTTAGCCAAACATGAACAGCTTGTTTTTTATTATGCCGATGGCACATTACGCTGCGATGGCCAAACACGCGAAGACCTATTACTGTTTGAGGGCAACGCTCAAGGGTTTCGCCTTGCCGCTCGGCGTGACAACCCCAAATGTGGCTACATGCGCTTGACCTATGCGGCCCTTGGATCGATGATTAAATATCCATGGGCTAGCGATGATGAGCGCGCTCAAAAACAAAAGAAATTCAATGTCTTCGATAGCGAAAAAGAGCTGTTCACCGAGATGTCAACACAGATGGGATTGATTCGTGACGATGGTACTGCTGCCCGCCATCCGCTGTCATTTCTTACCGAAGCGGCCGATGACATCTGCTATCGCATGCTTGATATGGAGGATGCGGTAGCAATGGGGATTTTTCCCGAGGAACCGATCAAAGAACTATTTCTCAATATCGCGGGGTCTCGCTCTCCTAACGACACATGGAAACCAGTTGCCATGGCACGCGGCGAAGCCATTAATGCCTTGATCAATGAATCAGTTAAAGTATTTAAAGACAATTATAAGCTCATCATGGCAGGTGAGCGCGAACGCGATCTAAAGGCCGATTTTTCCGAGGACTACAAAGCCCGTTTTAAGGAGATAAACGAGTACTATACTAAAATCTTCTCCCACCGTGGCAAACTCGGTTACGAAATTGGCTCATATAAAATTATAGGTCGCATCATCAAAGCCTTTGTTCTCTCAATTCAGTCGTTGTGTGAAAAAGATAACTACGAAGAGTTAGAGTACATATCGAGTCGCTGTTTCGATTTAGCATGGGGAGAGGATTTTACCCGCCAAAACTTCAAACAAGACTACGACTGGTGGCTACGCCAAACCCTTGATTATGTTTCTGGGCTAACGGATAACTACGCCATCCAGATCTCGCGTGAAATTGAGGGAGTGCTTACGCCATGAGTAATGGTCAACATTCAGAAAAAAAGTTGGTCGTCGTAACGGGAGCTTCATCGGGAATTGGCAAGGAGCTGGCTCTTTCGCTACAACAATACGGTTACACTGTCCTTGCTACAGTTCGCACGACAAAGGACCAACAAGCACTGGAAAAGCTCGGCATGCCGAGTTTAATTCTCGAACTAGCTGACGAACACTCTGTCACTCTGGCGATCAAAGCCATTCACCAACACTGTGGCAACCAACTGTACGCTCTAATCAACAACGCCGCCTATGGTCAACCGGGTGCGGTGGAGGATATCAGCCGTAGCGCCCTTGAACAACAGTTTGCCGTCAACCTGTTTGGTACCCACCAACTAACAACTGGCCTGCTACCGTTACTGCGTCAAGATGGTGGCGGCAGAATTGTCAATATCAGCTCAGTTCTTGGCTTGGTGGCCTTTCCTTGGCAAGGTGCTTATAATGCCAGTAAATATGCTCTCGAAGGGTTGACCGACACCTTGCGACTAGAACTACACGATTCAGCCGTTAGGGTAAGCCTCATTGAACCCGGACCGATTCGGAGTCAATTTCGCCACAATGCTTTACAAGCTTTCAACAATGATATTGACTGGCAACAGAGTTCTCATCGCCATCAATACCAAAAGATCACTGGCTATTACTCAGCCAGCGACCATCCGACCCCTTTTACTGGAACACCTCACGATGTGGTGAAGCGTGTGCTGCATCAATTGCGGTCGCCACGACCACAACCCCGTTATTTCGTCACCCTGCCAACCTATATTCTAGCAACCTGCCGTCGCCTTCTCCCTGCCCGCTTACTTGATGCATTACTACGAAAACTTGGAGCAATGCGTTAATTTATGAGTAATTTCTTTCCTTAATGGGTCAAATGGCCTAGTATATAGTGTTCTATTCATTATGTAGCAACCCTCTTTCATAAGGCGGCTCGTAACACAATGCATGAAACCACAGACAAACAATCTAGCCATCTTGCTTATCGCTATACTCAGCTATTCAACTCTTTTTTTGCGGCCCTCGACCACGCAACAGCCGAGCCACTGCATGAAACGTTGAAACGCTATCCAACCATGGGTCAAGAGCTGTTTTATCTATTTTCAGGGATTTTATGCATGAATACGCGGCACGCTGTAAATCGTGAGCCAACATCAAGCCAAACACTCTTTGGTGCATTTACCCTATTCAGTGAAAAAATCCCCACCATCCTTATCGCCAAAAATCAACAGGCAACGTTTAGCCATAAACAAGTTCAATGCGTTAATAATTGCTACTCAAAATCTGAGCGAAACCAATTAGCAGATCTATTTCTAAATCGCAGTATCGGCAACAACTACCGTGCTGAATACCCAGCGTCAACGGAAATTGAATCGACCCTTGTTGCCATTTTAGACCACACTGAAAAACAACTTTTAGCACTACTCTAATTCACACGCAAACATGCCCCATCAACCGTGGCACAATTATTTTTGTCACCGTTTTCAAAAGGAAATGGGACTCATGAACTCTGCCCGCATACTCCTCGTTATCATTCTGCTCCTTACTCCGCTCTCCGCCGTTAGCGCCCCCATTCAAGCGGCCCAAATACCCGCCGAGCTACTACCATGGCAAGAGTGGGTCATGTTCGGACAACAGGATCAAACCTGTACCACCGTTTGGCAAAACAACGACCAGCGGCGTTGTCGCTGGCCGGGAGAATTGACTCTGACGATCAATGATGCTGGCGGAACATTTCAACAAAACTGGCACATGGACCGCGAAGAGTGGTTGCTACTGCCTGGCAATAGCCAACATTGGCCTCAACAGGTAACATTAAACGGTGAACCAGCTTTGGTGATGCGTAGCGATGATAGCAGCTACGGCAAAGATCGACCGATTGTGCAAGTGCCAGCAGGTCAACACATCATAAAAGGGCAATTCAGTTGGCAGAAAATGCCAAAAAACCTAGCGATTGATCCCCAAACAGCCTTAATTAAACTTACCCGCAACGGTTCGTTTATTCATCAACCGCAACTCGACCAAGGTGGGCTACTGTGGCTCAATAAAGACTCTGAAAATGATAAAAATACGCAACAAGATCAGATCCATTTTCTCGTTTTTCGCCATGTCAGCGACACCATCCCCCTGCAACTAACAACACGAGTGCAATTAGAGGTTTCCGGTAAAGCGCGGGAAGTTCGTACCGGAATTGTTTTAACACCTGATTTTACCCCGCTCGCCCTTAAAAGCCCACTGCCAGCACGTCTTGAAAGTGACGGCACACTTCGCATACAACTCAAACCAGGCAATTGGACCATTGATCTCATTGCCCGTCATCTTGGCCCTATCGACACCTTAACCATGCCCGATCCGCAGGGCCCATGGGCGGAAAATGAAGTGTGGTCGATCCAAACCCGTAGCGATTTACGAGTGGTGAGCATTGACGGCGGCACGGCGATTGACCCTAACCAAACCGCCATGCCCGCAGCGTGGAAACAACTACCTGCATACCTGATGACTCCCGAACAACCTCTCACTTTAACCACGCGGAAACGGGGCGATAGCGATCCTGCGCCCGAACAACTTCATCTGCAACGGACTCTATGGCTCGATTTTGATGGTAAAGGATACACTGTAAAAGATACTATTAGCGGTCAACTCACCAACAGTTCACGCCTTGAAGCCAATACAGCGCTCGAACTTGGCCGCGTCAGCATCAACGATCAGGATCAATTTATCACCCGCCTTGAGCCACAAGCTCCTGCTGGGATCGAACTGCGTCAAGGAGCCGTTGTGCTTGAGGCCGAAAGCCGAATCAATCCACAAAACATCAACGCCCTGCCAGCGGTGGGTTGGCAATTAGATGTGGGCTCACTACAGACCGTGCTAAACCTCCCCCCTGGCTGGCGATTACTGGAAGCCAGCGGTCCCGATAATGCGTCCACAACATGGTTACGCAGTTGGTCTTTGCTCGACATTTTCATTGTCCTTGTCTTGGCTTTGAGCTTTTGGCGATTATGGGGTGCTCTAGCAGGGCTGGGAGCGTTGATCGGTATGGTTTTGATTTATCACGAACCCAATGCCCCGCAACTTGTTTGGTTAAACGTATTAATCCCTATCGCCCTGTTGCGTGTTTTGCCTCACGGCCGCGCTAAACAGCTTACCCAATGGTATCGCAATGCTGGGTTACTGCTGCTGTTAGTGCTTGGATTAACATTTTCAGTACAACAAATACGTAGCGCCCTCTACCCACAACTTGAAACGAACTCCTCCTACTCAAGTGGTTACGGTGCTGGATTTGCCGTTACTGCACTTCCCGTACAATCAAAAAAAATGATGCCGAGTCGCATCATGTCAATGGCCGATGGTGAGATGACAGCACAAGGACGTGAACCCAAACGGCTCATTGTGCAGTACGACCCAAATATAAAAGTTCAGACTGGGCCGGGAATCCCACAATGGCAGTGGCGACAGATCCAACTATCATGGAATGGCCCCGTCACCGCCGACCAACAACTGAAACTCTATTTGCTGCCACCATTGGCGACCCGCCTGCTGCTATTGAGTGGCGTACTTCTTATGGCCCTACTGTTCTTGCGGTTATTAACCGCTGGGCCATTGCCGCGCTGGAAACGATCGGTGACGAAACCGAGCGCGACAGCACTGGTATTGATTGCCTTAGCAACCGCGTTATTTTCATTGCCGACGACGCAGGCTCACGCGGCGTTTCCATCACCAGAGCTCCTGGAGGAGCTACAACTGCGGTTAATGGAACCTGCGAGCTGCAACCCGAACTGTACTGCGTTGAACAAACTAGAGATCAGTGCTGACCAGCAGCATCTACACTTACGGATGACCTTTCACAGTCAGACCACCAGTGCAGTTCCATTACCGCTGCCAAACAAACAACTTACTCTGCAAAGTGCCCGCCTTGATCAAAGCGATCAGGCAGCGTTGTACCGCGATAAGCAGGGAGATCTGTGGGCGAGAATTCCCCAAGGTGAGCACGACCTCGAAATTTATGCGTCTATTCCCGAAGCCTTACAGCGAATCCAACTGCCATTACCGATGGCAGCGGGAGTGGTGAGCATCACCGCAGCCAACTGGCAAATAACAGGGATAAAAGATGGTGAAGCCAGTCATGGCCCCATTGAACTAACGCGACAGACCACCCGCAATGACAACCAACTTCAAGCAGGTGTGATTCCACCTTTTGTTGAGGTTCGCCGTCAACTACATCTCGGTCACAATTGGCAGATTAAAACAACCGTCCGCCGCTTAAGTCAGCTTGGCAGTGCCGCTCTAGTTAAAATTCCGCTGTTACAAAATGAACAGATTACCAGCTCAACCGTACAGGTGATCGATCATCAAGCACTGGTCAGCTTAGCACCCAATGCGCGCACCTTTAGCTGGAACTCTCGGCTCGACAAAACCAGCCAGTTAGAACTTTTAGCGCAAAACAACGATCAATTTACCGAGGTTTGGCAATTAATTGCTGACCCCATCTGGCATGTTAAAAGTTCAGGCCTTCCCGTTATTCATCATTATCAAAATGGTCGCTGGCAGCCTGAATGGCGACCTTGGGGCAACGAAAAACTGACCCTCGACATTAGCCGCCCTACTGGCATTCAAGGGCAAACAGTCACCATCGACAACAGTCATCTCGAAATTACTCCGGGCAATCGCACTACCCAAGTCAAACTAACGCTCAATTTACGCACCAGTCAGGGCAGTGACCATGTCATCACTCTGCCGGTTCAAGCGCGTTTAGGACAAGTTACCCTTAATGGACAGCCACAACCGATTAAACAACAAAACCTGCTAGTAACCATTCCATTACCACCAGGTAAACATCAACTTGAACTGTCATGGCAACAAGATCAAGGAGTTGATCTGATCACACGGACACCGCAAATTCATCTCGGCGGCGCGAATGTGAATTCAACAATCAGCCTCATGTTGCCTCAAGACCGCTGGACCCTTTTTACCGGTGGCCCTATTCTTGGCCCCGCAGTATTATTTTGGGGTGTACTGCTTGTCGTTACCGCACTGGCATTCATCCTTGGCCGCATGCGTTTCACCCCCTTACGCTGGTGGCACTGGTTACTTCTGTTTGCCGGATTAAGCCAGGCCAGTCTCCCTGCATTGATCCCTGTCGCAGCATGGCTGCTGTTGCTAGGCTTGCGGAAGAAACATGTGGCACAACTCAATTCAGCATGGCGCTTTAATTTCAGCCAAATGCTCCTTATCGCCCTAAGCTTCATCACCATGATCACAATTATTGGTGCAATTCAGCAGGGGCTGTTGGGGCTGCCAGAGATGCAGATCGTCGGTAATCGCTCTAGTGCTTGGTCGCTTAATTGGTTTCAAGATCGCTCCAATGGCTTTCTAGCCGAAGCGTGGGCACTTTCGGTACCCATGTATATCTATCGCCTGTCAATGCTCTTTTGGGCTCTTTGGCTAGCATTAGCGCTATTAAAATGGGTACAATGGGGCTGGACATGCTTTAGCACTCAAGGGCTATGGCGTAAATTACCGCCACGGTTACCACGTAAAAAAGTGGTTAAAAGAGATAAGGGAGCAACAGACCGTCCTCAACCGCCACCACAATAAGGGACACTCAAAACCATGGAACATCTTGAACAAATTAGTGCTGCAATCGCCTTAAGCATGGGAGCAGCATGGGCCAGCGGCATCAACCTCTATGCAACGATCCTAGTTTTAGGTTTGCTGGGAAGCTCAGGGACCATGCCACTACCTGAGTCGATGCAAATTGTGCAACAGCCATTGGTAATTGGTGCCAGCGCATTAATGTATGCGGTTGAGTTTTTTGCTGACAAGTTTCCGGGCGTTGATACTGGCTGGGATGCGATCCACACCTTTATCCGTATTCCTGCCGGCGCAGCTCTTGCAGCAGCAGCAACAGGAAATGTTGATCCATCCATAAGCCTTGCCGCAGCCATTGTCGGTGGATCACTCAGTGCGGCAACTCATGCAACAAAAGCAGGTTCGCGAGTGATGATTAACACCTCACCTGAACCGGTCAGTAACTGGGCAGCCTCTATTGGTGAGGATCTCGCAGTCTTTGGTGGATTATGGCTTGCATTAAATCATCCGTTATTATTTTTGGCGGCACTGGTGGTTTTCATTATACTATTGATTTGGTTACTGCCAAAAATGTGGCGAGCGATAAAGAAAGTGTTTGCGGCAATTGGCCGCCTGTTTAACAGAAAAGAATCAATTGTTGTGACTCAACCAGATCAAATCACCAGCGATAAACACCCTGTGGATGACTAATTATTTCAGCTAAAGGTAGGACACCATGAAACATTTTTTTAAACTTTTTTTTGCGGCTGCCATTCCGTTCGGCGCAGTGATGTTCGCCATCTCTATTAGCAACAATCCATGGCAACGGGCGTTACCGTTAGCGGTGGTTTTTGCCTTTCTATTTGGTTCACTCTTCGCTCAAATTATGACTTTCAGAGCAGAGAAAAAGAAGCAAAACAGGAAAAAAGAAGAGCAGGAACAGAAGCATAAATAACCGCTATCTGCGCCCTGTAATTCCCGACTAAAAACAAAAAAGTCCGCTGTGGAGAGAACTCCACTGCGGACTTTTCATGTTTCTACAAATTTATGATCTAAACGATTACTTGTCTAAAACTTCCTCCTTAAAACTAGCAAGAACCTTTGTCCACCAGTTAAAAGAATCTTCGAGGTTACGGGTGCTAACACCATAATCGATATTAACAGTCATCTGAACTGCAGGATCACCATCGCTATCAAGATATGCTTTACCAAAACGCTTTTTTGCGTTCCAGCGATTAATTTGTGTCAAAGAGACAGGGATTCCAGCCCATGCGGTGCTGAATTGGATATCATCACAATCTTCATTGTCATCGTTGCAGCCATAAAAATAAACACCATATTGTGTGCCATCAATACGACCTTTAATTTTCGGATCACCTTGTGAATCGGTGGTAAGCGTTGCAGAGCCATAACCTTTTGCAATGTTAAGAATCTCGTAAGGTTCTGTCGCATCAACAAGAGCATGAGCATAGCCGACAGAAAGAATGAGGGTACCAGCCAAAACGACTAGGTAGGTTACCGCCTTAAGATAAACTTTCATAAAAACTTCTCCTTGGGGTTAGATGTTAACTAAAGAGGCAGATAATACGCCTAAAACTTAAAAGTTACCGTGTAATAACTACTATGGTTGATCTGTCAAAAATTTCAAATAATATTTTCAATCACGCGCGAAATAATATTTTCAATCACACGCGAGGTAGCTCACGAACTCGCAGAATAACGGCTTTGTTGTATTTAGTCCACTTTACACTTCACCATTATTTATATGGCTAAAACAGCAGCAAACATCATTCCAATATATTTATCACGCTCTTGAAACAATACATTCTTCTTTTGAAAAAAATCGTAACTCAGATCTGCATGCAACTAGCCTATTGGAAAAATAAGAATTTTCGTTTTCTTCAACTCCCAAAAGGAGCGAATCGTCAAACTCTTTTACCAGAGTTTACAAAGCTATCCATTCCCAATAACGACAGTAACCATGAGTTGAGGACTAATTTATCGTTAAATTTCATCGATGATTTCCCAATGCCCACCCTTATTGGGGCCGACTCTTTTTATTTTATTTTCATCCTCTTTCTACCCTAGTATTTTCACTTTCTACCCTAGTATTTTCACTTTCTACCCTAGTATTTTCACTTTCTACCCTAGTATTTTCACTTTTGGGTGAATCGCTCCGATAAATGATGGATTTAAATTGCTCCATATCAATATCATTTAAAAATTCTACCGCTGGATTAAGTGCGAGCACCCTTCTAATGCCACTACCATAGCCCGTATATGGCAACAGAGTTTTGCTGATAGAACTTAAGATAGGGTTTCGTTGAACGGCGATACCGTTTTTAATTTTTTCCACAGTTAACGAATTAGTCAATTTCCCCGGGCTGATTATTTCAATGCGGTTATGAAAGATGAAAACTTTTATTGATGACTGAATGTAATAATCTCGATGAATTAAGGCATTGACGATAAGCTCACTCAATACTTCCTCTTTTACCTCTAGCTCACCGGTGGAATTAAAATCTTTCTCAACTTGATACGTTCGTAACTGGCTAATAACAAACCGGAAGCTATCTTCATAAAGCTCATCAA
>NBLY01000070.1 GCA_002084665.1 Desulfobacteraceae bacterium 4572_35.2 | reverse complement strand
AACATATTCTAACTGCAGGTTAAACGGACCATAGTTGCCGTTGAGGTGAACCGCGCCTGCCCACTGATCCCCCATGTTACCAGTGGTGGTATTATAGATACCGCCATATTGACCTGAAACACCAATTTCGCTGGTGGCATTTTCGCCATGCTCAAAAAGGTACGCAACACGTAAATTACCCTGATTGCTCTCTTCATTGCCAGCAGCGGAACTATTTACATCGACCGAATAGCGGTCGGCATCGCTGGCATCACCAAGCTCACCATTTTTATAGAACGCTGCGCTAACAGATAGAGGCCCAGGGGTGTAGAGCAGCTTGATGCCCATGTCGTAATCATCTTCAAGGCCAACATAATAAGCGCCGCTGAACCAAAAGTTGTGCGAAGCGTAGGGCTGCAAACCAAAAGGAACCTGCTGAACACCAATTTGACCTTGGAGATCATCGGTAAAATTGTAACCGATATAACCGTGGTGAATGGTGTTGAAATCGTATTCTGGATAAAAACGATATTCGGCCGACAGGATCATATCTCCGATTGAACCATCGATATTAAAGCGAAAGGTATCAAAGGCAAAATCTCCGCCCTTATCCTTATTAGTCTCGGACCAATCCTGTACCCCATAGTTAACACGCAGGGCACCGCCAATTTTAATAGCGGGCTTACTGCTCGCGACAACTTCTTCAACGATCTGTCTTACGCTTGCTGTATCTTGTTCAGCGATTACAACATCTGCTGCTGGTTGTTGCATTGCATCTTGATCGATAAGTTTTTGTTCTAGCACAGCCATGCGCAACTTAAGTGCTTGTAGTTCACGTAAAATTTCATTATCAGCTGCGAGTGCTCCTCCGCTGATTAACAACACCAGCAGTACAGGCAGGATAAGTTGATAGCAAATTTTCTTCATAACACGTGTCTCCGTTGTTTTACCTTTGATGCGGGCAACTATCTTTTTCTTACGCCAACAGACTCAAACCTATTTAGCTAACCATGCCTGTACGATCTCCGGATGTTCGTTGACCCAGAGTACGGCGTTATCGTAAGGATCGCTATTCGGCTGTTGATTCAGAACCATCACCTGCTGTAGGTCGGCTGGAGACCAGTGAAAGTTGTCCAAGACAGCATAAACCTCGGGCATGTCAGCTTTTAAGCCTTTACGCACGATAGTATTGATATTTTCGGCACCGCCATAAATATTCATCGGATCGTCTAAATATTTCAATTGCCAGCGACCAAACATCCAGTGTGGTGTCCAACTCGTTACCGCAATCCATTCTTTATTGCGAATTGCATCTTTCAGTGCAGCCGTCATTGTTGCACCAGAACCTTCAACTAAACGAAAACGCTTGAGCTGATAATCATCAATAGCTTTCTCAGTTTTCATCATGATACCAGCACCGGGGTCGATACCGATAATGCGACGGCGAAACTTGTCCTTAGTATCGTTCATTTGGGCAATGGTATCGATCGTTACATAATCAGGAACAACGAGACCAATGCGCGTACCGCTTAGGTTGGGGCCAAGATCTTCAACTTGGTCTTTAACACCATCGAGATAAGTGGCGTGGGTAGTTGGCAACCAAGCCGTAGTAAAACCATCTGCTGCATCGGTAGCTACCGCCTGCCACATTGCGGCTGCGGCAACAGGGATCAATTTCACCTTGTAACCCATCTTTTCTTGCAATACGGCCTTCATCACATTGGCAGAAGCAGTGGCACATGACCACTCTACATACACCAACTTGACTTTTCCCTTGCTCGCTTCGGCGGGCTGGATATAAACGCCGACGAGTATCGTTAATAGTAAACAAACACTTGAACTAATAATTCCTAACCGGTTTTGCATGTGACTCCTCCTAATAAAATAAAAAAACAGTAACTATACAGTTAAATATGGATGCGCTGTCCCCTCCACTGGTCGTAAAAACCACGTTACTCTGGACTCAACGGTTAACATCTTGTTAACAGAGCCCCTTCACATGATCAGTATAACCACATGATTCGTTATGCTAAATAGTTACCAAATAAACAAAACAGGATTGTTCCTATTGATCCGCTGATTTGTTACGTCCTACCTTGCTGGTAAAGCGGTCAAGAATCATGGCAAGAATAACAATACCAATTCCAGCTTCAAAGCCTTTGCCGGGTTGCAGCCGTTGAATAGCCTTCCAAACTTCACCGCCGAGACCGCCAGCACCGATCATGGCCGCGATTACCACCATAGATAAAGCCAACATGATTGTTTGATTGACACCGGCCATAATGGTTGGCAGTGCCAGTGGTAATTGCAATTTCAACAGTTTTTGCCGACGATCACAGCCATAGGCATCTGCGGCTTCAACCAGATCAGCTGGAACCTGACGAATGCCCAAACTGGTGAGACGGATCGCTGGTGGCATTGCAAAGATTACCGTAGAGAATATTGCAGCAACGGGCCCCAAACCAAAAAATGGGATAGCCGGGATCAGATAAACAAACGCTGGCATGGTTTGCATTAAGTCTAATAGCGGCATAATCACGCGATGCGCGCCATCATAGATTGCGGCTAAAATACCCAAGGGAATACCAATGGCAACGGCTACGAAGGTCGCGATCAGTACGAGAACTAAAGTTTCTATGGTTGGTTCCCACAACTGTAAGTTGTCTAGTAAACAAAGCCCCAGTATGGTTCCCAACGCCATCCTTTTACCGACAGCCTTATAGGCTGCAGCAGCGACTAGCAAAATAAATAACCAACTCGGCATAGCCAGCAAGGCATCGGTAGCAGCGTCCATACCGGTGCTCATTATTTCGCTTATACCCTTGGTGATCCATGCGAGATGATCCGTCAGAAAATCAAGCAATGTGTCAATATACTCAGCTAACGGAAACTTGGAAAAGTTCATTGCGCCATCCCTTCATTTGGGTGTTCCAGAGTGGTTTCCAGTTCTAATCCACCCTCAGCAATTCCTGCTAACAGGGAACCACGTACCACTACACCCAACAACTTACCTGCTGCACTTACCACCGGTAAAGGTAGATTGGCATCGGCCATGCGTCCGATAAGATTGGTAACCGGTTCATCTGGCGTTGTGGTTGGAATGTCGCAAAGGAGTAAGTCAGCTACTGTTTTATCGCCAGACTCAAGGGCATCTTTACATGACTGGGCTGTTATCAGACCGCGCAAAGTTTTGTCACGATTCACCACGAAAATGGAGCTGATCCCCACATCACGCATTTTGTGCAGCATGGTACGCAGCCCATCTTTAGGATAGGCTACAGTTTTAGCCCGCACCATAACTGAGCTAGCGGTAAGCACCTTGGTCATATCGACGTTTTCGACAAAACGGGAAACATATTCGTTGGCGGGTTGAGTTAGTATCTCCTCAGGGCTACCTATTTGAACGATCCGTCCATCTTTCATCAGGATGATACGGTCGCCAATTTCCAGCGCTTCATCTAAATCATGGGTAATAAAGATAATGGTTTTTTTAAAACGATCCTGTAATTCAACAAGTTCATGTTGCATATCTCGCCGGATTAGAGGGTCTAGGGCGCTGAATGCTTCGTCCATCAGCAAAATATCTGGATCCACCGCTAACCCTCTGGCCAAACCAACACGCTGCTGCATGCCACCAGAAAGCTGCCCAGGAAAGCTGTCTTCCCAGCCTTCCAAACCAACCTGTTTAAGTGCTTCACGTGCTTTAGCGACGCGTTTTTCTTTTGGAACCCCTTGTATTTCAAGGCCAAACTCGGCATTTTCTTGGACGCTTCGGTGGGGAAAAAGGGCAAAATGTTGAAATATCATGCCAAACTTTTCACGGCGCAGATTCCGCAAATCAATATTATTCAGCTGGGTGATATCGCAATCATCTATAATGATTTTTCCTCGACTGGGTTCTATAAGTCGATTCAAACAACGGATGAGGGTTGATTTTCCACTTCCAGAAAGTCCCATAATAACGAGTATTTCACCGTCATAGACATCAAAACTAACATCAGCCAAACCGACGCTTTGTTTTGTTTTATCTAGTATTTCATCCTTACCTGCACCTTGCTCTAACATCTTCAGGGCAGTCTCTGGTGAAGATCCAAAAACCTTATATAAATTACGCACCTGCATTTTTGGTCTTATTATCTCTGGACCGGTGTCCATTTAGTATGACTCCTTGCTGTAAGCCTGAATTGTATATATCCAGTGAGAAGTAGCATAAGTTATATATTATCATTTTAGATACATGAACTTAATGCACTGAATCAAAAGCATATCAATGAAATCAGGTTTTAGTTGTTTGTATATGTAGTAGTATTAATACTGTGAAAAATAAATACGGGTCTATGAAGAGCAGGGAAAATGCACTGCGAATTATTTAATTGCTACATGGTGTACATGTGTCAAGGATTGAACAAAGGGAATAGAACTGCTATTTTTATGGAGAGAAACGTGTAAGATTTTTTATACATAAATGACAGGGTTTGTTCAATATATCTCGTTGCTTTTTCCTTTTAGCAACTTGGTTAATATTGTAGCGGGTAACTACAATGTAGTAGTAAAACTTTGGTTACCTAAACATATCCAACCATACAATGTCAAATTTGATTAAATATTTTCTGGATAAAGCAACCATCTTTCTGTGACCATCTAAGTTTTGCCAGCTAGATGTTGCGTAGGTTGTCGCCCCTAAATGACGAAGCCGGCTCGAAGCACTCCGAGCCGGTTTTATTTAGCTAATGGCAATAAGTAAAATCCAACAATTTGTTAAAAGTTCCAGAACTCATCAATCTCATCATCGGTAAAATCCCACACGGCATTGTGAGGTGGTAGCGGATCGGTTTTAAAGAATTCTGGCAGACGGTCGTGCTTATTATTGAGACCAGCATCAATATTAAACTGGTGCTCGAGCCTCATCACTTTTTTACCCAGTTCGGTGACATCATCACCAGACAGCTCAGTGCCAAAGCGAGCATTAATCATGTCGATCAAGGCGGGCAGGCAGGCGGCATCATCAAGGGCGGGAAAGGCAATAAAGATACACATGCCGGTCGAGTCGATCGCGGCGGTAGCAATTTGCAGGTTACGCGACAGCTCGACCTGACCAACCTTACTCAACGGATCGACAAATTCACCAACACCGAGAATATTAGAGGCGATGGTGTAACCAGCGGTATGATCGGCTCCCATTGGGCTAGTGGCATAGGTGATGCCGATCCCTTTGACACTGCGTGGATCATAGGCCGGAATCGCTTGATTTTTAACCACGGGCACCCTTGTTACACCATAAATTTTACCGAGAAGTCCAGCGCCACTGCCAATGATACGACCAAGAGGTGTTCCCTTGGCCAGTTCGTCGCGCAACAAACGCAACATCCCTTCGCCATCGCCAAACGGGATAATGCCCGCCTCCATCGCCACACCGATAGTAACAGCCGTTTCGATAGAATCGACTCCGACATCGTCCATGATACTATCTGCTTCAGCGATCTGGTCGAGGTTATCGATGCAACAATTGGCCCCCAGCCCCCAAATTGTTTCATACTCAAAACCTTGACCGTCAAATTGTCCAAAACGGAAGTTGTGCGTCGGCAGACCACCGACCTCATTTAGAATATTGACCAACACATTGGTGCCGTAAGTAGGTAAGCCCTCGCCGGAAACTGGATGATCGAGTAGTGTTTTAGCAAACACCCGCGCTGAAGCTTTAAATTTATCGGCATCAACGAGAGGAACGGCTGGTGAGCCTTCAGAATCAACGGTGATAAATTTAATCTTTTTTGAACCCATGACTGCGCCCATCCCACCTTGACCGTGACTGCGAATCTTACCATCGGGATCTTTCACCGAAATATTAGCCGCTGCCATTTTCAGCTCGCCAGCTAAACCGATGGTCATTACGCCAATCTTTTTCCCTTTTTTTGCCACCTGATCTTCAATAACAGCGAAATTTCCTTTGCCGAGTAAAGAGCTCTCCTCCTCAATGGTGACACCATCCATGGTGACGTGCAGGCTGTAAAAGGTATCGGCAGCGGGCAGCCCTTCAATAATCATCGCCTTGATCCCCATGCGGGCAAACTGCTGGGCAGTGGTACCACCAGAGTTACTCTCCTTGATGCCGCCAGTCAGCGGACTTTTTGCGCCACACGACATGCGCCCAGACTGTGCCGCCGCAGTTCCAGATAACAGACCGGGGGCAAAAACTAAGATATTGTCAGAACCTAAAGGATGACAGAGCGGCGGAACCTCAGCGGCAACAATGGTTGAGGTGAGCGCGCGACCACCGAGACCTATCCACTGTTCAGGAACCTCCTCAATACAGGTTGTTAAATTTGTCATGTTGATACGAAAAACCTTGTCCATAACGACCCCCTTGTTGCGATTCGAGTTGAAGCACACACCTCTACGCCAATGGGTGCTTAAAATTAAACCAGTATGGAAAACTATACCAAGGGATAGTGAGATGACAACATAGTGCGATGAAATAGAGAGAACGAAGGGAGCGATCGGGTGGAAGGATGCGAACAAACTGCCGGAGCAAACAACATAGAGTTATCAAAAAAGCCCTCTACCTGACGGCAAAGGGCTTTCTGTGTTCAGAAAACAATGGGGAGGTCAATCAGCCCAACGGTAGGTTTCTACTCCCACTCGATTGTTGCCGGTGGCTTGCTTGAAATATCGTAAGTGACGCGATTGATCCCTTTCACCTCATTAATAATACGACCACTGATATGAGCTAAGTCAGCATAGGGCATCGGATACCAACCTGCGGTCATGAAGTCTTTAGTTTCAACGGCACGAAGTGCAACCCGAAGTGCAACCACGTACTCATAAGTACGGCCATCGCCCATGAGTGCGGTACAACTCTTCCATGTAGATGGCATCGGCCAACCGGAGGATATCGGCATACTCTTTTTTTACTTCGCCGAGAATCCGCACACCTAGACCGGGGCCGGGGAATGGGTGGCGCCATACCATTTGGTGTGGCAGCCCCATCTCTTCACCGATGGCACGAACTTCATCTTTAAACAGTTCACGCAGCGGCTCAAGCAGTTCGAGCTTCATGTAATCAGGGAGACCACCAACGTTATGGTGACTTTTAATATTATGCGCTTTACCGGTCTTACCGCCAGCAGACTCGATGACATCAGGGTAGATCGTCCCCTGTGCTAACCATTTAGCGTCGGTTATCTTATTAGATTCCTCTTCGAAAATATCGACGAACAGGCCACCAATAATTTTACGCTTTTTCTCTGGATCAGAAACACCGGCGAGACCATCGAGAAAACGCTGTTCAGCATCAACACGAATCACTTTAACGCCAAGATTCGAGGCAAAAGCGTTCATCACTTGATCGCCCTCATTGAGGCGCAGTAAGCCGTTATCGACAAACACGCAGGTAAGCTGCTCGCCAATAGCACGGTGGATCAGTGCCGCAGCAACGGTGAACGCCATAAAGATTGCGTTCAACATTTTGAATTCCACACACAGGGGCATTAAGGGTGGCGGCAATCACTTCAAAACCTTCAGCAACGCGCTGTACGTGGTCACCGTGGCTCATCCATACTGGGGTTTTGCCATCGACAAAAAAGCCATCAAACAGTGGCCCAGGTGTCCCTTGACTAAGGAGCTCTGCGTGACCGAATTCACGCTTGCCAGCCGGAACCACCACGCCGCCAAAGTGACGATTAAGCAATTGCATGCCATAGCAAATAGCAAACACCGGAATGCCTAATTCAAACAGTTGCTCATCAACAATAGGTGCACCCTCATCGTAGACCGACTTAGGTCCACCAGAGAGGATAATGCCGTTAGGAGCGAAATCGCGAATGGCCAGCAAATCCATATCATACGGATGCAGTTCACAATACACATGCGCTTCACGCACTCGGCGGGCGATGAGTTGGGTATATTGGGAACCAAAATCGAGAATCAAAATTCTTTCACTATGTAGATCAGACATGGTGTCGCTCCTTGGTATAGTTATGCCGCTGAATCGCTTCAGCCTTAAACGAACAAAAGCCCGTAGCTAAGTAACGGGCTTTCGTTGCAATATGAGATCGTGTTAGCGCAGCCTATGTAGGCCGCTCAATGCGATAGTTCGGTGCTTCGTGAGTGATGTTAACATCGTGAACATGCGATTCACGTAAACCGGCATTGGTGATACGGATAAACTTGGCGTTCTGTTGCAGATCATTAAGACTCTGACAGCCAGTGTAACCCATACCAGCCCGCAGACCGCCAAGCAGTTGATGAACATTTTCAGACAGCGTGCCACGGAATGGAACGCGACCCTCGATCCCCTCAGGAACCAACTTGACATCGTCTGCGACATCACCTTGGAAGTAACGATCCTTACTCCCTTTTTTCATCGCACCTAAGCTACCCATACCACGGTATGACTTGTAGGTACGACCTTGATACAGAATTGTTTCACCGGGAGACTCTTCGGTTCCAGCAAACAATGAACCGATCATGATCACGTCAGCACCAGCGGTAATCGCTTTTGGCAATTCACCAGAATACTTGATACCACCATCAGCAATGAGAGGGATACCCGCCTTCTGAGTGACACGTGCGACATCAGCAATGGCGGTAATTTGCGGAACTCCAACACCGGCAACAATACGGGTGGTACAGATTGAACCGGGGCCAATACCTACCTTAACAGCATCAACACCAGCCTTAATCAACGCTTCGGCAGCTCCTGCTGTGGCGATATTGCCAGCAATCATCTGTAGATTTGGATAGTTACGCTTGATCTCAGCAACGGCAGCAATAACACCCTGAGAGTGGCCATGAGCGGTATCGACAATCACCGCATCCACACCGGCACGAACCAACAGTTCAATACGCTCGTCACAGTCACCACCAACACCAACCGCCGCGGCGGCACGTAAACGACCAAACTCATCTTTACAAGCCGAAGGATATTTACGCACTTTTTCAATATCTTTAATTGTGATCAAACCCTGCAGAACATAATCATCATCAACCACCAGCAACTTCTCAATCCGGTGTTTATGGAGGTGAAATTTAGCTTCCTCCAAGGTGGTTCCCGGCGGAACAGTGACCAAGTTCTCTTTGGTCATCACATTTTCAATAGGCTGATCAAGCTTTGTTTCGAAACGCAGATCACGGTTGGTTAGAATCCCGACCAAGCGACCATTTTTAGTTACGGGGACACCAGAGATCCGATATTTTTTCATCACCTCCAGCGCCTCATAGATCTTTTGGCTCGGCTCCATAGTGATCGGATCGACAATCATGCCACTTTCCGATTTTTTAACCTGATCGACTTCAAGTGCCTGCTCTTGAGGCGACATATTCTTATGGACAACACCGATTCCACCTTCACGTGCCATACAAATAGCAGTGCGCGCTTCAGTTACAGTATCCATCGCTGCCGACATCAATGGGATATTCAGCCTGATTGATGCGGTTAAATTGGTTGAAAGATCTACCTCTTTTGGCAAAACAAGCGAATGAGAAGGGACAAGAAGAACATCATCAAAGGTGAGTCCTTCCCGTAATTCGGGATCCAACATCTTGGTCTCCTTTGCAGAGAGATTACAGTGTTAATATATAAGATATTGCGCAAAAATTTATTTAACTGACCATGTTATCCCTCAACGCAGCACTCGTCAAGGCTGCATCGCTAAAACACAGGGTCAATCTACGTCGGAATAAACATCTCGCTGTTGTCAATTTTATAGATCACCGCACTCAACAAAGCGATGGTGTATTCTAAATCAGCCAACGACAGTACCTCGACAGGCGAGTGCATATAGCGCAATGGCACACTCACCAGTGCTGCAGCCACGCCGCCACGACTCAATTGCATCACGTTGGCATCGGTTCCCGTTGCCCGCGGCATACCGACCACCTGATAGGGGATATCAAGCTCGATAGCCGTTTCACACAGCAGATCAAACAAAACGGGATTGATATTGGCGCCACGCCGTAAACACTCGCCGAAGCACCGCGTAAACCAACTTCCTCTTGCACAGTTGTCACACTGTAGAGATCGACGGGTGCATCACCACGCTGACTCACCTGCTGTAGGACGCGGGTAATAACAAACGCCCCCATTTTATCATCAAAGGCGCGCGAGGTAACTAGATCACCCTGAAGCCGTTCAAGGCTCGGCACAAAGGTGATTGGATCACCAATATTTAACAGCGACAACACCTCTTCACGATCGGCACAACCAATATCAATATATTGATCCTTGAAGGGTACAACCTTTTCGCGATCTTTTGCTTCCATAAGATGGATCGGTTTTTTACCCACCACACCGAGGATTGGCCCTGTATCTGCGTGGACATTTACCCGCTGACCGGGAACAAGGTGGGGATCAACACCACCAATTGGGGCAAAGTAGATAAAGCCGTTATCGTCAATGTACTTGACCATGAAGCCGATCTCATCGCAGTGCCCAGCTAGCATCACCCGTGGCCGACTTTCACCGCTGCCATCGAGACGAGCAATCACATTACCCATAACATCGGTCTTAACCTCGGTCGCTACATCGGCAAGCTCACGGCGGATAATGCGCTGCACGGGTTGTTCAAATCCCGATGGACTTGGCGCTTGAGAGAGTTCTTTAAGCATGTCGTAATACTGTTGTTCCATCGATTGAATCTCCCTGATAAAATCTATTGAGCGGGCAGCACCACACTCATATTGCTCTAAACCGAATCGAGCTAAACCAACGTCGCCCGATGCGAGTTACGTAACACTTGATCAACCCGTACCGTCACCATTTGACCAACCAGATCGGCACTACCGTTAAAATTAACAACGCGACTCCACTGGTTGCGGCCGTTAAGCTGACCATCGCCACGACGGCTGACCCCTTCAACCAAAACCTGCTGCAATTGATCTTGATCTGCCAACCACACCTCGTTGCTAATTCGTTCTTGAGTGGTAAGGAGAAGTTTAAACCAGCGGCTTTTTTCCTCAGCACTTACAGGGTCAGCAAAATTACGCGCTGCCGTTTGTGGCCGTGAAGAGTAGATAAACGAATAGGCATCAGCAAAGCGAACCTGCTCCATCAGGTCGATGGTTTGCATAAAATCGTCTTCCGTTTCACCGGGGAAGCCAACAATCAAATCGGTTGTCATGCGAACTTCAGGGCATTGCTGCTTTAGGCGCTGCACCCGATCTAAATATTGCTCACGGCTATAGCCACGATTCATCTGCTTTAAAATATGGTTGGAGCCGCTCTGCACCGCCAGATGCATCTGCTTACACAATTTATCTAACGATGAAAAACATTTGATCAAATCATCGGAAAGGTCTTTAGGGTGGGACGAGGTAAAACGCAAGCGCGATAAACCATCAATCTCGTGGACGCGCTCAAGCAACTCAGGAAAACTGACATCGCCACTGCCTTTTTGACCATAAGAATTGACATTTTGGCCCAACAGAGTGACTTCGCGAACCCCTTGATCGACCAAGGTGCGCACTTCAGCAACAATATCGGCACTGGATCGGCTCACCTCACGTCCACGCACATAGGGGACGACGCAATAGGAGCAAAAGTTATCACAGCCCTGCATCACCGTAACAAAGCGAGCCACGGAACTCTCTTTACCGCGTTGCGGAAATTGGCCAAGCCGCTCCACCCCTTCGTAATGGGTGGTCGCACAAAATTGACCACGCCCTTTTGTTTCCTCAACTTGAGCCACCAACTCTGGCAATTTGCACACATTGTGCGTTCCCATCACAATATTAACAAACGGCAGACGGTCAAGGAGCTGCTGGCCCTCTTGCTGAGCCACACAGCCAGCAACGACGAGAATCAAGCCTCTCTTCTTTTCTTTCAATGGCTTATAACGCCCCAAGTGGCCGTAAACCTTACGTTCAGCCTTATCTCGAACGGAACAAGTGTTGAGAATAATCAGGTCCGCCAACTGCGGATCATCAACAGAAACATAACCACTCTCTTCGAGTAAATTAGCGATCCACTCTGAGTCCACCACATTCATTTGGCAGCCAAAAGTTTCGAGGTAAAATAATTTTGTCATGGATAGGGGTGCCATCAGGGGTAAGCAGGTTAAATTTCAACATGAATCGAGGCCAGTAAAATTATCCGATATAACCAGATACATCGAAAAAAATCAACGGCAATCCACGGGTTTTACGTTAAAAATTTCATTCTGAGCTATTGGCGTTATTCTCAGCAATCAACAGCTCTAATCGTCGATACAGTTGGTGAGGATATTCAACACAACTCAAGGTGATGCGCCGCGCTCCTGCCTCAAGGTAAAATGTTCCCAACTGCTCACCAAAGGGATACAAACATTGATAACTCAAGGTCGTTAAATCAAATGCGATTATTCGCGAGCGCAACAGACCGCACTGGATAAGAAGTTGCCGTTCGGTCAGAGCGTAAAACACTCGCTCCCACTCCAACCGCGCCACGAGCAACTGACCAACACTTAAATATACGCCGATCAATAAAAACGGAATCGGCACCACGGCCCACAACATGTGCTCACCCTGCACCATCATCCCCCAACCAGCAACCAGCCACCAAATACTCATGACCGTAACCAGCACACCAAATAACGCATGCTGCCAGCGACGAAAGGTAAAACAGCGCGGCGCAGGTCGCGCCTGCCAAACAATGCTCTCATCTTGAGCTATAAATTGTGACCAATCGAGCATAAAACCGTTAAACTCCTATCAAAAACAAACAGCGGGCAGCAACCTCGTGGCTATTGTTGGCGACCAACAACATCTTTGCGCCCCCAGCGTAACGCTTCCTGATGAGAATCAAAATAGAGATCTAAACGATTCCTCCCTTTGATCGCCGAGCCCTTATCTTCTACCCTACCCCAGCCGTAACCAGGAATATAGATTCGGGTACGCGGGGCGACATAACGCCAATCCGCAGCGATAGTACCATCATGGGCAAACCACAGCCACGGTAACAGTAGCCGATGTGGCAATGTCCACGGATGAGTTAAAGTGTCACCTGAAAGCAGGCCAGCATAGGGTTGATGTGGTTCAGTGCCAAGAGCAGTACGACCAGTATAAACATCGCCCTTATTGGGCCCAGCAACAAAGTGACGATTCCAAAAATCGGGAAAGGGGGCCAGCACAACCCGTGATAATCAATAGCAACAATAAGATAAATATGGTTCGCACAAATTAAATCCTTTTATTTTCAAACAACAGGTGTAAGTTAACAGCTATACGGCACTCTACAATGCAGCCGCAACTCTGTCCATGCCATATCTTAGTTAACAAGGGAGATTCTTACCATGCAAATTGAAGACGATAAAGGCTGTTTTGTTTGTGGTGATGATAACACTCACGGCCTCCATGCAACCTTCGTTGTTGATAAAGTGAACCAAAGCGCAAGCTGTCAATATATCATTCCACAACAATTTCAAGGCTGGAAGAACATCGCCCACGGTGGAATTTTAGCCACCCTACTTGATGAAGTGAGCATCTATGCGTGCCGCAGCGTCACCTGCAACGTGGTCACCGCTGAACTTTCGGTACGCTATAAAAAGCCAGTCACGGTAAACACACCGCTGACATTACAGGCTAAAATTATTGAAACAAAAAAACGCTACTTTCGCGTTGAATCGACCATCGAAATGGACGGCAAGGTTCATGCTTCAGCCGATGCAAAAGTCTTCATTTGCTAGCGACACAGAGTTTTATTAAACCATCCGCAACGCGTTATATTTATTACAAATAAAGTGAACACCAACACAACGCTAGCTAACCGTCTGACCTCCAATTTTTTTCGCATAAAACTCCCCTTGGTAGCAACCCGCTTTGCCAGCGTCCATTTTTTAGTAGCAAATCCTACAGTATTAATGTATTCTTGCGCGGTTTTGCCTACTTACATATGTTTTAAGGAGATTTACCCGAAATGAGCAACCAGATCAGAAACATTGCTATTATTGCCCACGTTGACCACGGAAAAACGACCCTTGTTGACGCTATGCTACAACAGTCGGGAGTATTTCGCTCCAATCAGGTCATTACCGAACGGATCATGGACAGCAACGATCTGGAAAAAGAGCGCGGTATCACCATTCTGTCAAAAAACCTCTCTATCGAATATGGTGATGTAAAAATCAACATCGTTGACACCCCAGGCCACGCTGACTTTGGCGGTGAAGTTGAGCGCGTTTTGAAGATGGTTGATTCGGTTCTTCTGCTCGTTGATGCGTTTGACGGCCCCATGCCGCAAACCCGTTTCGTGTTGAAAAAATCTCTCGACCTTGGCCTTAAGCCAATTGTCGTTATTAATAAAATCGACCGCCCAGGGGCTCGCCCTGAAGAGGTAGTTGACATGGTTTTTGATCTATTCTGTGAACTTGACGCTACGGAAGATCAAATGGATTTCCCAATTGTCTATGCCAGTGCAAAAAACGGTTACGCCCGCTATGAGCCAACCGATGACAACATGGATCTCAAGCCACTGTTTGATGTCATTCAGGACAAAGTTCCGTCACCAAAAGTTGATGTCAACGCACCATTTCAATTTTTGGTCACCAGCATTGACTACAACAATTACATCGGTCGTATCGCTACGGGTAAAATCTTTAACGGTAGCGTTAAAGCTGGCGACACTTTGGCTCGTATCGATAAAGATGGCAACATCACCCGTGGTCGTATCTCTAAGCTTGTTGGTTACCAAGGGATGCAACAGGTTACCATCGAAGAAGCCTTCGCTGGCGACATTGTTACCATCGCTGGTTTTGACGAAATTAAAATCAGTGAGTCGCTCGCTTCAACGGTCGATCCGCAACCACTGCCATACGTTAATATTGATGAGCCAACTCTAGCGATGAACTTTATCGTCAACAGCTCACCTTTCGCAGGCACCGAGGGTAAGTTGGTTACCTCACGTAATATCTCTGAGCGTTTACAGAAAGAGTTACGTACCAACGTTTCACTGCGTGTTGAAGCAACTGACAACACCGACACCTTTAAAGTTTCCGGTCGTGGTGAACTACACCTCTCCATCTTGATCGAAACCATGCGTCGTGAAGGTTTTGAGTTAGCGGTATCAAAGCCAGAAGTTATCCTCAAAGAGGAAAACGGTCAAAAGCTTGAGCCATTCGAGTACTTATGTATCGACGTACCCGAAGAGTTTCAAGGCACAGTCATCGAAAAACTTGGTCAGCGCAAAGCAGAGATGATCTCCATGAAGCCGATGGAGGGTACTAACCGCCTAGAATTTAACATTCCAGCACGTGGACTTATCGGCTTCCGTACTGAGTTTATGACCGACACCCGAGGTACTGGCGTGTTGTCACACAGCTTCCTTGAGTACGCACCATACAAAGGTGCGATTGAAGGGCGCAAGAACGGCGTACTGATCTCTATTGATGCAGGTGAAACCGTTGCCTACTCACTGTTCAACTTACAAGATCGTGGCATTCTGTTTGTCAACCCCGGCACCAAAGTGTACGAGGGGATGATTATCGGTCAGAACGCTAAAGAGAGCGACATGATGGTTAACGTGCGTAAGGGTAAAAAACTCTCTAACGTCCGTTCATCAGGTACTGACGAAGCAATTCGCCTGACACCACCTCACATTTTAACTCTTGAGCAAGCCCTTGAGTATATCTCTGCTGATGAGTTGGTTGAGGTCACCCCTGAGTCAATTCGCCTGCGAAAGAAAATTCTTTGTGCTAATGATCGTAAGAAGAGCGAAAAAAACAAATCGGCCTAACCGCTGAATTGACACGTTAATACTAAAAAAGGGACAGACCATGCGGTCTGTCCCTTTTTATTTTCAACCAACACTAAAAACACCTATTGCCACGCTGTTATGATTCACCAAGGCCTTCAGAGCACAAATCCACATCCTCATCAATCTCTTCATCGCCACCCTCAGGAGTCAGTTCAGCAACCTTCTTGATGATCTCTTGCAGCCAAGCAATCTCATCGGGGACAAACTGCTTCTGGAACTCAGTACCAACGTTGAGCGCCCAATTCAATTTCGGCGGTGTCATTTGCGCGATGGCATCACCAGCAATAATCACATAACACACCGACTCATCGGCCCACGCCAGCAAACGTTCTTTATTTTCAAACAGCATCAGATAATCTTCGTCATCGGCGCTCAATACCAACGGCACAATGCTCTCCTGATCGATGATCTGCTGTTCGCCCTTCTCACCCTCTTTAGCTTGAACAGGGATATAAAAATCGGAATTCAAAACCAAATCATAATAAGGGGCCTGATTTTTCTCATCCTCAACATACAGTTCGAGGGCTTTGTCTAACTTAGTCATGCGTAAACCTTTCAATCTATGCGAGTCACAACCTGTGATACGGCAAAATAATAGCCAAGTATTCACCCAGCGATGTCAACCACCGAGTGATTCTACTTGGCCAATAAAACATGTTTACCTTAAGAATTTCCAGCTAAAAATATTTTGGGTTACTCTTCCCTCTTCGTCAACGGATCTGTCATATCTTTCTACGATATATGCCTTGTCATTTTCATTTAAAATGAACGTTTCGTGAACATCAAGTCTCATCTCTTTTGCTAGAGCCATGCAAACACAAAAGGCTTCGTTCTCGACAAGGTTACTCCATTTGGCATGTTGTGGTTTTAGTATGTGCGTGCTGGGAGCTCCATGTATGGAAGATAGAGTTCACCATCTTTTATCATTATCGGATGTTTCTCTTGCACCCCTGCAAGAGAATGTCGAATAGCTTCTTTTGGACCAAGAAAGGTGATGTCCACAATAAAAGCTTCATCAAACGGTTTCTCTTTATCTGCTTTTGAAAGAAGGTGGTAGCTGTGGTGGTTTTCGATTGAAGGTGATATCAGTAAGTGGTGTAGTTCTTCTGGCCATCCCCCCCCCGTTTAGGTATAGAAAGTGTTCCACAAAGAAAAGGTATACCTAACCGCTATACCTAAAAATGCTGGATGTCAAGATATGAGCTTGGACGTAAAGAGACAAAAAATGGAGTAAATCGCAGGGATTGAGTAACGGGACTAAACCTTGTAACCATTGATTACTTATAGACATTTCAGACCAACACGGACACTATTGGACGAAAAAAGACAAAAAAAAGCCCCTGACGAATCAGAGGCTATTTCTTTAAATGGTACCCGGGACGAGAATCGAACTCGTACAGGCCGAAGCCCGAGGGATTTTAAGTCCCT
>NBLY01000069.1 GCA_002084665.1 Desulfobacteraceae bacterium 4572_35.2 | reverse complement strand
AAATGGATTTGCACTGTTTGTGGTTATGTACATGAAGGCGAAACAGCTCCAGCTAGTTGCCCACAATGTGGCGTTGGGCCAGATAAATTTGAACTACAAGACGACACTGCTGAACTTGTTTGGGCAGATGAGCACCGTATCGGTGTTGCTAAAGATGTTGACGCAGAGATCGTTGAAGGTTTACGCGCTAACTTCACTGGAGAATGTACTGAAGTTGGTATGTATCTAGCGATGGGTCGACAAGCCGACCGCGAAGGTTACCCTGAGATTGCCGAAGCCTATAAGCGTATTGCTTGGGAAGAGGCAGAGCACGCATGTAAGTTTGCTGAACTTCTTGGTGATGTTGTTGGTGCTGACACCAAAACAAATCTTGAGCTTCGTGTTCAAGCTGAGAATGGTGCCTGTGCAGGTAAAAAGAAAATTGCTACACGCGCTAAAGAACTTAACCTCGATGCAATTCATGACACAGTTCATGAAATGTGTAAAGATGAAGCGCGTCACGGTCAAGCTTTTCAGGGTTTACTGAAGCGATTCTTTGCATAAATTAGTACTCTCGATAAAAAGAGATCGTTAGTAAAAAAAACGCTGTCCATTTTGGGCAGCGTTTTTTTTTGCCTTAGGGGTCGGAAAGTGACATAATTGATGTTTGTGTTCAATCGGGAACAATTCATTTATTAACGATTAATTTCAATGGAATGGCATCGATAATTATGGCTCAAAACTTGCCACTAAACACTGCATGTAGAATTGGTTCTTGGCTCCCCTGCTCAAAGGAAAGCTTAATATCTTCTCCATTGACAATTCAACAGGCACTCGCACAGATCCACTCGCCTGTTTATGTCACTCAACATGACGACACTTTGCATTATCATACAACTGGCACGATTCAGATCGGTTCAGGTGTTGATTCAACCCAGCAAGCACTGATTGGCTACGTATCGCCCCTTCAGTTAAATCGCTGTGGTGATGCCGCATTCATAGCTACCCATGGATTACGTTACCCTGTGGTTGCAGGGTCGATGGCAAAAGGGATCTCTTCGGCTGAGATTGTTATTGCCATGGGACAAGCTGGCATGCTTGGTTTCTTTGGTGCAGCAGGTTTAACATTAGATGCCGTCGAAGAGACAATTGTCCAGATACAAAAAGCCTTGCCTGACGGTCCTTATGGTGTCAATTTAATCCACAGTCCAAATGAAACAAACCTTGAGCGAGCACTGGTTGACCTTTATATCAAAAACAATGTTCACCTCATTGAGGCTTCAGCGTTTTTAACATTAAGCATTGATGTTGTCCGCTATCGTCTTCATGGTATCCATAAAAATGATACCGGTGAAATTATTACTCCCAATCGGATCATTGCTAAGATCTCGCGCGAAGAGGTTGCCAAGCATTTTTTATCACCACCACCAGAAAAAATGCTCAAAAAACTTCTTGATCAACAGATCATTACGCAACAACAAGCGGAGCTAGCCCGTCAAATCCCTATGGCAGAGGATATTACTGCTGAAGCTGACTCAGGTGGCCATACCGACAATCGCCCAACTCTTTCGTTGTTTCCAACAATCTGTTCTTTACGTGATCGGTTACAACAACAATATCAGTATGCAATACCACCGCGCATTGGCTTAGCTGGTGGAATTGCTACGCCACATTCTGCTGCGGCGGCTATCGCTATGGGTGCGGCCTATCTGGTAACAGGAACAGTTAATCAAGCCTGCATTGAGTCGGGCACATCTGACATGGTGCGAGCTATGCTCGCTGAAACTCGACAAGCTGATGTGGCCATGGCCCCTGCTGCGGACATGTTTGAGATGGGCGTCGATGTTCAAGTACTTAAACGTGGCACAATGTTCTCCATGAGAGCGATCAAGCTGTATGATATCTACCGCCGCTACAACAGTCTTGATGAAATACCTGCAGATGAAAAAGAAAAACTCGAAAAAACTTTTTTTCGTGCTCCTCTTAACGATATTTGGACAAGCACCCGTGAGTTTTTCCTAAAGCGTGACCCGCGCCAAGTTGAACGAGCTGAACGTGATCCGAAGCATCTCATGGCTTTAGTTTTCAGATCTTACCTAGGTCAGGCGACCCACTGGGCAAATGCTGGTGATGCTGGGCGTAAAATGGATTTTCAGGTGTGGTGTGGCCCAGCGATGGGTGCATTTAATGAATGGACTCATGACACCTTTTTACAACAAACGGATCAGCGCCATGTGGTGTGTGTCAATCTGAATATCCTTTTTGGTGCCGCAGTCCTTACTCGCGCCAATGAGCTACGCCGTTACGGTATAGCTTTTGATTCAAGTGAATTATCTTTTGCCCCTTTAACCATAGACTATATCAAGGAGTACCTGCGTGACTAATTCGGGTGCACAGAACAACACATCTAAAGAGAGCGTAACTAATAACAATACAACAGCCCTCGCGACACCGCTTGCTATCGTTGGCATTGGCTGTCTTTTCCCACAATCTGAAAATAAAGATTCCTATTGGGCTAACATTAAAGGTGGTGTCGACAGCATTAGCGATATTCCTGAATCCCATTGGCGCGTTGCCGATCATTATGATCCAGATCCAAAACGACCTGATCATACCTACGGTAAACGTGGTGGATTTCTTGATCCTATTGAGTTTAATCCCCTCGAATTTAGTATCCAGCCCAATATTCTTGAGGCTATTGACACCTCACAACTGTTGGGCTTGGTTGCCGCTCGTGAAGCTCTAAAAGATGCCGGTTACGACCCTGCCAGTGATTTTGCCCGCGACAGAGTGAGTGTACTGCTCGGCGTAACAGGCGCACTTGAGATGGTGATCCCCCTTGGCGCGCGATTAAGTCATCCCGCTTGGCGCAAAGCATTAAAAGGTGCTGGCGTTCCTGATGACGTTGCTCAAGACGTGGTTGAGCGTATTGCTGATAGCTACGTGCCGTGGCAAGAGAATTCATTCCCCGGTTTACTCGGTAATGTTGTCGCTGGTCGAATTAGTAAACAATTTGATCTCGGTGGCACAAACAGTGTCATCGATGCGGCTTGTGGCAGTTCTTTAAGTGCCGTACATATGGCCGCTATGGAACTTTCATGTGGCCGTAGCGACATGGTCATTACTGGTGGCATTGATACCTTCAATGACGTTTTTATGTACACCTGTTTCAGCAAAACCCCGGCCCTATCACCATCGAATATTATTCGACCTTTTGATAGTCATTCCGATGGCACTTTGATCGGTGAAGGCCTTGGTGTTGTGGTTCTCAAGCGCCTTGAAGATGCTGAACGCGATAATGATCGAATTTACGCCGTGATTCGCGGTATTGGTACCGCCAGTGATGGCAAAAAAGGTGCCATTTACGAGCCTAGCGCCGATGGTCAAAAAAGAACATTATACGATGCTTACCAACAGGCGGGCATTGAGCCAAAAACAATCAGCTTGATCGAAGCACACGGTACGGGCACCAAAGTTGGTGATGCGACGGAAATATCAGCCCTGCGTGATGTCTATGGTGAGAGCGACGGAACACCTTGGTGCGCTCTGGGTTCAGTTAAATCACAAATCGGTCACACCAAAGCATCAGCTGGTTCAGCGGGCTTAATAAAAACGGCCCTTGCATTATATAATAAAGTATTGCCACCAACCATCAATGTTGATCAGCCCCAAGAGGTGATCACCACCGGTAACAGCCCATTTTATGTTAATACGCAGATTAGACCGTGGTTATCACATCCTGACCACCCTCGCCGAGCGGCAGTCAGTGCCTTTGGCTTTGGTGGTAGCAACTTCCACTGTGTCCTTGAAGAACATGAGCCCAAAGCGAACAGTTGTGATTGGAGTACTGCCCCACAGATTATTGCATTGAGTGGTACAGATAAAAATTCACTCCAGCAACAATTACAACAAATCCCTACTGATATTTCAGCGGCTAAATTCAAACGAGTTGCGGCACAAAGTCGTGTCGATTTCAACTCAGCAGACGCACAACGAATACTGTTTGTCGTAGAATCAGCTGAAGAACTTAGCGCTACAATAGCTAATGCTCAAAAATTATTGACGAGCGATAAAACGTTGGCGAACACGCCAACAGGTATTTGGTATGGCAACAATAGCCAGCGAGGAAAGCTTGCCGTTCTATTTCCTGGCCAGGGTGCTCAATACCCACAAATGCTGGTTGATTTAGCCTGCCATGCCCCACAATTTTTGAACACCCTCAATACGGCTCACAATACTCTCAATATTGAAAACGGTTTAAATCAATTAATTTATCCCCATTCTGCTTATTCTGATGATGATAGATCAGCAACAATAAAAAAACTCCAAGCAACTCAAGTCGCTCAACCTGCAATTGGCGCGGTGAGTCTTGGGGCGTGGAACTACATCAAAAACTACGGAATCACAGCTAACGCATGGGGCGGTCACAGCTACGGAGAATTAACCGCCCTATGTGCGGCGGGTTGTTATGGCAGTGAAGATCTATTCCGCTTATCACAATTACGCGGTGAACTGATGGCGGGCGATGGCAGCGACAAGGGGACCATGCTCGCAGTCTCATCATCGTTGGCTAAAATTGAACAACTGCTGACCGAAGAAAAACTCGACCTTGTTCTCGCCAATCGCAACACGCCAAGTCAGGGTGTTCTTTCTGGTTCACGTAGTGAAATTGAGCGTGCTACGCAATTGTGTAAAGAACGTGGTCTACGTTGTGTTGCCCTCGATGTTGCGGCAGCATTTCATAGTAAGCTTGTTGCAGCGGCATCTGAACCATTTCTTAGCGCGCTTAAAGATGTTGAAATTAAGCCCGCAGATGCACCGGTCTATGCCAACAAAACTGCGGCACCCTACCCTGAAGAAAGTAATTCAATTCGTTCGTTGCTCGCCGATCAAATTGCCAGCCCCGTTGAATTTGTTCAGCAGGTTGAGCAGATGTATGCTTCAGGAATTACCACCTTTGTTGAGGTTGGCCCTGGGGCACGGCTAACCGGAATGGTTGGTAAAATCCTTAAGGGTAAAGAGGCGCAAGCTATCGCCTTAGACTCATCAAATGGCAAACGTTCAGGCCTGAACGATCTGGCTCGTTTGTTAATTCAATTAGCGGCAATGGGTTATCCCATCCAACTGCAAAACTGGGACAGTGAGTATGCCCAGCGTGAGCTGAGTCAACCCGAATCTCCTGCTCCACGCATGACAGTGACTCTCACGGGTGCGAACTACCGTAAAAAGGCACCAGAGCGTCCTGACAGCAAACGAAACTTAGTTGATGCTAACACGCTACCTAAACCAGTGGCCCAGGTAACGGCGGCACCAACACCCGTCGCCCCCCCAACAGCATCACCTGATTCACTGCGCGCATTACAAGACAACATGCTTGTTTTGCAACGGATGCAGGAAGATACCGCAAAACTACACAATCAGTTCCTTGAGGGCCAAGCCGCAGCGGTACAAACCATGCGTTCGTTAATGGACCATCAGATGGGAGTCGCAACACCAACTTCCATTGCGCTTTCAACAACAACCAGCGTAGCACCAGCACCTGCTGTAGCAACGGTTCAACAAAAAGTCATTGCTCAACCAGTTGCTACTACTGTAACCACCTCGGCTGCGACAAACACCGATGCTGATGTTTCAGCAACCTTGCTCGAAGTGGTCGCCGAGAAGACAGGTTATCCGCAAGAGAT